>AQOF01000081.1 GCA_000565345.1 Salinivibrio costicola subsp. costicola ATCC 33508 = LMG 11651 | reverse complement strand
GGTCATTCAGATAATGCGGATAAAAACGCTGCTAAAGTGATCTTAAATCGCTATTTGCGCGAGTTAGAACAAGCGGCATAAGTAATTAATCAGGTTCGGGCAGAGCCGTAGCGTCTGTGAAGTGAGTGGCATTAGCCGCCAGCAGCAGAAAGTAGATAATAGAGTAATTTATTATCGCCTGTAATCAGGAATCCCCGTCGTTCACGGCGGGGAGCATGTCAAGTTTGAATGGCTATCGCGAGATGCAAAATGATTATATTCGTCTAATCGATAATGGGCGAATAGACGACGCTCGACGAAAAATGCTTGGGCCAATGTTAGCGCCCTTTGATCAAATAGTGGACAACCTTGCGTCGTTACAAGCTGATCTAGAAGCACAGGCCAATACCATCAAAGCACAAGAGTCTAAGAAAATCGAACAGCTGATTGTCATGGGGATAGCGGTAATTGTCGCGCTGATCGTGTTGATGGTTATCGTTGCACTTTTACTCCAAAACCGTATCCGCGGACCATTGTCCTTACTGGTTACGCAAATGCAGCGGGTAGAAAGTGGCGATCTGACGCAACGGCTCGATCTTGCTCAGTTTAACCGTGATGAATTAGGACAGGCCGCCAATACATTCGATCAGATGCAAAGTAGTATCACCCACTTAATTGGTTCGCTGATAAAAGGCACACAGCGGCTACAAACGGTCAGTAACGAGCTTTCGACTCAGGTGACGGATACGGTCAACAGTGTTGAGCAACAGCGTAGTGAGCTATCACAGCTCGCCAGTGCTATGACACAAATGGAGTCAACATTTGGGGAAGTGGCGAGTAATACGGTCGCGGCGGCCGAGCACACTGATAAATCGCGCGAGTATGCCCAGCAAGGTCGAGAAACCTTTGAACAGTCTTACCAGCAAAGCGTGGCCGCGAAAGATCAAGTTAACGAAGCGTCGCAAGTGATTGAAGCGTTAACCGCAGACAGTGAAAATATCGGCAAGGTCTCAGAGGTGATCAGTACCATTGCCGAGCAAACGAATTTACTTGCCCTTAATGCGGCAATTGAAGCGGCGCGCGCCGGTGAGGCAGGTCGCGGCTTTGCTGTGGTCGCTGATGAAGTGCGCGGTTTGGCAACCAAGACGCAGTCATCAACCGATGAGATTAATCAAATCATCGAAGGGCTGCAAACCAAAGCGCGTCAGGCCTATCAGGTGATGAGTGACAGCCAAACATTAACCCAAAAAGGATTGGATGACGCCAAACGCGCGGCAGAGGCGATTGAGAACATCAATGCGTCAACGCAGCAGGTGTCAGAAATGACAGGAGCGATTGCGACGGCGACCGAAGAACAAACCACTGCCGCTGCTGATTTAAACCAAAACGTCGCAGCAATTCACCGTGCGGCGGAATCTTTGGCTGAAACGGCAGAGCAAACGCGCCAAGCGTACGAGCGGTTAGAAAAAGAAAACGCGAGTATGAGTGAGCAGGCTCAAGCGTTTAGACTATAAACCGAAAAGCCAAGGCTCATTGTGAGAGCCGTGTTAACAACAAAAAATGCGCCTAAGTGGCGCATTTTTTATCGAAATAAATACAGAGAGAGAAAGTAATTCACATTTTGGTTAATAGCACGCAAAACGGCAGCAAGCCCGGCGTCGCTGTTTTCGGTAACATCCCAGGGAATGAATTTGCCGTAGCTTGGCAATGGCAGGCCCGATTGTACCGATGCGGGATTCAGAGCAATTAAATAATCGACATAGTCGAGTGTCAGCGCATCCAATGGCGCCGGCGCCAGATCGTAAGTCGATATTTGAAACTGGATCAGCGCTTGTGCGGCCTTATCGGTGCTCATGGTTTGCGTTGTGTGATAACAGTGCACATCAAAAAAACTGTTCGCTTTGCTTTTCATCATTGCGGCTGCCATTAACGACGCGCCGTATTTTCCATCACACAAAAAGAGTACCAATGGCTTGGCATCAGTGTTCAACCGTGTGTCCTCATTGTGGTTAGCATCTGTCATTGCCTTCTTTATCCAAATTGTTCGCAGCTAACATCTCAATTGTGATGTTATCTCGCTGCTATGTTATCGATGTTTCATCTATCCTAGCCACTTCCGCGCGCAGCGCTAGCGCACCTTGAGCAACTTTTGAGTGTGCTACCAATGCCTCTGGCTGTCATCAAACCTTCATCATTGCATAAAGGAACTGTCACTTTGTGCGCTTAATGTGTCTCCCCGTTAACCGAGTTCTTCGTTATGTGTAGATAAATTGATTTACACAGCACTAACTTAAATAATCGACTTGGAGGTTGATGTGAAACTTAAAGCTCTCTTTGCAGCGACGACAGTATCAATGGCCGTGCTGGCCTCAGGTAGCGCAACGGCTGCAAGCCGTGACTACATTAGCATCGTTGGCTCTTCTACTGTTTACCCTTTTGCTACTGTTGTTGCTGAGCGCTTCGGTCGCACGTCGCAATATTCAGTACCAAAAATCGAATCGACTGGCTCAGGCGGTGGACTTAAGTTGTTCTGTGCGGGCGTCGGTGAAAACACCCCAGATGTGACTAACGCATCACGTAAAATCAAAAGCTCGGAAATTGAACGCTGTCAGTCAAATGGCGTCGACGAGATTGTCGAAATCAAAGTCGGTTATGACGGTATCGCTATCGCAAACTCGAAAGTATCGCAACAGTATGATCTCACGCTAAAAGATATCTACACCGCACTCGCTAAAACCGTCCCAGACGCTAACGGCAACTTTATCGACAACCCCAATGACACGTGGAAAGACGTGAACCCATCACTGCCTAACACCAAAATCGAGGTGCTAGGTCCACCACCAACATCAGGGACACGTGATGCGTTTGTTGAGCTAGCCATGGAAGCGGGCTGCTCCGAGTATCCCGAAGTCGCAGCACTTGAAGACAGTAACGAAGACAAATTCAAAGCGATTTGTCACGGCATGCGCGAAGACGGTGCTTTCATCGAAGCCGGTGAAAACGATAACTTGATTGTGCAAAAGCTTGAAGCAAACCCAGATGCGCTTGGCATCTTCGGTTACAGCTTCCTTGAGCAAAACGCAGACAAAGTACAAGGCTCTAAAATCTCGAGTGTTCTGCCAACATTTGATGCCATTGGTACCGGCGAGTATCCCGTATCACGTTCACTGTATTTCTACGTTAAAAAAGCGCATGAGAACGTGATTCCTGGCCTGACCGATTATGTGAAAGCGTTCACCTCAGAAGAAGCAATGGGCAGCATGGGATATCTCGCTGACCGTGGCCTTATTCCACTGGGTGAAAACGAGTGGCAACAAGTACGCAGTGCTGCCGTCGATTTAAAACCAAACTTGTAAGCGCATTGTGAATACGAAAGGGTGGTACGTGTCACGTACCCCCTTTATTCGTGTTCAGGAGGAACAATGACAACACCCATGCTGATGACCGTGATTGCTATTATTGCAATTTCCGGCTTTTTTATTGCTCGAACGCGTTCTATTAAGCTTGCCAACATGGCTGGTGGCTTGAGCAAACTGCATTCTCGACCTAACTATTACGCTCATATGTCGCCATTTTGGCGGCGATTCCGGCACTGGTTCTTTTATTGTTGTGGCAAGCGGTAGAACCGAACTTGATCCACAGTTTGGTGATGGCACAAATTTCCGATACGTACGTCACGCAGTTCGGCAATGCGGATTTGTTATACAGTCAAATCGGTAATATTGCTCGTGGCATCACCCAAACTGACGATGCTGTCTTGTTGGCTGCGGCGGACCATTATCAAACCCTGAACCATTTAGGGACCACATTACGATTCACCGCAATGACTGCACTTGCGTTGGCGGGATTAGCCTTTGGCTGGCGCTCGCTACGACTGCGTTTACGTGCCGCAATCGGGTCGAAAACGTGATGCAGGGCTTTTTATTGTTCTGCTCAACCCTCGCAATCTTAACCACATTCGGCATTGTGCTCTCAGTGTTGTTTGAAGCGATGCGATTTTTCCAAATGATCCCCGTGACCGAGTTCATCTTTGGCACCGAATGGTCGCCACAGATTGCACTGCGTGCAGATCAACAAGCCTCGAGTGGTTCTTTTGGTGCGATCCCGCTATTTACCGGCACTTTGATGATTTCATTCATCGCCATGTGTATCGCGGCACCGGTTGGGTTAATGAGTGCCATTTACTTGGCTGAATACGCGTCGCCCCGTGTTCGCGGCATTGTTAAGCCTATTTTAGAGATCCTTGCGGGGATCCCGACAGTGGTTTACGGCTTTTTCGCAGCGTTAGTTGCGGCGCCATTTATTCGTGATGTTGCCCATGCGATCGGCTTTACCAGTGCATCGTCAGAAAGTGCACTCGCAGCTGGTGCGGTGATGGGCATTATGATCATTCCGTTTGTCTCCTCGCTGTCCGATGATGTGATATCCGCCGTGCCTCAGTCACTGCGTGATGGTTCATTAGGGCTAGGCGCTACCCCCTCTGAAACCGTGCGTCAGGTTGTGATTCCTGCCGCGTTACCAGGCATTGTCGGTGGTTTATTACTGGCGGTATCACGCGCGATTGGTGAAACCATGATCGTGGTGATGGCGGCAGGATTATCGTCTAACTTAACGGCGAATCCCTTGGAATCGGTGACTACGGTCACGGTTCAAATCGTGACATTGTTGGTCGGTGACCAAGAGTTCGATAGCCCTAAAACGCTGGCTGCATTTGCTTTGGGTCTCACGCTGTTTGTTGTGACGCTAGCGCTCAACTTCGTGGCGCTACGCATCGTGAAAAAATATCGAGAACAATATGACTGATAAAATCGAAAAAATTGCGCAAGAGAAGCGTGCTAGGGTAAAAGCAGGCCTTGCGAAACGTCGCGGAAAAGAAAAGCGTTTCCGCTGGTATGGTATGACATCGATTTTTCTCGCCTTCACCTTTTTGGTATTGCTGATTGGGTCGATTGTCTCCCAAGGGTATACGGCGTTTTACACCACCGAAATCCGTTTAACGGTTGATCTCACTGAGCAAAGCTTGGGCATTGAGGGAAAACCACTGAACGATGAAACATTGGAATACCTCAGTTATCGTTCAGTATTGGCGAAGGCTATATTTAATGCGATGCCAGAGGTGACCTCGCGGGGCGATAAACGTGATCTATTTCGCTTTATCTCTACGGGCGCGGAATATGATTTGCGTGACCGTGTTGCCGCAAACCCCGATCTGGTCGGACAAAAGATTGAGATTTGGGCATTGGCGGGTGATAACGTCAACCAATTCAACAAAGGCAACATCGACGGCAAACTCCCAGAGTCAAATCGTCAGTTTAAAGACAAGCACATAAACTGGTTTAACCAACTGGAGGATGATAATCGCGTGCGCACCGTGTTCAACACGCGCTTCTTCACCAATGGTGATAGCCGTGATGCTGAATTAGCGGGCATTTGGGGCGCGACTGTTGGGTCTTTCTACACCTTGTTGGTAACACTGGCGTTGAGTTTCCCGATTGGTGTAGCAGCCGCGATTTACTTGGAAGAGTTTGCGCCACGTAATCGCATTACCGAAATTATTGAAATTAACATTAACAACTTAGCAGCCGTGCCCTCGATTGTGTTTGGCTTGCTGGGTCTGGCTGTTTTCTTGAACTTTGCTGATCTGCCACGCTCGGCGCCAGTCGTTGGTGGCTTAGTGCTCACGCTCATGACATTACCGACGATTATTATATCGAGTCGTTCGGCGATTAAAGCGGTTCCGCCCTCGGTACGTGATGCGGCTTTGGGTGTGGGTGCATCTAAGATGCAAATGGTGCTTCACCACGTCTTGCCATTGGCGATGCCAGGCATGTTAACCGGTACCATTATCGGGATGGCACAAGCACTCGGAGAAACGGCACCGCTACTGATGATCGGGATGATCGCGTTTATCGTTGATGTGCCATCCGGTCCGCTTGATGCGGCCACAGCGTTACCCGTGCAAATCTATTTATGGGCAGAGAATCCTGAAAAGGGCTTTGTCGAAAACACCTCAGGCGCAATAATGGTACTGCTGGCATTCTTAGCCTTTATGAATGCCTGTGCGGTGATTATGCGTAAGCGTCTCGAGCGACGCTGGTAAGTCGGGAGAGAGAATCATGACGACGACAACAATGAACAACCTAACCATGACTGAAGATGTAGTGGAAGCCGCACCACAAAGCACACTAGCACCGAGTGAAACCTGTGGTATTCCGTTTGTTGATATGCCACGCATGACAGCACGAAATGTGTTCGTTAATTATGACAACGGGTCTAAGCCGGCGATTAAAAATGTGAGCCTTGATATCGGCGAGAAAGAAGTGCTTGCGATGATTGGGCCATCAGGCTGTGGTAAATCGACGTTCTTGCGTTGCTTAAATCGTATGAATGATACGATCCCGGGCTGTGAGGTGACGGGGGACATCATTTTGGGAGACACTGACATTTACCACCGTGAGAGTGAAATTGTCGAATTGCGCTCACAAGTCGGCATGGTGTTCCAACGTCCTAATCCGTTTCCTAAATCCGTGTATGACAACGTTGCTTATGGCCCGCGTATTCACGGCTTAGTCGACAGTAAAACTGACTTGGATGAACTGGTGGAGCAATCGCTAACACGTGCCGGTTTGTGGAATGAGGTCAAAGATCGTCTGGATCAGCCGGCAACCGGCTTGTCTGGTGGTCAGCAACAGCGACTTTGTATTGCACGTACTATTGCGGTCGCACCGGAAGTTATTTTGATGGATGAGCCGTGTTCAGCCCTCGATCCGATTGCCACTGGGGTGATTGAAGAGCTGATCTCGGATTTGAAGAAGAACTTCAGCATTGTGATTGTGACGCATTCCATGCAGCAAGCAGCTCGTGTGTCTGATCGCACCGCTTATTTCCATCTTGGTAGCTTGGTCGAAGTTAACACAACACAAAAAGTGTTTAATGATCCTGAGCATAAGCTGACGTCTGACTATATCAATGGTCGTTTTGGTTAAATAAGCAACGGGGTGGCAGAGGGGAAACCTATTCAAATAGGTGTTTGCTGATAATTTCAGCACTTAAGCGCGAGAAAGTAAAAACACACTTTACATCGCACTGAGTAGCCTCTACCATACGCCCCGTTCCGGAGAGATGGCTGAGTGGTTGAAAGCACCGGTCTTGAAAACCGGCAAGGGTTAATAGCCCTTCTAGGGTTCAAATCCCTATCTCTCCGCCACATACTAAAAGCCGCTGACTCAGTCAGCGGCTTTTT
>AQOF01000080.1 GCA_000565345.1 Salinivibrio costicola subsp. costicola ATCC 33508 = LMG 11651 | reverse complement strand
TGCGCTCCAACCTTCAGACGCGAGTAACACTGCTTTGATACGATCGCGCACTCGCCCATCACGAGTCGTCCCATGTTGGCGGTCGAGTTCAAGCTTCTGCTGTTTGGTTAAAGTCACTTTCATAGGTAGGAATCATGATCCTGTTTCTACGTAAAATCAAGCATCTTCAATGATCACGGGTATAAAGCGCTGTAACACATGACCAATCAATACTGATGTCGGCTTTAAGATCAATAAATAGCCCGTGCCAATTACGACGATCTCGCTAAACAGAGGCATCTCGGTCAGTCCAATCCAAGGCGGCTGCGCCACAAAACTCAGGCAATTAGCCTAGTACCACAAGGTGTATGCCTTGGCTCACCGTGAAACGGACCAGTGATGACTGCGCGACAAGTTGACCATCAAGCACGGCCACTACGCGCTTGGTGATTATGCCAACCGCCAATACGCCCAAAAGCGGCGAGATGTTTTGAGTCCAAAACACCGCAGGCACCAGTAAACATAAACCGTAGAGGAGCGGTCCTACCGTCCAATCCATTATTCGCGCGCGTGGTGTCGATTTCGTCCACCAATTCGTAGGCTGTAGATAGAAATCATAAATAAGATGAGTCAGTAACAAGGGAACCAGCAAAGAAAGGAAGGCCATCATACGTGTGCCCCCACAGTTTGCTGAAACTCGGCCAACAATGCCTCAATAAGCTCCCAGCCCGCCGCTTTAAGGGACTTACTCACGGTTGCATTCGCGACCCCAAGCGCGGCCGCTAACTCGCCGTACGCAAGTGGTTGATCACGCTGTAATAAAGGCAACATCATTTCGCATTGACGAGATGTCGCATCGCTGAGTTGCCGGTCAAGATAACGGATCAGCAATGCAAATCTGTCTTCAAGATCGGTATTGGCGCAGAAAAAAGCCAGCCGCTGGTTTTTCATTGCTTTTAAGCCACGACCAGATAGCACAAAAGCCTGTCCCATTGACTCTGACACCGACTCACGCAAATCCGCTTGCTCGGCAATCGCAAAGCTGATGCGACAATCAAACGGTTTTCCCAGTGCTTTGATGGCGACACGATACATCACGACATAGTGAAGCGCGTTCGCCACATCATGGATCACAGATTGAAACTCATCACCGCGTATAATGCTGTGCTGATTAGCGCGATGCGCTTGTGAAATATGGGCTTGTATGGTTTTGATTTGCGCGAGTACTCGCTCATACTCATCTCGATTTAAGGCAGTCGAATCCACCAGATCGCCACTGATCACCGCAATGGGTGACTTGCGTGCTGTCGCCATCATTCATCCCTGTTAACCAATTCCGTCAAATTTAGCTTTTTTTGGACAAAAATACAAATTTACCCATAAATAGCAAAAAGATAAGCGAGGCCGCATCGCTCAACCTCGCCGTTACTGACGTGGCAGTTACTGACGTGTTAGCGACTAAAGCTGGGTCATATCGATCACCTTATCCGGCCAGTGCTCGATAAATTGTGGCTCGTGAGACACCACAATTACGGTGCCTGCATACGCTTTAAGGGCGTGCTGCAACGCCATTTTTGCATCGACATCAAGATGTGTGGTGGGCTCATCTAACACCAGTACATTGGTTTCCATCACGGCTAAACAACAAAGCTTTACTTTGGTTTGCTCACCCCCGCTGAGTGTACGCAATGGCCGCACCGCCTTTTTACCACGGAGACCACATTCAGCCAGCTTCTGGCGCGCGGTTTTATCTGTGAGCTGGCCCACCCCACACACGGCCTGAACCGGAGAGCTTTCCGGAAAGCGCCATTGTAATCCTTGCTCAAAATATCCCCACTGTATACCGTTTTCCGTGTCAATGTGGCCTCGTAGTGCAGGGATCTCTCCCAATAAGGTTTTTAACAATGTCGATTTGCCCAAGCCATTGAAGCCAATAATCGCGACTTTTTCGCCCCGTTGAATCTGAAGTGACAGTGGAGGCAAAAGCGGTGTGCGATAGCCAATCTGCAACCCCTTGGCGGCTAAGACATGTTGCGACCGTAATGGTTTGTATTGGAACGCAAAGCTTATCGGCTCACGCGTCTGGTTTTTTCAATCGGCACCATTTTCGCAAGCTGTTTTTTGCGCCCCTTGGCAATACGCGCATTCACACCTGCGCCGTTCTTGCGAATATAGGTCGCCAACTTATCCATTTTTTTCTGCTGCGCGAGGTATTGCTTGTGCTGTGTTTCACTTTGCTGCGCTTTTTGTTCCAGCGCTTGCTGATACGATCCTTTGTATTTGCGTATCTTGCTCTGGTCGATATCAAAAATCGCTGTCGTGATCGATTCAAGGAAGGCCTCATCATGCGACACCACCATAAAGGTACCCGTATACTGGTTAAGAAACTCCGCCAACCAAGTAACATGCTCAGCGTCGAGGAAGTTTGTCGGTTCGTCGAGTAACATCACCTCAGCTTGTTCCAGCAGTAATTTTGCCAACATCACTTTATGCCGTTGACCGCCGCTCAACTGGCCCATTGCGGTTTGCATGCCCAACGGCGCGATACCCAGTCCAGCCGCTACCTGTTCAATACGATGAGAGATACGGTAAAAATCTTGTGCCTCTAATTGGCTTTGCAGGCGTGCCGCTTTGGCAAGCACCGCGTCTGACGTGTCCACCGACATCGATGCGTAGATAGCATTTAACGCTCGCTCAGCCTCCACAAGATCGCGATATGCCAACGCCATAAAGTCATAGATAGACAGTGTTGGGTCGATCGTTAAATGCTGGTCTAAATAACCGACTTGGGTATTCGGTTGCCAAACAATCTCGCCACTATCCGGCAGCAGTTCCCCTTGCAGCATTTTCAACAGGGTACTTTTCCCCACACCGTTCGCACCCGTCACGCCAACATGCTCACCATGATGTAGCACTATGCTCGCATCTTGGTACAACACTTTATCCTCAATTTGGAAACGGATGTTTTCAATCACTAATAAGCTCATGTTTCTTATCCATAAAAAAAGCCGGTAACAAGTACCGGCCTTTCGTCATCATTAAAATGGATGCATTCTGCTGTGATCAGAATGCAAAAAGGCCGGTGATGGAGCATCACCGGCCTCACTCTCTATCGCGTCTTTACATCAGATACTGGAAGCCCTGCGAAGAGTACGCATGGCAATACCTGATGAAGATGTGATGTTAAGCTCCGAGCAACACTTCATCGTGTATTTGCGCGGAGCCAAGCCTTCTTACGAAGTTCTTAAATAGAATATAAATCATCATAGAGAGTCGAAATATCAACATGAGCGTCGGAGGATAATGAACCTCATCGGTGAAGTCAATTTTGTGCATGAAATCTAAATATGCATACATCAAGCGATATTAGGTATATGCTTGGCGTCATGAGGGACGCTTTCCAGTGCCGAGACGTACACTTTAAAGGTATTTTTTCCATCATACTTCGCCTGATAAAGCGCATCATCGGCTTGGGCCAACAACACCTTGACCATCAATCACTGGTTCGAACACGTCAGCACAATGAATCAGTACTTTATCACCAACAGAATGGCCGCTCGCAACAGCATTACGCCGGCACGAGCATCATTGCCGATTGGGCGGCGACATCAATACGTTGTCCACACGAAACCGTGACGCCCGTTAGCAGATCATTCCAATCATTTTCCAGCGTCAATGAGAGTGATTGCGGCTCTGGGGATTTATTTAACACCAATATCCCAGCGTCGCCCCGCTTTATCACCAACCGATCATCGGTCGCTTCCAAGACACGCATGGGCTCACCATGGGTCAAATTATGGAAGGCGATCATTTGCACCATCTTTGGATCTTTCCACGCATTTTGCCAACGTGGTTGGCCGTCTCCCCCTTTGATACCACTGGTATCAAGATCGGTATAAATCAGTGGCACGCCACCATCGCGCCCCAAGATATATGCATAAGCCAACCACTCGCTCGCTTCGTCCATCACCAAATCCAAGAAAACATCATTGTTGGGAATGTCATGGGTAATGGCAAAAGTAATTGCACGCCCTCGTGATAACGCTTGGCCAAAGCAGTAAGGGTCAATCAAAGATTTGAGGCTGCCTGCGTTGGAAAAAGCCTGATAAAGCGTTGAGAACAGCGGAAAGTCGTAGGCACCTAAACATGTTTCTTGTAAATAGGGAGCCAGAAAGAGTTCATACTCTTCTTTGCTTGCGCCACCGTCTGTGATGATTTCGCCAAAAATATGCGCATCATGGGTAATATCATCGGTCCACACGCGTTTGAGGTGCTCTAAGGTCATGTGCTTGGCCGCATCAATCCGAAAACCTTTCACGCCAATTGCTTTTAACGCCTTAAGATAGGCACGTTGCTGCGCTATCACATGATCACACACCCGCAGTGTCGGCAACCCCGGATCGCTAGGTCCGCCACTAATGCGCCCGTTTTGTACTTGCCAGGTGTCTTTCCAATCTTGTATGCTAAACGCATCGACGAAGTCCTGCTCAGTAAACAGTGGCTGAGATAAGTCGCCAAATAATGTCAGTTCGCGATAGCGTTCTTCATGGGTTTGATAGGTTGCCATCACCGTTCGGCTTGGATAATTCAAGTCAGTGCGGGCATGCGCTCATTGGCCATATGATTGAAAACCACATCGACGTACGTAAACACACCAACACGGTTTAACGCTGCAACCATCGCTTTAAAGTCCGTGGTGTTTCCGAGCGCATTTTCAATTACACGATAATCTTGCGGCTGGTACCTTAGCCACCAGCGTTCATCTTGCTCGCTTTTCATCGGAGGGGACACCAGCACCGAGCCATATCCTAGCGCGCTGATCTCTGCCGCGCGTTGGGCAATATCTGCGTACTTCCAATCAAAAGCATGCAAGATAACATTGGCTCCTGATGATTGGGAGCCTTGTAAGCCATTCATGTTTCTCTTTTCATCGCGTTTAGGCATCGACCGTGACCCTGTTGTTGATGGGCGAATTCAATAGTCAAAATTATAAACGCTATACACACGCCGCCCTCCTCCTTTGGCCGCATCTATGAGGATGATAAGCGAGGCGTAGTCAGTGTTTAGCTAAGGATTAAGCAACCCTCGTTAGTCTATATACGGATGTCATCGCAGTGAGGAGAGAAATTGGATGGTTCTTCAAGCCGGTTCGCAACCGACATTTGCCAAACGATAAACCGTGGAATTATAGACTTTATAGGTGTTTTTACCTTCATACTTGGCACGATAAAGCGCATCATCGGCTTGCGCCAACAAGCTATCAATATCAAGCGCCTCATCGGTGGTGGTGACGCCTATGCTCGCCGAAAGGGCTATCTCAAGCGCCAAACGATTACTTCGAATCGTTTGCAGTAATTCATCAGACAGCTGCTGCGCTCTAGCACTGTCACAGTAAGGCAGCACGACCGCGAACTCCTCTCCCCCCAAACGCCCAACCACACCTTGCTCATCAATCACTTGCTCGAAAACATCTGCGCAGTGCATCAGTACTTTGTCTCCCACCGAGTGGCCGAATGAGTCATTAATCGCTTTAAAATCGTCCAGATCAATCATCAGCACACTAATGGGAAACGCGCTGTCATCCACGCGCTTTTTTGCTTTAGCCAGAAAAGCACGGGCGATTTAACAGTCCCGTTAAACTGTCTCGGGTCGCTTCGCGGTGGAGTTTCTCGTGCACGCGCTCCAGCTTATAAAGAAAGATAATCAGGGTATTGATCACGCTATAGGCGATGCCCGACAAAATCAGCCCTGCTTGTAATAGCGAGGTGCCCAGTAGTTGCGTAAATAGATCAGGATAGAGATGTGCAAATGTCGCCCTGCCTACATAGGCAACACTGAATCCACCCATCACCATGATGAGCCAACGCTTTAAACGCTGGCCCCCTATGTTCGTACTACTCACGATGGTGTGTGTCATCAGCCTAACTGCATACTGACGATCAAACTCGCGTAAACCACACGACTCCCGATGTCATCAAGGTATGACGACATCGATACAACAGACAGAATAACAGGTAGCACCAACTGCCAACGCGGTACGTCGCGCGCAAAAATTTGCCCCAACGCCCAGTGGCTGAACGAAAATGACACCATCACACAGGCATTGTAAAAAACGATCCCTAAATAAGGGTGAAGGTGAGGACGGGTAAACAAGAATAGGTTGCTAAAGCCATGAATAAAAAGCGAGAGTGCCCATCCGTTAATCCCTGGTTCTTTGCGGTTTTGTACCAATAGAAAACCCGCTAGCAGCCATTGGATTGCAGTCAGAGTAATGAGCAGTGTCGGAGCATCAAGTTTGAACATCAGAGATACGTTAATTAGGGCGTGCTTTAACTTTACCACTTAATCCGTGGCCGTTTACCGGCAATCAATGTGCGCGGCTTCAATTTCTGGCGGTTAATCTTTATGACAGTTTCAGCGTCTTCGCGCCGATGCTATCCATAGATCGTGAGCGATAGGATTAGTTGCGATACAAGACTTTGATAATGTGCCAGCCGAATTTGGTTTTTATCGGCCCAAGCGGACGCAATAACTCACCACTGAATACGGCTTTATCAAAAGGTGGTGCCATGTCACCGCGACGAAATTCGCCTAGATCACCGCCTCGCTTACCCGAGGGGCATTGCGAGTACTTCTTCGCGAGCGTTTGGAAGTTTGCACCTTTTCTAAGCTGGTCTAGCAAAGAAGTTGCTTGCGATTTGTCTTTCACCAATATATGAAGGGCTGCTGCTTTTTTGGCCATCAGGACGTCTCGTAAAATTAAAGCCGCTTAGTATATCGGATTTCTTCCGCTGGATAACAAAAATTGTAAGGCGACCAGAGCGACTTACACGGAGGGAACCCAGGCAATGATATCGGCGAAGATGAGGATTAGCACAAAAATCAGCACATATTCATTAGAGGTGGAAACATAAACTAGAAAAAAACTCCCTCCCCCGGCCTTTTTAATGCCAGCTCTATCCAATTTCGTCATTCCCGACTGCTTTTGATTGCTATCTATCGCTATCGCACTAACACCCCTTAAAACGCTGATTTGATCGCATTTTGGTGGAAAAAACACATTAGAGAAACCAGCGTTTATCGTCATAAAAAGCATAAAAAAGAGATCTGTATCACACTGCTGACACGTTGATATTCATCTGACTTTAATAATTATACCTCTGATGGTTAAGCTGTTTGTATTGTCTGTTATTTGTGTAAAAACATTGGCAGATGCTTTTACGGGTATAGGAGAGAGAGGCGAGAACTGCCACCTCACTCACTGAGAAAAGGATCTTAATCACACTCTCGTTCACCACGATTGAAAGCTAATCCACATATCGGAGGGACATGATGTCCATTTATAGCCACCTTAAGCAATTGACTGCAATTTCATGCGTTGCCGCCGCATTAGGCTTCTCAGCCATGGCCAATGCCGACACTTGGCGTTATGCCCACGAGGAGTACGAAGGTGACGTGCAGGACGTCTATGCACACAAATTTAAGGAGTACATTGAAGATAACTCAGAACATTCATTGCAAATTTATCGCTTTGGCGAGCTCGGCGAGTCTGACGATATCATGGAGCAAACCCAAGCGGGCATCTTGCAATTTGTTAACCAATCACCCGGCTTTACTGGTTCGTTAATCCCTGAAGCACAAATCTTCTTTATCCCTTATCTGATGCCAACGGAAATGGACACTGTGGTAGAGTTCTTCCGCCAGAGTAAAGCGGTCAATGAAAACTTCCCTGAGCTGTACGAAGAGCAAGGCCTAGAACTGCTCAAGATGTATCCAGAGGGTGAAATGGTGATGACGGCAGACGAGCCTGTCACCGAACCTGCAGACCTGGAAGGGAAGAAAATTCGTGTGATGACTAATCCACTGCTGTCATCTACCTACGAAGCGTTTGGTGCAACGCCAACGCCATTACCGTGGGGTGAGGTATACGGCGCGCTACAAACCAACATGATTCAAGGCCAAGAAAACCCGATTTTCTGGATTGAATCAGGCGGTTTGTACGAAGTATCACCTAACTTAATCTTCACACACCATGGTTGGTTCACCACTGCATCAATGGCGAACAAAGAGTTCTTTGATGGTTTGTCTTCTGATGATCAAGCAATGATCCGTGATGCCGCTGATTATGCGTTTAACGAAACGGTTCAACACATCCGTGGTCTTGCAGAGAAATCGCTCGATAAAATTCAGTCGGCAAGTGACGAGGTGACCGTGACACGCTTGACCGATGCACAGATCGAGAAATTTAAAGCACGTGCACCACAAGTGGAAGAAACCTTCTATGAAATGACCGGTGAAAGCGGTAAAGCACTTCTTAACCAGTTTAAGAAAGACTTGGAAGCCGTTACTAACTAGTTGTCAGTCGTACAGGCACCGCCCCACGCGGTGCCTGTTTATTTGAGGAATACGCAATGACCGATTCCGACTCTCTCAAGTATCACTCCGAGCTACCTGGCCTCCTTGGCAAACTGGATACCCTGATTTGTAAAATCGAATCCTTTATGTTGGCTGCCGGTGTGCTCTTAATGGCCCTAAATACCTGTGTCAACGTCATTGCACGCTTTGGCTTTGGACAAGGGTTATTTTTTTCAGGCGAAATTAATCGCATTTTAATTATATTGATCACCTTTGCAGGGATCGGTTATGCCGCTCGTCATGGCCGCCATATACGGATGTCTGCCCTTTATGACACCTTGCCATTCACAAGGCAGAAAAATTCTAATGACTACGATCGCGCTCGTGACCGGCCTGATCATGCTGGTATTGGCCTATTTTTCTTATCAATACATTGCCTCTGTCTATGATCGTGGTCGTATTTTACCTGCCCTCGGCTTTGAAATTTGGTGGATCTATATTTGGGTGCCGCTTGGGTTTGCTATCACCGGTATTCAATACGGACTCACCGTTTATAAAAATCTCACATCACCCGATGTTTATCTCTCCGCTGGCGTGCTTGACGGTTACGCTGAGACTGAAAGTGAAGTTTAAATAGGCACCAACCACTATGGCCATGACTTTAATGCTCATCATGATTGTCTTGCTCGTGCTCGGCTTTCCGATGATGATTCCACTTACGGCTGCCGCCTTAACCGGTTTTTACATGATGTTTGGCGGTGTCGGTCAAATGGATACCTTTATTCAGCAAGTGTTAGGCGGCATTCGGCCTGCCTCGTTAATTGCTGTCCCCATGTTTATTCTTGCTGCTGATATCATGACTCGGGGGCAATCAGCGAATCGCTTAATTGATATGGTCATGACCTTTATCGGCCATATTCGTGGTGGCTTAGCGATCAGCACCGCGACCTCTTGTACCTTATTTGGTGCGGTATCAGGTTCTACCCAAGCCACCGTTGTCGCAGTAGGCTCAGCCCTACGCCCTAAATTGCTTCGCGCTGGCTACAGTGATTCGTTTTCGCTTGCCTTAATCATCAATGCCAGTGATATCGCCTTTTTGATCCCACCCAGTATCGGCATGATTATTTATGGCGTGATCTCGGAAACATCGATTGCTGAACTCTTTATCGCCGGGATAGGTCCAGGCCTAATGATCCTCACCTTCTTCTCGCTTTATTGTTTGTATTACGCCACTGTCAATAAAGTACCAACGGAACCCAAAGCCAGTTGGAGCGAACGTCTCACGGCGACACGCCAAGCATTATGGCCACTGATGTTCCCACTCATCATTGTTGGGGGTATTTATGGCGGCGTCTTTAGTCCAACCGAAGCAGCGGCCGTATGTGTGCTTTATGCCATGATTCTTGAGTTTGGCGTATTCCGATCATTGAGCCGTAAAGACGTGTTTATCATTGCACGGTCAACGGGCTTAATCACCGCGGTGGTCTTTATTCTTGTCGGCGTCGGTAATGGATTTTCTTGGATTATTTCATTCGCGCAAATTCCGCAGACCATTCTCGAGGCCGTGGGGATCAGCCAAATGGGGCCGATGGGTGTCTTGGCATCTATCTCTATCGCCTTTTTCGTTGCTTGTATGTTCGTTGATCCGATTGTAGTGATTTTGGTATTAACGCCCATATTTGCACCTGCGATAGAAGCGACTAGTCTTGATCCTGTCCATGTTGGGATTGTGATCACCTTGCAAGTAGCGATTGGCTCAGCCACTCCGCCATTTGGTTGTGATATTTTCACGGCCATTGCCATTTTCAAAAAACCCTATTGGGAAGTTATCCGCGGAACGGGGCCTTTTATCGCAATGCTGCTTCTATCAGCCGCGCTGTTGGTGATGTTCCCGCAGATTGCGTTATTCCTACGTGATATCGCGTTTGGGTAACTAAACAACAGGAGTAATTGATGTTTAAACGAATACTGGTAGCCGTCGATGGCTCATATTCTGCATTAAATGCGTTAGATAAAGCGATTGAGCTGCAGCAACTCACCCATGCTGAACTCTACTTATTGTGTGTGTTTAAACATCACAGCTTGTTCGAGGCGTCATTGTCGATGGTTCACCCCGATCGATTACAAATCCCAGATCAAACCTTAAGCGAATACGCCCGCAACATTGTCGAGCAAGCCAAGCAACACGCACTTGAAAATGGCGGCGAAGGTGTGCGCGGGTTTGTCAAAGGCGGGCGTCCTTCCAAAACCATTATCAAGTTTGCGAAAAGCAAAGAAGTGGATTTGATTGTCATGGGCGCACATGGCACGCACTCCGATAAAGACGGGATGTTTCTTGGCAGTGTGTCTCACCGTGTGGCAGGGCGGGCACATTGCCCCACGATGGTGGTTTAACTCTGTATTGATGGCCTGGTACCTGTATTAACGGCGTCCCTGTATTGACGGCGTAGTATCGGCCATTCAATCAACCATGCTACCGACGATAAAAACGCCGGTCGTTTAAGACCGGCGTTTTTTGCTTACAACGAGGTTTTTCTAGAACAGAACGCGGGCTTATTGAATATGGAAATAGTGGCTATTGAGCACTAAATGCACACCAATCGCTGCGATATAGCCCAACATGATCACCGGCGCCCATTTTAAGTGGCCAAAGAATGTATATTTACCGTGCGCTTGCCCCATCAGCGCGACACCGGCCGCAGAGCCAAGAGACAACAAGCTACCCCCCACACCCGCTGTTAACGTAACTAACAGCCAGTTACCGTGTGACATCTCAGCTCATGGTTAATACCGCAAACATAACAGGAATGTTGTCTACCACCGCCGACAGCACACCGACAAGTGTATTGGCCCAGATCGGATCCCATTCTAAATACATCACATTCGACACCAGCGACAGATAACCAATCAAACTCAAGCCACCCACGCACATCACGACCCCATAAAAGAAAAGCAGCGTGTCCCACTCTGCATGGGAAATACGGCGAAAGACATCAAACGGGACCACTGAACCGAGACGACTCAGCGCGGCTTCATCATTTTTGGCTTCAGCAATCGCCCGTTTCCGCGCCAGAGAACGTGGTAACGTTCGGCGCAGGTAAAAACCAAAGAACTGCAAATACGCGAGGCCCATCATCATGCCCATGACCGGCGGGAAATGAATCAAGCCGTGGAAGGCAACTGCCGTTGCAATCGTGAGCAAAAACAGCACCATAATTCGTCGAGCGCCACGCTTTAACTCGACATATTCTTGCATCACGTCCGGCTGAGTGCGTGGAATAAAGCGTGACATGATAAAAGCTGGGATCACGTAGTTCACAACAGATGGAATAAACAAAGCACCAAATTCGGTGAAGGTAACCTTGCCCGCCTGCCAAACCATTAAGGTGGTGATATCACCAAAGGGACTAAACGCTCCGCCGGCGTTCGCTGCAACCACAATATTGATACACGCGAGGTTTACAAAACGTGGATTGTCGCCCCCAATTTTCAACACAATGGTACACATCAGCAGTGCGGTTGTGAGGTTATCAGCAATCGGCGAGATGAAGAAAGAAAGTACCCCAGTAATCCAAAACAAGGTTCTTAGGTCATAGCCTTTACTTAAGATCCATGCCTTTAATCCATCGAATAGGCGCCTCTCTTCCATCGCCGAGATATAGGTCATTGCCACCAGCAAGAAAAGCAACAACTCTGCGTACTCCAGCAAGTTGTGCTCAAGCGCGGCATGCGCCGGTGCCATATTTCCCCATTGTGAGTATGCAAACCCGATCAGTAACCAAATCAGCCCCGCGGCTAACAATACAGGCTTTGATTTTCTTAAGTGGAGCTTTTCTTCCAACATGACTAAGCTGTAAGCAACCGCAAAGATTGCCAAAGACACATACCCTACCCATGACTGGGTGAGATCCAGTCCCTCGCCTGTTGTAGCGGCAAAAGCCGTTGGCGACACTACCGCCAACGCCGCAACCAAACGCTTCATCCTTGAGCCTCCAAATTTTATTTCCTTATTTTTGATATAACAAACAGCGCGCTCTGTGGCATTCACTCCGAACGCTAATTGTTTATTTTGTCGTCTTAGGTCACTACAGAACAAAAACAAACATAATATTAACAAATATGGCGATAACGTCTATTGATAACCATGATGGAATCACAAAAAAGAAGTGACATCCTCTACTGTCAAGATTAATAATATCAATTTACTAGTCGCTGTTCGCTGTTATCTCTGGCAAAAATCGACTAGATTTAAAAAAAGTGTACGAAATGTGCCATCGCACGCTGTTCGACTAACAATAACAAATAGACAACATCGCAACTGCATCGCCGCGATTGCGCAAGGATGCGTGAGTAATAAGAAGGGAGTCACCATGAAAACACTGAAAATTGCTGCCGTTGTATGTGCAGCGGTCCTATCACTGGGGCATGCACCATTCGCATTTGCCGAGACCGCTCGCGTCGCCGTATCCCAAATCGTTGAGCACCCCGCTCTTGACGCGACCCGCAACGGTCTGCTTGATGGCTTGGAGAAGAAAGGATATATCCAAGGGGACAACTTGTCGTTTAAATATCAAACTGCGCAAGGTAATCCAGCAATTGCGGTGCAGATTGCGCGTCAATATGTTGGAGAACAACCTGACGTCTTAGTCGGTATCGCGACACCATCAGCGCAAGCGCTCGCGGCTGCAACACGCGACGTACCCGTCATTTTTACGGCGGTAACAGATCCTATCGGCGCCAAATTAGTGAAAGATATGGCTGCGCCAACGGGTAACGTCACCGGCTTATCTGATCTTTCTCCTGTTGCCCAGCATGTGGGGCTGGCCAAAGAGCTGCTTCCCAACCTGTCGACGATTGGAGTGGTTTATAACCCCGGTGAAGCGAACGCAGTGACATTGGTTGATCTGTTAAAAGACGCGGCAGCAGAGCACGGGATAAAAGTGATCGAAGGCACGGCATTGAAAAGCGCAGATGTGCAATCTGCTGCGCAAGTTGTTGCCACCCAATCCGATATTATCTATGCGCCAACAGACAATACTGTTGCCAGTGCGATTGATGGTTTAGTGGCCGCTGCAAACTCAGCAGATACCCCTGTCCTAGGAGGATCGACGTCCTATATCCCCAATGGCGCGGTCGTTGCACTTGGCTTTGATTATTACTCCGTCGGGGTGCAAACAGCGGACTATGTTGCGGCCATCTTAGACGGCGAGCCGATTTCATCTCTACCTGCCAAAGTTGCGGAAGGGTCTGACTTAGCCGTGAACCGTTCGGCTGCAGACAAGTT
Source organism: Salinivibrio costicola subsp. costicola ATCC 33508 = LMG 11651 (assembly GCA_000565345.1). Taxonomy (GTDB): domain Bacteria; phylum Pseudomonadota; class Gammaproteobacteria; order Enterobacterales; family Vibrionaceae; genus Salinivibrio; species Salinivibrio costicola. The sequence continues at coordinate 246 of AQOF01000080.1, read as the reverse complement.
GGGGATCGACGTGCCAGCTTCTATCTTGGATCGCGCCTCACGAATCATGAACAACTCCCACTAAACGCTGCGCGTTTTGAAGGAGTTTCAAAAAGAAAGCCTAAGCTGCCTCTTTAGGCTGGTTCCCAGCCTGAATACCTAACGCCCAGTTTAAATTAACTTGCGCACTGGCTACATCTCGGGGCTTCTCACAGCCACAATCGCATGAGTGCCAGCGATCAGCTAAGGTTTTTTTATTCTTAGCTC
>AQOF01000079.1 GCA_000565345.1 Salinivibrio costicola subsp. costicola ATCC 33508 = LMG 11651 | reverse complement strand
TACTCAGGCAGAATTTATCTGTCAATCATGCGGTCATTCAGATAATGCGGATAAAAACGCTGCTAAAGTGATCTTAAATCGCTATTTGCGCGAGTTAGAACAAGCGGCATAAGTAATTAATCAGGTTCGGGCAGAGCCGTAGCGTCTGTGAAGTGAGTGGCATTAGCCGCCAGCAGCAGAAAGTAGATAATAGAGTAATTTATTATCGCCTGTAATCAGGAATCCCCGTCGTTCACGGCGGGGAGCATGTCAATTTTAAAAAGAAAGTGAGACGGAGGTAGCCAATGTGGTGGTTAATTGAGTTAAACTGGATGCCTTTATGGGTAACCCCCACCATGCGTCGCTCTGACGTGTCAGAGCCGTCGCCGATCGTATGGTAACAAGGAGCAGGAGAGCAATAAGCCTACATGGACGTCGACTTATCCCATCACGCTGCGGTGAGTATTCGCGCAGCGCAGCGTCAAGAAGCGCGCTATTTTTGGCATAATATCTACCATTCCCGTGCGTGGAAGCAATACGACGCGCCTTACAGTCCTATTGAGCCGGTATCCTATTGGTCGTTTCGGTTTGGCCTTTTCCGGCGTTTTCTCGCAGGAGATACCGCTCAAGTTATCTGCGTTGATAACAAGCCCGTCGGTTACGTCACTTATTATTGGGAAGACAAGCGCACGCGATGGCTTGAAGTGGGGATCACCATCTTTGATCCCGCATGTTGGGGAAAAGGAACAGGGCGGCAAGCGCTGACACTATGGATAGACCAACTGTTTGCCCGCCACGCGGTGAATCGCATAGGTCTAACGACTTGGTCCGGGAATATTGGCATGATGCGGTGCGCCAGAGCGTTAGGCATGCGCGAAGAAGGGCGTTTACGTGCTGTCCGCTACTATCAAGGTGAATATTACGATTCACTGCGCTATGGCGTCTTACGTGAAGAATGGCTGCAAAGCCAGGTCCCCGTCGCGCAACAAAAAACGGCAGCCCAAACAGCCTCTCTCCAATCGGCCGCATCAGTTGCGTACCAGCCGAATACATGAATTTAGATTGGGCGAAATCCAAGTTTCAATTGCCTGGCGTTCAATAGGGCGGGATAACACATAGCCTTGGAGGTAGTCGCATTGATGCTCGCGTAGCCAACAGAGTTGCTGTTTGGTTTCTACTCCTTCTGCGACAACAGTCAGTCCCACCGCGTGCGCCATCGCAATCATTCCTCGACATAAAGGCGCCGCTTTTCCATGGGGTTGGTCAATGCCCATAATAAAACTGCGATCCATTTTGATGACATTAAACGGATATTGTCTTAGCAAAGAAAGTGATGAATAGCCGGTGCCGAAGTCATCGAGATATAACGAAATCCCAAGTGCATGAATACGTTTCAAATTACGCTGCACGTTGTCAGAATGTTCAAGCAATGCAGTCTCGGTCATCTCGAGCCCAAGGCAATGTGGATCAAAGCGATGGGCGGCAATTAACGCGGCAATATCGTCTGCAAAAGTCGGAGATTGACACTGTTTGGCCGAGACATTCACAGTAATCGATGGGCTTTGCCCGGGGGATAAGCGCAAGTGCCAATTCTCTAACACCTCAGCGACTTGCTCCAATACCCATTGACCTAATTCATTGATATAACCCGTTTCTTCGGCTATTGGAATAAACTCCGCCGGTGATATTGTGCCCAGCGTGGGATGCTCCCATCGCAGTAGTGCTTCTGCATGACTCAATTGTTCGCTATGGCTATCAAAAATGGGTTGATATACAAGATGAAATTGATGATGTTCGAGCCCTTTCTTTAAGTCTTGCTCCAAAATAAAGCGTTGTTGGACCTTTGCGAGCATCGCCGGTTGAAAAATAGCCACGCGTTCACGGGTTTGTTTTGCGTGATACATGGCAATATCGGCTTGTTGGATAATATCAGTCACCGATTTATTTGATTGGCCCACTGAAGCAATACCGATACTGGCAGATATATTTATCACATGATTTTCGATGTAATAGGGGGTACTTAGCGTTTGAACCAGTTGCTTAGCTTTGGTTTGCGCCAAGGCCAAGGAGCTATCAGCGTGGAGCAGTACAACAAACTCATCACCACCAAACCGATAAACACGATCGTCTGTTACTGCTTTCTGAAGCCGTTTACCCAACTTTTTGAGTAAGGTGTCGCCAGTTACATGACCGAGTGAGTCGTTGACGACTTTAAAATTGTCCAGATCAATAAATAATAATGTGATGCTATCTGAAGGTTCCGCACTGATTGAATGTACGGCTCTCTTTAGTGCTTTATCCAGTGCAGTGCGATTAGCAAGTCCAGTCAAGCTATCATGATGGGCTTGATGGGTTAACTGTTGCGTTTGTTGACTCACTATCTGTTTTGCCAGTAAAAGGCGATTGGCATAGGACCAAAAACTAGCAAGAATCGATAGCCCGAGAGATAAAACAAGTACACCAACCACACCGGCATAAATCAGATCCGTGTGTAACTCCCTAATATCGGTAAAGGTGACGAGTAATCCCTCCTCACTACCGGCAATAGGAATCGATATTGCCGACGAATGGCTGTTGTACCATTGATTGAGCGTGCTTGATGAATGCGTACTAAAGACAGATTGATGACCAAATGCCTCCTGAGCGACCATTCCGACACTAGGCCCAGGCGTCTTGCTTTGCCACAACGCGGGTAAAAATCTATCAAAATATAGGGTGGTAGAAAGAAAACCGAGTAGCTTTCCATCCCGTTCAGTAATTGGTGCAAACCACCGTATGCCGTGGCCTTGCTCGTCATGAAAAAGCCGCGCCTCAGGGTGACGATTAAAATATGCCCGCTCCATGGTTTGGGTATTGTCACACTGAGAATCTGCTCGCCAGCCTAAATAGCCCTCTTCAGCGGCTTGTGGTGACACATACAAAGCGGGAAACGTATCGCTACGCATGACCCACCGACAGACCTGCTCGTTTAAAGGAGGGAAAGGATGATACTGATCTTGTTGGGCCGCAAATTGTGCTAACTCAGCGCGATTAACTCGAGGGAGCCACATGACGCTGTTGAGTCCAGATTGCTTTTGGGTGTGATTATCGATGAAAGCGTGGAATTTTTCGCGTGTTGGCCCATTTTCTTGCTGCAAATACAATTGTGCTGACAACTGAAGTTCATAGAGCTGTGAAAAAGATTGACCTAATGAATAACGGTATTTTTCAACCTCGGCTGAGAAACGACTCTGCTGGCGTTGATTTTCTAGTGTGTAAACTGACCAGCTAGCGACGCTTGCCACGGCTAACACAAGGAGATAGCGCCACAAAGGCTGCTTAGGCAGATATCGCATAAAAATACATCGACTGTCACTACTGAGTGCCACACGATACGGCGCGATTATGACAATCGCGACGCAAACGTATGTCACTTTTGTGAAAGCCATCAGGTAATAATACACCACACCCGTAAATAAAAAGTCAAAAATATGACGGTTTTTTATACAGGTTTAACGTCGGTCTCATCGCCAATCAAGATCTAAAAGTGTGACTTTGATCACTATGATGTTAGTGGCTTGATTCAACACTGAAGTTTGTACTTTACCGGTCATTTATCCATTTTCTTTTCCATGATCCCAAATATTATCCGTCGTATTTTGATAGGACGACGCTAGCTTCTCTGCTAACGTTGAAACGTCGTTGGATTCGATTGCTGATCCAGTTCTATCTTTTTTAATTTTATTAAAATTATGAATAAAAAGGGGTTTTTATGGTTAAGTTAGAGAGCGTCTCTGCGGTATGCTTTGACTTAGACGGCACACTCGCAGACCCTTTTGACGATCTGTATGAGGCGGTTAGCGGTATGTTACGTGGCTTAAGCTTGCCTGATGAAGATCCCCATGCAATAAAAGATTGGATTGGTGATGGGGCGGATTTATTGATCCACCGCGTGTTAACTCGACACATCGACGGGCGCGTATCGACGCGTGTTAAACCAAGCGCGCGCGCTCTTTTTGTCCTCATACCTAGGCAGTAAACCGCCAAAAACTCGACTGTACCCGGGCGTGCTTGCGTGCCTTGAAACCTTATCGCAGCGCCACATCCCGATGGTGTGCACCACAGATATGCAAACGGCGCATGCTAACAGCTTACTGCGAGCACTTGGCGTTGGGCATTTTTTCACCCGGATATTAGGTGCCGATGCAATGTCTGTTGGCAAGCCGGATCCGGACGGTATTTACGAAGCGGCCGCCATACTTGGCGTTTCACCCTTGGAACTGCTGGTGGTGGGGGATTCGGTCAGCGATGTGCATGCGGCTCGCGCCGCTGGCTCGCCAGTGATTTGTGTTAACTATGGCTATAATTACGGTACAGGGATCCAAAAGGCCTGTCCGGACACTACCCTTGATACATTGGCCAGTTTGCCCAATATCATTGCAAGGCCCAATCGTTTGGGTGTACCGGGACAGGGTGTCACCGCCCCACCGGTATTAGCGGGCTCACTGCGTGGTCGTGCGATGCGACCTAAAGGGGGCGCACAATTTCGATAATATAGCCAGGAGGGAAGCGTGAAAAACGAACTCGATCCGACCCATCTGCTTCGCGCGTTTGAGATAGTCACGGAGTTTGGTGAGAAAATAGAAGATGGACACCGCTTGGATGGCATTGACGCTTTCTCAGATTATGACGGCTATACCATTTATTTAGCAGGAAATGGGGTACAGTTACGTGTGGGGTTTCACAATACGTATCATCTCGACTACGAGCATGAGAACCTTAAAGAGCAGTTCCTGAAAAAGGTCGATGCGACTAGTCAAAAACTATAAAAGAATAGCGACGGATAGGCAATGCATGCTGGACCGTCACACGCCCCACAATGGGGCGTTTTTTGTTTGCCCAGCGAAGCTGGCAAACCCGTCAGGTTGAAAGAAACCTGAATCGCCCCGACTGAGGGGAAGATAATCCGACTCGCAAGGGCGTTGCTGGCCAACGGCAGGGTCTGAAGGAAGCGATAGGAAGTTAGAGGCACACAACGCAAGTGAACCTGTTTCGGCTTGATAGGTGGGTAA
>AQOF01000078.1 GCA_000565345.1 Salinivibrio costicola subsp. costicola ATCC 33508 = LMG 11651 | reverse complement strand
GAACAGCTTGCTCAAGCTACTCTACGCGGGTATGTTAAAGGCGTCTGAGCGTTGGTCGCACCCAGTGCAGAACTGGAGCCTGACGCTATCGCAGCTGACCATTCACTTCGAGGCCGACTAGATGATCACATAGACCTATGAAACATTGGCTGACACAGAATATTGAACACCCTCACTATTGAGGCATCCAGCAGGTCAGTGTGCGGGTTCTTGACGCCGTTGAAATAGTCGATCCATACACTGGTATCCACCAATATCATCCGGCGCCCCGTATTTCATCCAGGTCGCCTTCCCACTTGATTTTGCCTCGCAGTTTTCGAATTTCCTGCTGCTTGCTAAGCTGAACTAGAAGTTTCAGACCTTGCTCAACAGCCTCTTTTTTGGTTTCGTAGCCGGAGGCTTTGAGAGCTTCTGCCATCAACTGGTCGTCTATGACGATGTTCGTTCTCATGTCGCACCTATGTGTATAGATTTCGGTTTCCATACACAATCTAGCACGTCAGGAAGAACATAACAATCGGCTGCACAGCGACCGATTTTCCGCCGCTTCGCGGCTTCAAACCGCGCGTGAGCCGGGCGTTATACCGCAATCAATCATCTAACCTTTTCATAGCTTTACGGTAAACGTCGCTATGTTCGCGTTTTCCGACTGCTAAGACGGTTACAATGATGACATCGTCTTCAACTTTGTAGACAAGACGGTAGCCCGATTGACGCAGCTTAATTTTATACATAGTGTCAGTTCCAGAGAGCTTTGAAGCCGGAACATGCGGGTTATCTAAGCGCTCGATTAGCTTTTTCTTAAATTGTTGTTGCAGCGTTGAGCCAAGCTTTTTCCACTCTTTGAGTGCGCTCTTTTTAAAGTTGAGTTTATAGGTCATCAATGTTTACCGAAATGGTATCTTCAGATTCACGCTCTTTTGCAATAGCGAGTAGTTCAAGATCTTCCAGTCTGTCCATCATCATTTCGTACGCTTCGGCAGGTACGCAATAAAATGCTGGCTCATTTCGGTTCAATACAGCAACAGGTTCACCGTAAGCACTAGTTGCAACTTTCATAGGATTAGCTTTCAACTCAGTAATGCTTGCAGCAACATCGGCTAAAATTCTAGTGGTCATATAATCGGTCTCTTAAGTGGTCTTTATGTCGGTCATTTTAGCCTCAACCCAGCGGTATAACAAGGTGTGTAGAAGGGATTCGCAACGCTTGGCAGTTTCGCTTCGCTCAAGTATAGCCAAGCATCGCTCACCTTAACCGACCAATCAACCAAGATAACGGGACAAGGATTGGCGCGCATGCCAGTGTTATGTTACCCCGATAAATTTGACAATCTAGAGTTCGAGAATGATTAGAAAGTACAATTCAAATGACTTAGATTCAGTTCTTGAAATCTGGCTTGAAGCATCTGTTAAAGCGCATGATTTCGTCTCGGCCGACTATTGGGCTTCGCAAGTTGAGAATATGCGTGAGATCTACATCCCAGCGTCAGAGGTCTACGTTTATGAAACCGAGTCAAAAGTCGTTGACTTTTATGCACTGTATGAAAATAATTTGGCTGCCATCTTTGTGTCTCCTGCGTTTCAGGGGCAAGGTATTGGTAAGCAATTATTGAGTCATGCGAAGTCTCAAAGAGCAGTGTTAAACTTGTCGGTATACAAGGAAAATCAGGCGAGTTATCGGTTTTACTTATCTCAAGGTTTTAGCGTGATAAGTGAACAGCGAGATCAGCATACGGGGCATCCTGAGTACACAATGAGTACGGGCACAACCTAACGTATGATAACAACGAAAAGATTGATACTTCGGCAATGGGATGACGCCGATCAACAACCCTTTGCGCAGATGAGCCGCGATAGCCGTATCATGCGCACTTCCCAAAGTGTCTGAGCCAGGAAGAAAGCGACAAGATGGCAAAAAAAATCCAGTCGTTAATCGCCGAGCGTGGTTGGGGATTCGTGGCTGTCGAGATCCCCGACCAACACGCGTTTATTGGCTTTGTCGGTTTGCACATACCGAAAGATACGATGCCGTTCTCACCTTGTGTTGAGATTGGCTGGCGACTTGCGCCACAACATTGGGGTAAGGGCTATGCCACAGAAGCGGCTAATGCGTCGCTACACTATGCGTTTATGCACTTGGGCGTAGAGGAAGTTGTCTCTTTTACTACAGTGAATAACACTGGCTCTCAGGCAGTGATGAAAAAGCTTGGCATGTCCTATGCGTATCATTTTGCGCATCCTGATCTCGACGCGTCTGATCCGCTTAGCGAACATGTTTTATACAAAATCAGCAAAGCGCAGTGGGAAGTGTTTACTCGCTAATTCGAATACCCTTTTTCTCAGAATATATTAAGGAATTAAAAATGAAATCTATCTTCTTTTTTAACTCAATGCTAACCCCAAAACTCGTCACCGGCTTGTATTGGCTGCTGTTGTTAATTGCGTTGTTCTCTGGGCTGGGCACCATGTTTGGTGGCTACGGTGGGATGAGGCTTGAGAATATGGCCATTGGCCTGTTTACCATTGTCGGCGGTGCGGTTGGGGCAAGGATTTGGTGTGAGCTGATGATTGTAATTTTTAAAATCAACGAAAATCTTCAAAGCTTAAAAGACGAGAAAGATACTTAATTTGATAAGGTAAGCCAAGGTTTTTTATTTTTTATTGACGAGGTGATATGCGTTTTCTAGCCTCAATGCCTTGGCGGGGCAGTCACTTTCTTTACAGGCCGATGCCTTGTTTGAGCGGTTGGTGGTGAACCAGCAAGGCGGCTATTGCTTTGAGCATAATAAAATTGCCTATCTAGCCCTGAAACAATTGGGGTTTGAGGTGCGCAGTGTGCTGGCGCGGGTGATGCTTAATGGTAAACCGACCAATCCGCGCACTCACCGTATGAATGTGCTTGAGCTCGATGGCGAGACTTATCTAGTGGACGTTGGTTTTGGCAATAAAACCCCGCGCGGCTTACTCAATATCAACCAGCGCACCTGCACCATCGGGCACGATACCTATCAAATCACGCGCAATGGCAATGTAGTGACGGTGGTGTTACACGAGCCCGAGCAACCGCCACTAACGCTGTACGAGGTTGAGCTTTACGATGTAGTAGAAGCCGACTTTGGCGTGGCGCACTTCTATTCTCATCAACACCCTGAAGCCATTTTCGTCAATAACCTCGTGGTGTCGTTGCTCACTGCTTCACACCGCTATTTGATTCGTAATCAGCAGTTTTTGGTCTGGGATGCGACAGGGCACCTCATTACCGAAAAAAGCATCGATAGCCTCGACGCCTTAACCCAGTTGGTTCATGAGGTATTTTTATTGCAACCGCCCAACGCAGTGTTGGAAACCGCGTTTGCAAAGGTGGCGGCCAACCCGGCGGTTTGAGTGAGCGGATGTTAACGAAAACGTTCGTCTTGACGTACGTACTTGATGCCGTACAATTGATTAAAAGTTAATCACACTGGAGAAGCGCTATGACGGGGATCACTGCCACTGAAGCGCGTAGCAAATTGTATCGGCTCATTGATGAAACCGCCGAATCTCATCAGCCCATTGTTATTGCGGGGAAACGTAACAAAGCGGTGCTGATTTCAGAAGAAGATTGGTCAGCGATTCAGGAAACACTCTATTTGCTTTCTGTGCCAGGGATGCGCGAGTCGATTCGTGAAGGCATCGCCACGCCGACGGATGAATGCGATGAGGAGTTGGACTGGTGACATGGAAGTTGGTTTACACCAAACAAGCCCAGAAAGATGCAAAAAAGCTGGCCTCCAGTGGCCTTAAACCAAAAGCGCAAGAACTGCTAGCACTGATTAAAGACGATCCCTACCGTAAACCTCCTCCGTTCGAAAAGCTTGTCGGCGATCTCACCGGTGCCTATTCACGCCGTATTAATATTCAGCATCGCTTGGTCTATCAAGTCCTCGAGGATGAACAGGTGGTGAAAGTGCTCAGGCTCTGGAGCCATTATGAGTAGTGGCTGTCATCGGCCTTTATTGGTTGCTGTTGTTAATTGCGTTGTTCTCTGGGCTGGGCACCATGTTTGGAGCGCAAAAATTATCCGTCTGTCCCACCAGAAGCTGACGTTATGCACTACGCTAAAAGACACAACTGACTAAAATTCAAAGACAAAACGCTAGTCAGTTGGTAGCAGTAAACGGATCGCCGTATTTGTTGTACACCGTTAGGCGAATGAGTAAGGAATGTATATGACTGTTTTAAATAAAGTTTTATATGTAGAGGACGATCCTGATATACGAGAAATTGCTACCCTAGCACTCGAGGATGTGGGCGGCCTCACTCTTAAAACCTGTGAATCGGGAGAGCGGGCCTTGCAGGAAGTGGACGGATTTAAGCCGCAAATCATACTGCTCGATGTCATGATGCCAAATATGGATGGCCCAGAAACACTCACCGCGATGCGGGAACGAGGACTCGTTGATGACTCGGTGCTCATTCTTTTTATGACGGCGAAAGTTCATCCAGAAGAAGTGGCGCGCTACAAAGCGTTAGGGGCGAGTCATGTTATTTCTAAACCCTTCGATCCTATGACGTTAGCTGATGATGTGCGTGCGTTTTGGGACGAATTCAATGGATGATAACAAAAAGACTAATGACACCGAAAAGCGTCTTGAAAGGCTCAAGGAAGCGTACGCTAAACGGCTGACCTCGGAGTTTAAACGGCTTCATGCCATCAATGATAAGTTGTTATCAGGCCATGATGACCAGGAAACGTTAAAGGCGTTGCACTGCTGGGTTGCACACCATTGCGGGCGCGGCGGGAACATTTGGTTTTGCTAGTCTCGGCGAAGCGGCCCGTCAATTTGAGCAACAGGTTGCCAAGCGCTTATCCCAAACAGAACTGCCCACCAGCCTGCCAACTGATTGGATGGAAGCGCTTGAGTCTGCGCACCATAAAGATAGCGTGTCAGCGACGCAAAGTACCACAACAATCCAGCAACCGGTTATGGAAGGGGCGCCTATTATCGGCTTGGTCGAGCGCGATAATATTTTGGCTAAATACGCCCAATCCCAGTTTGCTCGTTTTGGTTTTCAGGTGTACTGGATAAAGGATGCGAAACAACTAAAACAATTGACTAAACACGCACCTGACTTACTGCTTATTGACCATCATGCTATTCAGGACGACGTGTCTGATACCGATTTAGCAACTTTATGGAAGACCAAGTTACAGCACTTTCAATGTCCCGTCTTTTTCATTGGTGCTGAGGAAAGTTATAAAGCTAGGCTGCAAGCATTGCGCGCGGGAGGCGCAGGTTATTATCCCAAGCCGTTGGACATGGCCAAACTTGCCTCAAAGTTTGCGTATATGCTTGGCCACATAGACGCGGAACCTGGTCGGGTTATGATAATTGATCAAGACCCAGCCCTCGTTTCTCAATGCCAATCTGTCTTAGAAGATGCAGACATGAACGTCGCGACACTGGATAAGCCAGAACGACTGTTTGAGTGTATCAGCGAGTTTAATCCTGAAATTATCCTTGTCAGTGTCTGGTTACCGCAGGTGACGGGCGCTGAATTAGTGGCCTTGCTCGCGCAGACAGAGCATTGGTCACATTTGCCGATTATTTTCCTCTCTCGCGACCCTAACGCAGATTTGCGTCGCCAATCATTGTTGTTAGACGGCGATGCCATTCTTGAGGTGCCGGTGGACACGGATCTTTTGGTGCGCCTGTGTCAAAGCAGAATACAGCGATTTCGAGCGTTTAACCGCACGCAACATCAAGACGGGCTTACCGGCTTATTGAAACACGCCAGCATCAAAGACGCGTTGCAAAAGCAATGGCAATTGGCGCAGCGTCGGTCGCAAGTATTCAGCGTGGTCATGTTGGATATTGATCACTTTAAAGGCGTGAATGACACCTATGGTCACGCTATTGGCGATCAGGTGATCGCGGCTATCGGTACGCTTTTACGTCAGCATTTTAGGAATACAGATAAGCTTGGCCGATACGGTGGAGAAGAGTTTGCGCTGGTATTGCCAGATTGTGATGCTGACCAAGCCGAGCATTTGGTTAATCAGTTACGAGAAGATTTCGGAGCGATCACGTTCAAGGCGAATGACGCCACGTTTTCTTGCACGCTTTCCGCCGGCATTGCCGACAATCAGCGCTTTCCGACAGAACCGAGTGAGTCTTTATTGGCGTTCGCGGACAAAGCCTTGTATCGCGCCAAGCATGACGGACGAAATTGTGTCGTACAAGCAATGAATACCCCTTAATCGCTAATTCTCCGGAGCCTTGGTATGCGAACGCCATCTATCCCTGATAACGAAGCCGAGCGTCAACAGGCACTAGACGAAACCGAGTTGCTTAACAGTGGTGCCGATCCTCGCTTTGATCGCATTACTCGCTTATGCCTTGACTTGTTTTCTGTGCCTATCGCGCTGGTGTCACTGATCGATCGTGAGCGACAATACTTTAAGTCTCGTCAGGGGTTAGATGCCTCTGAAACCCCAAGGGATATCTCTTTTTGTGGGCACGCCATTATGGGTAGTGAACCATTGATTATTGAAAACGTGCTAGACGATATGCGTTTTTGTGACAATCCACTTGTCTGTGGGGCGCCGGATATTCGGTTTTATGCGGGTATGCCGATTCACAGCAGCGAGGGTTATCGACTGGGCACGCTATGCCTAATTGATAACCAACCAAGGCAGTTTAGTGAACATAGCGTGGCGCAACTAAAGAACCTTGCTGGCATGGTGGAGGATCTGATTTGGACCGATATCTATCAGCGACGTGAGTCAACAGCGTTGCAGCAACAACTGCAAACTAGCCACGATGAAATGGCATCGCTGATTAATAACATACCAGGCATCACGTTTCGTTGTTTGCCAGATAAAAGCTGGACCATGCTTTACATCAGTAACCAAGTTGACACCATCAGTGGTTATGCCGCCGACGATCTGATAAACAATAAACGCGTTTGTTATGCGGATCTCATTCACCCTGATGATGTGTCCGTTGTTGATGACGCCGTTACCAACGCCATGGCCAACAATGAGGAATGGCATATTGAGTATCGTGTTCGGCATCGTACGCTGGGCTTTCGCTGGGTGGAGGAACGAGGTAAATGTATTGAAACAGATCCTAGGCATCCACAGGTGCTTGAAGGGTTTATTATCGATATTACTCGAGAGCGCAATGCCCTGACGCAGCTGGAGCGGCATCATCAGGCGTTAACGGTGCTGACTGACATTGCCTTTTCCTGTCATGGGAGCCTGGATGAGCGAATCAATCATGCCTTGCAAGAGGCCAAGCTCTACTTGAGGGCTGAACTGGCCATTGTCAGTGAAGTAAAAGGCGAGGTGTATACGGTTAACTGGATAGCTGGGCCGCCAGACACAACGATTGTTGCAGGGCAGCAGTTTGCATTAAAAGACACCTGGTGTCAGTTTTTGATGGCAGAGAACCCCAGTAGCACCACTCAAGAACAGTTTATTGCCGATACCGATCGCCCTGAGTTTCAGCAACATCCGTGTTATAAAACTGCACCATTAGGCAGCTATGCTGGCGTTGTCATCAATGTCTATGATCGCCCCTGGGGCACATTGAACGTATCGTCCGCTAAGGCGCGTTCTGAAGACTACAACGATGGCGAAAAACTGTTTCTACGCCTCCTCGGCAACTGGTTATCCGATGTATTGACCCAGAATTTGAGCCAGCAGCGGCTGACCAAATTAGCAGCATTATTGCCGGGAACGCTTTATCAATTTCGTCGTTTTCCCGATGGGCGTATGGTTTTTCCTTATAGTTCCCCTCAAATAGAGACGTTGTACGGCATCACACCAGAACAGGCTGCAGAAGATGCCATTCCTGCGTTTGAGCGCATCCATCCTGGCGATATTGAGACCGTGAGTCGATCCATCGAACATTCGGCACACACGTTAGAACATTGGCAATCTACCTATCAGGTCAACTGTCCGGGCAAGGGCTATCGTTGGATATCTGGCGAGGCGAGGCCGGAGAAAATGATCGACGGTAGTACACTGTGGCACGGTTATTTGCAAGATGTTCACGAACAGCATCAGGCGCGTTTAGCTTTGGAGCAGAGCGAGGCGAGGTTGCGTAGCTTGTTTGACTTTTCCCCTATCGGCATCGCTTTGAACGATTTGGCCACCGGACAGTTTCTTGATCTCAATGATGCTTTGATTGCACCCACGGGTTACACCCGCGAAGAATTCGTTTCCCTCAGTTATTGGGATGTCACGCCTAAAGAATATGAGCCAGAGGAGCAAAAAGCGCTGGCAAGTATGCAAAGCACGGGTCGTTATGGGCCGTTTGAAAAAGAGTACATCCGCAAAGATGGCAGTCGTTATCCGGTCCGTCTGCAAGGCATGCTGAGCACAGAGTTGGACGGAAAAAAGGTGATCTGGTCCCTTGTCGAAGACATTACTGAGCGTAAAAAACTCGACAAAATGAAAGATGAATTTATTGCCACCGTCAGCCATGAACTGCGCACACCCTTAACGTCGATCAAAGGCGCGTTAGGATTATTGAATGGCGGCGCAACTGGGGAATTACCACCAAAGGCTAACAAGTTGCTGCATACTGCCGAGCGTAACGCAACACGTTTAACCTTGCTGATAAACGACTTGTTAGATATGGAAAAGCTCGTGGCAGGAAAAATGCCAATTCAGAAACAAAAGCAAGACCTTGGCTCGCTATTGGATGACGCGATAGAGTCTGTTAAATCCTACCAGCATCAAACTCAGACACAAATACGCCCTCCAAATAACTGGCCGGCTGTGACGGTCAATGTTGATGGACCAAGATTGATTCAAGCACTGACCAATCTTTTATCTAATGCGATCAAATTCTCACCAGAAGGTGAGTGGGTAGACGTTTCGGTAATTGTTGATAAAACGCTGGTTGAAATTGCTATCAGAGATCGTGGACCTGGGGTTGACCTAGCGTTTCAGGATCGACTGTTTCAGCGTTTTAGCCAAGCTGACAGCAGTGATAATCGCAAGGTTGCTGGTACAGGACTGGGGCTAGCGATTACGCGGGAGATATGTCAGCAAATGGACGGTGATGTGGGGTACCGCGATGCTGAGGGCGGTGGGGCGTTGTTTTTTATTCAGTTGCAGGTTGCGCAATGAGCGTAGTTGCACCTCGATATATCAATGACCGCCAAAAACAAAAAAACCAGCCAATGGGCTGGTTTTTTATCGATTGCTCGACCGATTAGTCTTGGAACAAACCGAGATTTTCTTTGGCGTAGGCTTCAAATTCGGTAAAGCCGCCAACGTGCGCTTGATCAACGAAAATCTGTGGCACGGTTTCAACCGGTTTGCCGACGGTTTTTTCCAAATCCGCTTTGCTGATGCCTTCCGCGTGAATATCGACATAACGGTAGTTAAAGTCATCACGGTTGGTTTTAAGATCTTCCGCTAGGTCTTTGGCGCGAACACAAAAAGGGCACCCTGGGCGACCGAAAATTACGACGAACATATTCATCTCCTTTGGCATTAATGTTGTTACTATGCCTGATAGGCGATGGAGAGAAAAGACGAATTTCCCTTTTGCACCGATAGGCAAAACCGATTGCTGTGAACGTCTATACCGAATCGCACGACCGGCGGGAGATCACGGGTGGTATGGCCGCAGAGCGTCGCTATTGTGTTGATTGCGCGTCGGCTCATAAAGGTGTAAAACCAGCTCATCCCTCTTTTACAGCTCAACGTCTAATAAGGAAACATAATGAACCCAACGATTGAGACATTACTTTCTCACCGCTCTATTCGCAAATTTAGCCAAGCCCCCATTTCATCAGAGCAACTGAGCCAGATTATTGATGCCGCGCGCTCGGCGTCGAGCTCAAGTTTTTTACAATGCACCAGTATTATTCGTGTGACCGATAGCGACAAACGACGTTTACTGGCGGAATACGCGGGCAACCAAGCGTATGTAGCCGACTGCGCCGAGTTTTTGGTGTGGTGTGCGGACTTTCATCGTCATGAGCAAATCAATCCCAATGCCAAGTTGGGCTTTACTGAGCAAACGTTAATTGGCGCGATTGACGGCGCAATCATGGCGCAAAATGCGATGGTCGCAGCGGAGTCCATGGGTCTTGGCGGTGTGTATATCGGTGGGTTGCGTAACCAACCGAATAAAGTCGCCGAGTTGCTGGATATACCTAATCATGTGTTGCCATTATTTGGTATGTGCTTAGGTGTACCTGCACAAGATCCTGAGACCAAACCGAAACTACCGGCCAGTCTTATCGTTCACGAAAATCGTTATCAGGCGATTGATGAAGCGGCGCTAAGTGACTACGACAACCAAGTGCGCGAGTATTATCAAACACGTACAGGCGGCAATAAAGACATGAGCTGGAGCGAACAAGTGTCTGCCACATTGGAAAAAGAAGCGCGTCCGTTTATGAAAGAATTTCTGCATAGTAAAGGCTTTAGTACCCGCTAACGCGCTATGCTTGAACAATTGAGTAAAAAAGCAGCATTTTGCTGCTTTTTTATTATCAACAAACCGGAATTGCCCAGTTTTATTGGCTATTTTGGCCCTCTTGTTTATGAAAACAACGCTAAGCACTAAAAGTTATTTACATCTAATCTGTAACCCGTAATATTGCCGCGTTTTTGCGCGTGATAATCACTTTTATCCGTGGTTTTGGGCGCTTATTTTGAGTATTGATAGGTTTTTTTAATAAGTAGGGCACTGATGGAAAACAAACTGGCAAATCCTGCCCCTTTAGGGCTGATGGGTTTTGGAATGACCACGGTATTATTGAACATTCATAATGCAGGTTTTTTCCGATTGATAGCATGATTTTGGCGATGGGGCTGTTTTATGGCGGCTTAGCGCAGGTGATTGTGGGGATCATGGAATTCAAAAAAGGCAATACGTTCGGAACAACCGCGTTTACCTCTTATGGGTTGTTCTGGTTGACACTTGTTGGCCTGATTGTGATGCCAAAAATGGGTCTGGCTGACGCAAGCCCTGCTGCCTTTATGGGTTGGTATTTGGTGTTGTGGGGTGTGTTCACTGGATTTATGTTTATTGGCTCATTGCGCTATTGCCGTGCTAAACAGTTTGTATTTGGTAGCCTGACTATCCTGTTTTTCTTGCTCGCGGCGCGTGATTTTACCGGCAGTACACTCATTGGCACCATTGCCGGATTTGAAGGGATTGTGTGTGGCTTAAGCGCGATGTATTTTGCGATGGCGCAGGTGCTTAACGAGGAATATGGCCGTACCGTACTTCCGGTTGGTGAGCTAACACGTGATGCGAAAAAACCTGCGATGGCCACCCACGCGGCTTAAATCATACCTGTGAGGGCAGTGGAAAACACACTGTCTGTTTGCGGTGTAAACGCAGATAAAAAGGCCCGGTGACGTGATGTCCCGGGCCTTTTTGATGGTTTTAGTCAGCAATATAACGCGTTACTTTTCGATAGCGTGTGGCTACCTGGCGTGATTCTCTGGGATTAGCACATCACGGTGACAGCTAGGCCACCTTGTGATGTTTCACGGTATTTGGCGTTCATGTCTTTACCGGTTTCCATCATGGTTTCGATCACTTTATCTAACGACACCCGTGGCTCGGAAGAACGTTGTAGTGCCATGCGTGATGCATTGATCGCCTTCACCGCGGCAATGCCGTTACGCTCAATACACGGCACTTGCACCTGTCCAGCGACCGGATCGCAGGTAAGGCCTAAGTTGTGCTCCATTGCGATTTCAGCTGCCATACACACCTGGTGCGGATTACCGCCCATAAGTTCAGCCAAACCGGCGGCGGCCATTGAACACGCGACCCCGACTTCACCTTGGCAACCCACTTCTGCCCCAGAAATAGACGCGTTTTGTTTATATAAGCCGCCAATCGCACCGGATGCAGCAAAGTAGCGTGTATAGGTTTGCTTATCGACCGGCTCAATAAATTTATCGTAGTAGGCGAGGACGGCAGGAATAATTCCGCATGCCCCATTCGTTGGCGCGGTTACAACACGGCCACCGGCGGCGTTTTCTTCGTTCACCGCAAAGGCAAACATATTGACCCAGTCCACCACCGACATAGGATCGATGTTGTATTTTTCGGTGGTTTTGAGCTGGTGATGCAACGCAGCGGCTCGACGAGGTACACGCAATGGACCGGGCAACACACCTTCGTTTTCCATACCACGGTACATACACGCTTGCATGGTTTTCCAGATATTGGCGAAATAGGTGTCAATTTCTGCTTGGCTATGCATGCTACGCATGTTGGCCATCACTAAGCCGCTGATAGAAAAACCGGTTTCTTGCGTTCAGTGCGAGCAAGCCGTCTGCGCTATTAAAGTCGTAAGGGACTTGCACCGCTTGCATGGCAGGCTGACCAAACTCGGCTTCTTCAACAATAAAGCCGCCACCAATGGAGTAGTAGGTTTTGCTCAGCACGCACTCATCGCCTTGCCAAGCATGAATACGCATGCCGTTTTCATGCAAGGATAGGTTGGTTTGGTGAAAGTTCATGCCGCCATCACGCAAAAAGGTGACGACATGCTGCTGTTCGCCCAACGGCAATTGCTCTGTGTCTTCGACACGTTTAACAAAGCTAGGGATCGCGTCGATATCAACGGTTTCAGGGCTGTTGCCTGCGAGGCCCATAATGATCGCGATGTCGGTGTGGTGGCCTTTGCCAGTTAAAGACAAAGAGCCATAAACGTCAACCGTCACGCGGTCGACGTCGGTCAAGCGTTGGTTAGCAATAAGCGCATCAACAAAACACTGGCCGGCTTTCATTGGGCCAACAGTATGCGAGCTGGACGGGCCAACGCCAATCTTGAAAATGTCAAAAACACTGATCATGTGTTTACCTCAGTCAATGCCCTAAGGGCAATGGATTTAGTGTTTACGCCATCCGTCCATGGTATTGACTGTGCTGGCAATGCCGGTGGCTTGCCATAATGAAAGGAGCAGCGTTCACTGCTCCTGGTTATCCCGCAAACATCGATGAATGCGGCTGGGATTAATGCCCCAGTAACAGCAGTCCTATAGCACCTGCTGCGCGCGCTGATTAACGGTCATGGTTAATTAAAAAAGCATGCCGTACATAATCGCTGAAATCGCGACCAAGCCCATGATAAGAACAAAGGCGTTACTGATTGTACCTGAATACTTCTGCATTGCTGGCACGTTTTTCACGGCATACATTGGCATAATAAACAGGATGGTGGCAATGATAGGGCCGCCAAGTGATTCAATCATCCCCAAAATACTTGGGTTTAGGGTCGCCACCAACCAAATGGTGAGGATCATGAAGACCACGGTAAACACGTCAATTTTCTTGCGGTTGATCGGTTTACCTGCACCACGCAGGGTTTTCACGACTAAGCCATTTAGACCTTCACGTGCGCCCAAATAATGGCCGAAGAATGAAGACACAATCGCGACAAAGGCAACCAATGGCCCAAGAAGGAAATAAATGGGCTCTCATGCTTGTTGGCAAGGTAAGACAAAATCGCAATGTTCTCTGCTTTGGCCGCTTCCAGGTCCGCTGGTGTCAGCGACAGGACGCAAGAGAATACAAACAACATCACAAAGCCAACCAGCATCGCTGCTGCGCGCATTAGAATTTGGCCAGATTTTTGTTCTGCATCATCACCATGATCGCGACGTTGTGCCAATGAGAAAGATGAAATCGCTGGGCTGTGGTTAAACGCAAATACCAGCACCGGAATCGAGATCCAAAGAGTGATAGCAAAATCGCCGGCTGAAGGCACTTGCGACAGGGCGGCGGTGTTCCACTCTGGGATAAGATAGAGCGACATAAATACTAAGATGGCAACCAGCGGATAAACCAAGAACTGGGTGACACGCAACATCATTTTCTCGCCCAGAAGCATGATAGCCATCATTCCCAAAATCAGGGCCAGTGACAAAATTGCCCGCGGTGGTGATGCCATACCAAGCTGGTTAACCAAGAAGGAATCAACGGTGTTGGTGATGCCGACACCGTAGATCAGAACAATCGGGTAAATCGCGAAAAAGTACAACAGGGTGATGATTTTACCCGCGCCGACGCCAAAGTGCTCTTCAACCACTTCGGTGATATCGCTGCCTGCGTTTTTGGACGAGAGCACAAAACGAGACAAACCACGGTGAGCAAAAAAGGTCATCGGGCCAACTAATAAGGTCATCACAACCAATGGCCAAAAACCGCTCATCCCCGCATTGATGGGAAGAAAGAGGATGCCGGCTCCAACAGCGGTGCCAAAAAGGGAAAGCGCCCAGGTTGTGTCTTGTTTGGTCCAGCGCGGGCGCGTGGTTGCGCGGGTACCAGTCGTCGAGGTTGTTTGCATAACAATACTACTTACATTGTAGGGAACAGGAATCAGGGAAGGCGAATTCTGGCGATTTCCACGCAGAAAACCAAGCGCTAGATCGCGATATGAAAAGGCGCGCCCGGACTATTGCACCAAAATGTGACAACTATCAATAATAAAAGCGCTTTAGTGCGATTAAGTAGGCAGGTTTGTACGGTTTTGTGTTGGATAAATATGCATCAAATTGCGCCAAATTCCATAGTATTGGTAGGGTTTATGGTGCGATTGACCGGAAAGTGAAACAGCGTGAGTTGACTGATCAACGCGCGTAACAGCTGGGCAGTGGCTCCCCAAACAAGATGATCGTGATGATAAAACGCACTCACAGGGTGCCATTGTCCGTCGATTAAAAACGATTGTTCTCGGATGTGGCCGGGATAACACAAGGTATCTAAGGGCACTTCAAAGCAGGCGGCCACTTCATTGGGATCCAGACAAGGCTGATAATCGGGATCCACCCAGGCAAGCACCGGATGAATATAATAGCCCGTCACTGTGGGCAAGGGACACAAGTGGCCAATGACAGCGTCGCGCGTGACGCGAATACCGGTTTCTTCCCACATTTCACGGGTGGCGGTGGCAATATTATCGTGATCGATAGACTCGCGTTTTCCGCCCGGAAAGCTCACTTGTCCCGGGTGATGTTTTAGGTGACTGGCGCGTTGGGTTAACACCAAATGAATGCCTGACGGCCTAGGCACCAGCCCGATCAATACTGCGGCGGGTTGAAAATCCGCCCCACCGAGAATGCGCGGAGATAGCCGCACGCGATTGAGAATACGGCTGTCGTGGCGCGCTAAAGGGGTGAGTGAAAATGCACGGACCACGTCGGTCGGTGATAGTCGCGTGGCCGCACCGTGATCAGCGAGGAAACACTCTCCTTCGTAGCGCGGCCAAAACCCCAGGGCAAGACCCACCCCCACACCCAGGCACTGTCTGTATTGTACTGCCCAGGGGGGAGACATTTAGGGGTGAGAAATACGCCTTGTCAGCGGTGAGTAACTGCATCCACTCTCCTTAATCCTGAATAGGTGTGCTCAATGCCTCATCTTCTGCCAGTACGGGTAAAATTCGGCTCACTTTATCGAGCGTCTCCTGATATTCGGCGTCGGCTTGGCTGTCAGCAACCAACCCGCCACCTGCCCAAACATGAAGTTGTCCTTGATGACCAACCAACGTACGAATGGTAATGCTGGTATCCATTCGTCCACAGCGGCTGATATAGGCAAAGCTGCCACAATAAACATGACGACGATGGGGTTCGAGTTCTTCAATGATTTCCATTGCCCGCACCTTTGGTGCCCCGGTAATTGACCCGCCAGGAAACGCGGCGCGCAGCAAATCGAAGTGCTGTCTTGTCGTCGGGTAAGCGTCCAGTCACTGTACTGACCATGTGGTGGACAGCAGGAAAACTTTCTATATCAAAGAGTTTAGGCACAGATACGGAACCTGGCGAGGCAATGCGACCAATATCATTGCGTAATAAGTCTACAATCATCAAATTTTCGGCGCGATCTTTTTCAGCCGACTTCAATGCTTGGGCGCGTTGTGCGTCTTTTTGTGGATCGGGATCGCGCGGGCGTGTGCCTTTAATGGGTTTGGTTTCTATCTGTTTGTCGTGCACCGATAAAAAGCGCTCAGGCGAGACCGACAACAGGGCGCTGTCTTGCAGGCGAATAAAGCCCGAAAACGGCGCGCCGTTGTTCGCGGCCAATTTGCGATACGCGTGCCACTCGTCGCCCTGATAGGGCGCGGAAAAGCGTTGAGCAAGATTGATTTGATAGCAATCGCCCGCGTGTAAATACGCTTGGACGGTGTCGAACTTTTCGCCGTATTGTTGCGCGGTCATGTTGGCCTGCCAAGGCCCAGTGAGTGCGAAGGGAATCGGCGAGGCTGGCGCGTGTTGCTCGGTTAGCCACTGCCATCGTTGTTGGCTATTGGGTGCAATCACCACCGCTTGGCGCTGGTGATGATCGATCACCACCGCCCAGTCATAGAGCCCGACCGCCATATCCGGCACCTCGAGCTCGTCTTTCGCCAATGCCGGTAGCACTTCCACCCATCGACCGAGATCATAGCCAAAGTACCCCAAGGCGCCACCAATAAATGGCCAAGGCGCTATCGGATCCGCGGTGGGTAAAAGCTTGGCCTGAAGATCGGCCACCCAGTGAAAAGGGTCTTGCGTGTGGGTGGTGGTTGTGCCATCTGCGTAATAGGTTGTCACCTGGTTATAACGCGCAGTAATGGTGGCAACCGGATCGGCGACCAAGATATCGAAACGACTGTCTGGGTGGGTTCGCGTGGCCGAGTGGAGCAGCATCGCCCAGGGCTGGTGGGCAATCCGATCAAAGAGGGTCACCGCAAGATCCGGCGTATAATCGATGGGCGTCGTTGTCAGTGTCATGGCATTTTGTCGCTGCATTGTTCTTTTTGTGATCACGGTTGAAGCGCTGTGTGGCGCGCGAATAGCGCTAAGCGTATCATAGCTAGGCCTTTTCCGGCATGGGCCAACAAAAATAACCAAGCAACGCTGTTGCCATTATCACCTTCTATAATTCGATGAGGCAACTTGGCTATATGCGATTTACATCTAGCGTCAACCGACAATCGAGCGCTACTCGAAAATTGATCGCCAACCGATAA
>AQOF01000077.1 GCA_000565345.1 Salinivibrio costicola subsp. costicola ATCC 33508 = LMG 11651 | reverse complement strand
TGTCCTTATATGACTATCAACTGGCCATCGATGGCACCTGGCTTGTTTACGCGCTTGACAAGGTCGCAAGGTCACTAGCTGGACGGGKCTGCCCCACGCCATTGACTGCGCGAACTAAATCGTCCAAGGTCACGCCTGGTTTAAAGTGGAACATTCGCCCTTCTTCTTCTTCGACATTGATCTCGGTATCCGGTGTGACTACCGCCTCCCACCACGAGTGGTGCTGATCGACATTAAAGTCTTCTTGAATCGAGACGGTCATGCCGCCATGCGTAATTGCAGCTGGACGAAGGCGCACATTTTGTCCCACCACAATGGTGCCCGTACGAGAATTGACGATGATTTTAGCCGCACCATCTCCAGGTTGAAATTCAATATTTTCTAAGGTGGATAAAAACGCGACCCGCTGGCTCACATCACGTGGCGCTCTGACACGCACCGACGTAGCATCCATCGCAGACGCTGTTGATGGTCCTAGAAAGCGGTTAATCGCATCCGCCATACGTTGAGCGGTGGTAAAGTCGGATTGAAAAAGATTAAAGGTAAGGTGATCACCTCGACCAAATGGATTCGGCACTTCGCGCTCGACCGAGGCACCGTTCGTGATTCGCCCCACCGTAGGGGTATTCCCCACCAGTTGTGAGCCATCGGCCCCCGTGGCACTAAACCCACCGACAATTAAGTTGCCTTGTGCGGTGGCATAGACGTTGCCATCCAGCCCTTTCAGAAAGGTTTGGAGCAAGGTTCCCCCTCTTAAACTTTCCGCCGAGCCAATCGATGACACAGTCACGTCAAGTTTTTGACCCTGTTTGGCAAACGCAGGGAGGTCTGCGGTCACTGCGACTGCGGCGATATTGTCTGATTGAGGGGTTGTATCAGTAGGAAGTTCGATACCAAAGTTATTTAGCATCGACTTAAAACTTTGGTCAGTAAAATCAGTGCTTTCACCTGTCCCCGGCAAACCGACCACTAAACCATAGCCCGTCAACGTGTTACTCCTGACCCCAGCAACCTCGGCAACGTCTTTTATTCGAGCCGCAAGACTTGGTGTGGCTACAACCAGCAAGACTATCGATAACAACCACTTTTTCACGTCAACTCTCCGTCACAATATAGGGCTACAAGGTGACATTAAAGAATCGTGCCAACCAGCCTTGTTCTTGGGTATCTTGTCGCTCGCCGGTACCGGAATATTGAATTCTGGCATTGGATATACGGGTTGAAGCAATGGTATTATCCGGACCAATATCGGCGGGTCGAATGGTACCGCTTAAGCGAATGTATTCATCGCCTGAGTTCAGCGTTAACCATTTTTCGCCGCGCACCATTAAGTTGCCATTGGCCAATACATTAATCACTTGTACCGAAATAGAGCCTTGCAAACTATTACTTTGGTCTGCCGATGTGGAGCCCGTTGATGAATTATCATTGCTCACTTCATACGACAAGGTGCGCTCGCCAATGGTGATTTCTTCCCCTCCTAAGGACAGAGGATCCATGCTCAAGTCGTTTGACTTGGCCAAATCGGAGCTCGCACTTTTTTGAGCCTGAGTGTTTTCCTCAAGCATGACCGTCACGATATCCCCAAGCCCACTGGGTTTTGAGCCATTATATAAATCACGCTGTTGGCTGGTATTAAACAAAGATCCTGTCGCCGTTGCATAGTGCTCCGGAGGCTGTTGCGGGCGAATCGGAGACCAAGACGGATCGTCAGCTTTGGGATCTTCACGTTGACGTAACAAACCAATCAAGCCCTCACCTTCCGGTGTTGTATCGCCTTCAACCGCATCCGTGGTCGAGGTGGCTTGGTCAAGATCACTGCCTGTATCTTGCTGCCCCGGCAATGAACAACCGCCCATCCCTAGGAGCGTGGCAAAGAAAAGGCCCGATATTAATCCACGTTGCACCGTCATCATTGCCCCCTTATACCTTCACCATGCTTATAACTGTTGATTTACGTAACTGAGCATCTGGTCAACGGATGAGATAACTTTAGAGTTCATCTCATAAACACGTTGGGCTTCGATCATATTGACCAGCTCTTCGGTCACATTGACGTTTGAAGTTTCGAGCATCGATTGTTTTACTTCGCCAAACCCATTTAGGCCTGGTACGCCTTCTTGCGGATCACCACTGGCGCCCGTGGGTAGGTAGATATTCTGACCAACCGGCTCCAAACCACCTGGGTTAATAAAATCCACCGTCGTGATTTGACCCAAGACTTGGTTTTCTTGCTGACCGCGCAAACGGACAGAGACTTCGCCATCCGTGCCGACGGTCACCTGCACAGCATCATCTGGTATCGTGATTTCAGGCTCCAGTGTATAGCCCGACCCTGAGGTAACGATAGTCCCTCATCGTTGAGGTGAACTGACCATTGCGTTGGTAACCCATGTTGCCGTCGGGGAGCAACACTTGGAAAAAGCCATCGCCTTCGATCATCATGTCGAGCGCATTGTCTGTTGTTTGTACATTACCATTGGTATGGACACGCTGAGTGGCAACGACCTTTGACCCTGCCCCCAACATCAAACCACTCGGCAGCTCTGTGTTCTGAGATGATTGGCCGCCCGGTTGATTAATGTTTTGATAAAAAAGATCTTCAAATACCGCGCGTGACTTTTTAAAACCGACCGTCGATGCGTTGGCTAGGTTATTCGAAATCGTCGAAATATTAGTTTGCTGCGCATCAAGTCCGGTTTTGCTAACCCATAATGCTGGATGCATAATTACTTCCTCTTAATAAACCTTAGCCAAGCCGCAATAACGATGAAGACGACTCGTCCATTTTTTCTGTGGTTTTCATTAACTTCACTTGCATCTCAAAGTGACGTTGCAAGTCAATCAGGCCCGTCATTTCACCCACTGCGTTAACGTTACTGCCCTCTAAAGCCCCGGTTTGTAACGTCACGCTTGCATCCGCTGGAAATACGGTGCCAGGTTCTTTGGGCTTAAATACCCCATTTTTATCTTTGAAAAGGTCTTGGTTATCTGGGCGAACGAGTTTAATTCTATCCACCATTTCCATAGCCTCAGGCGGCGCCCCCTGGGGCAATACCGAGACGCCCCCCTCTTTTCCGACTTCAATTCTTGCCGCCGGCAAAGGAATAAAGATCGGCCCGCCATTTTCACCCAAAATGAGATTGCCGTTACTGTTCTGAAGTAACCCAGTTTGATCCACTTTCAAGTGACCGGCACGGGTGTAGCCTTCTTGGCCTTGGCTGTCTAATACCGACATCCAGCCTTCACCTTGAACGGCCACATCAAGATTGCGGCCGGTTGTGATGGTGGAGCCTTGCTCGAAGCTATAACCAGGTCGCTCAGTCATATTAAAAACTCGGCTTGGTAACCCCTCACCGTAAGCTTGCATAGAGCGTGACTGCTCAAGATCAGCTCGGAATCCCGTGGTACTGACATTGGCTAGGTTGTTGGCGCGCAACTGCATTGCCTGCATATCTTGCTTAGCGCCACTCATGGCGAGGTATAACGCGCGATCCATATTGGTTGCCTCCACAATCGTTCTGTAGGTAACAAAGCAAGGAGCGTGCCATTAATTAAATGCATGTTTTTCAGAAAGATAGAAAGAGAAGATCAAGAAAGGGGAGATAAAAGAAGTAAACGAAGGCGAGGACTTGCCGCCTGATAGGCAGGCGGCAATAAAAGCGATCTTAACGGATTTGCAAGATATTCTGTTGCATCTGGTTACTCACTTCCAGCGCTCGCGAGTTCGCTTGGAAATTACGTTGCGCGGTGATCAAATCGACCAGCTCTTGAGTCATATCGATATTAGATTGCTCAATGGTCCCGCTTTTCACTTGACCAAATGCGCCTTGCATCGCCTCACCAAAAATAGGATCGCCCGAGTCTTGGGTGATATCCCACTGGGTGTTACCCACCTGTGCTAAGCCTTGCTGGTTGGCAACACGCACCATGCCAACCCGGCCTAATGCGATGTTTTCACCATTACTGTAGGTCGCCATAATGGTCCCTTTCGGATCAAGATCGACCTTGGTCAAATAGCCCGTCGTCGCTCCATCATCAGTGAATTTTCGCATCTCAAACGGTGCGGCATACTGAGTCGGGTTATCAAAGTTGAGCGTGAGCTGCTGATCACCGTTGGCACCGTTCATCTCTAATCCAGCGCCTGTTGGGCCCAAGGCATCGGTCACGATCGGATTACCGCCATTAATATTGTTCACTGAACCATCTGAGTTAAAGTCGATGGTGTGACCAACCTGTCCAGTGGCATTGGTTGAATTGCCACCTTGGATATTCACCGGCTTTTCACCTTCAGGATCCGTCATGGTGTAATACACAGACCAGCTATTGGGATTGGCCGGATCGTTACCTTTCACATAATACGTCGACAACTTATACGGCTGACCAAGCGAATCATAAACCGTTGCAGAGGTTTGCTTGTTGTAGGTTTCAGGGTCTTCAAAATTAAACTGGGTCGGATCTTTTTGCGCACCGCCAGCTGGTAAGTTCAAACCAATATCAACATTTTGTGACGCACGAGGCTGACCAAACTGATCCGGTACATTAAGAGACTGAGGCTCATAAGAAGAGACCTGCTGGGTATCAGGATCGACATTGTAACCGAGCAAGTACTGACCTTCGGAATTGATAATGTCGTTATTTTTATCAAGGTGGAAAGCACCGTTGCGGGTTAAATGGTAATCATTGTTTTGCAGCTTGTCATTTGACACACCGAAGAAACCATTGCCGCTAATCCGCAAATCGAGCGGATTATTGGTATAAATACTCGAGCCTTCGTGGAATTGCTGCGCCACGGTCGATGTTTGAACACCTGTGCCGTTGGTAGTCTTCGAGTTTGAGAAGATCGACGTCGAATACACATCACCAAACTCTGCGCGAGATTCCTTAAAGCCATAGGTATTGGCATTAGAAATGTTGTTACTGGTGGTGTTCATGTCTTTCTGGGCCGCACCAAGGCCACTTAACGCAATATTAAAACCCATTGCTTTTCACTCCTAATAAATCGGTCAGCCTTTCGTCACATTACCGACGTCGGCATTACCGACCTCTAGCACTTCAGCCAGTTTCATCGGTGAGGAAAAGCCAGCAATATTTAACATCACATTGCCACCACCATTCCCCAGCAAAACACTGTTCACATTGGCATAGGTGGACACATCAAACTCTTGTGTCTGTCCATCAACCATGCCACTCACCTTGAGCTTGTAAGTGCCCTCCGGCATAGGATTGCCGTTGTCATCCATCCCATCCCATTCGACGCGATGATCACCTGGTGGTTTGGCACCCATACTGAACGTTCTCAATAGTTGTCCTTGTTCGTTCTCAATTCGAACACTGACATTATCTAGCGCTTGAGGCAGCTTCACCATGCCCGCGACACCGCCCGTTTCACCTTTCACACCGGTGGAGCCGGGAACTAGCACGTCACGCCCTACTAACGATGACGCTTGTAATGCCTGGTTGGACGTAATCGACTCATTGAACGTATCAAACTGCTTGTTCATTTTGCCGATGCCCTCTACCGTGGCAAACGACG
This sequence comes from Salinivibrio costicola subsp. costicola ATCC 33508 = LMG 11651, assembly GCA_000565345.1. Classification (GTDB taxonomy): domain Bacteria; phylum Pseudomonadota; class Gammaproteobacteria; order Enterobacterales; family Vibrionaceae; genus Salinivibrio; species Salinivibrio costicola. The sequence goes on along the minus strand of AQOF01000077.1, from coordinate 5,732 downwards.
CCATCTGTGAGATCATTCTGTCATTATCGACAGGTTTGGACGGATCCTGCTGTGACAGCTGCTTGGTGAGCAATTTGAGAAAGTCTTCCTGTTCGAGTGCTTGCTTACCCGTGGTCGAGTCTTGCTTCTCTTGCAGTTTTTTCTCTTGCTGCGCCTTTAGCTGGTCAATGTAGGACAGTCCGTTACTTGAACCTGTACCGTCAATTCCGGCCATCTTCGCCTCCTACATTACTGACCCATCTGAAGCGTACGCATCAGCATTTGTTTACTCGCATCGGCCACCTGAACATTGGTTTGGTAAGATCGCGACGCAGAAATCATGTTCGCCATCTCTTCCATCACATTCACGTTCGGTTTAAAAATATACCCCTCGTCATTCGACATCGGATGGTTGGGGTTATATTCCGCGCGTAATGGTTTCTGGCTCTCGACAATACCATCAATGTTGACCGGCACACTTTCGCCCTGCTGCTTAAAGCGATTAAGCTCCGCAGAGAAAATCGGATGCCGTGCTCGGTATGTCTCTTCAGCAGAGCTACTCACCGAATTGGCATTGGCCAGGTTGCTTGATGTGGTGTTCAATCGTACTGATTCGGCGCTCATGGCCGATCCCGACACGTTAAAAATATTAAACAAACTCATCGATTATTTCCCATTCAATGCCTTCTTCATATTCTTGAACTTAGAGCCAAGAAAATCGAGTGAGGCCTGGTATTCCAGTGCGTTCTGCATGAACAAATTCTTTTCTAGCTGCGCATCAACCGTATTACCATCGCCCGTATCCGGCTGTGATGGGACACGGTACTTTTTCTCTCCGGTCACCCGGCTAGAGGCAGCGATGTGCCGCTCATTTGTGCGACTTAGGCCAATACTTGCCTCGGAGCTTGCCGCCTTGAGCGCGCGTTGAAAGTCAATATCTTGCGCTTTGTAGCCTGGCGTGTTGGCATTAGCGATATTGCTAGACAAGGTCTCTGCCCGCTTTCCTCTTACGCCAACGGTGTGTTGGTGCACACCCAATGCATTGTCAAATGTAATCGCCATGGACAACCTCCGAATTCTTACTGAATAGAATAAAGCAAACAAAGTGCCAAGTTTCGATTTAGCACTGTTTTTTAAAGTGAACACTAGGTAGGACGCGGGTTCGAAGCACTCATACTTCGACATAATGCAGCGAGGAGGCAGGTGTTAAACAAAAAAGCGGCAAACACTGTGCCGCTTTTTAAAATACTATTTTAACTTGTAGATGATGCCTGGATTACAACGGATCATCTCAAACTTATCGGTTAAACCAGTGAGTGACTCCGACGCCCCGAGAATAAGATACCCACCGGGGTTGAGCGCCCCTGCCATTTGATTAAGCACCTTGGCTTTCATATCCGGAGAAAAGTAAATCAAGACATTACGACAGAAAATAATGTCGAACTTGCCCAGCAAACTGTAGCTTTCCATCAGGTTTTGCGGACGGAAAGTCACCATTCGCTTGATATTGTCTTTGATCCGCATTTTGCCGTCACCCACATCTTCAAAAAAAGTGCGGCGACGCTCTGGAGATAAACCGCGGCCCAACGCTAAGTTGTCGTAGATGCCCTGCCGACACGCCTCTAACATCGACGTGGAAATATCTGTCGCAGTAATACTGACACTGCTCAGCATCCCAGGTTTTCGCTGCTGTGTTTCTGCGACCGTCATGGCAATCGAATAAGGCTCTTGCCCCGATGAACTGGCTGACGACCAAATTTTGATTGGTTTACGTGCTTTCGCCAGCTCTGGAAGTAAACGGTGTGCCAAGACTTCATACGGATAGGTATCACGAAACCATAACGTCTCGTTGGTCGTCATCGCATCAATGGCCGCGACAGCTAATTCACGATTTCGTCCAGTGATGACCGACTTGACCAGCTCCGACAGTGACGCCAAGCCAAATTTATTCACAAGTGGCTCAGGCGGCTACGCACCAGATACTGTTTACTGTCTCCGAGTACGATCCCACACTTGGACTCGAGATGCTTACAGAAGTCCCGATATTCTTGATCACTGATTGCTACATTTGTCATTAATTCACTCAATCGCTCTGGTTACGTTACGACTTAACCGCTTCAAGGACGGTAGATCCTAGCTCATCTGGATCGAACTTAGCGATAAACGAGTTGGCTCCGACGCGCTGAACCATCGCCTCGTTAAAAACCCCACTTAGTGATGAGTGCAATACTACATGAAGATCTTTAAGACTCGAATCTTTTCTAATCTCAGTTGTGAGCGTGTACCCATCCATTTCAGGCATTTCGATATCGGATATCACCAAGGCTAACTGGCTATAGATACTCCCCTCTGCGGCCATTTCTTTCAGCTTATCGAGCGCTTCTTTGCCATCTTGCACGAGGATAACGTCATAGCCGACACTTTCTACAGCACGTTTCACTTGTCGACGCGCGACACTGGAATCATCCGCTACCAAGACCTTACTGGGCGCGCTTTCCTCTCGCTCTTCACGTTTTGACAAGACTTCTTCGCTGATTTCCTCATTCACTGGGGCGATTTCGTTGAGGATTTTTTCGACATCAAGCACTTCAACCAGCTCATTATCGATTTCAGTGACGGCTGTCAGATAATGCGAGCGGCCCGTTCCCTGTGGCGGGGGCAGTATTTTTTCCCAATTCATATTAACAATGCGCTCAACAGAACCCACCAAAAATCCTTGCATGGATCGGTTAAACTCTGAAATGATCACAAATCGATTTTCAGGATCGGGAATAGCTGGCCCACCCGTTGCAAGGCTCATATCAATGACAGAGATCGTTTGACCTCGAATATGGGCCACGCCTTTGACAAGAGGATGCAAATTCGCCATCGCCGTCAATCGCGGACACTGCAAGACCTCTTTGACTTTAAAGACATTAATGCCAAAGCGTTGGTTTCTCATCAGGCGGAAAGTCAACAACTCTAAGCGGTTCTGCCCCACCAACTGCGTACGTTGGTTGACCGAATCAAGAACACCACCTGTCATAAGATAAACTCCATATTGCCCCATTTTTTTGTAGAGTAGCATGGTAATCACATGACTCTCGAGAAAGAAGGGAAATTTCTTCTTTGTCCGCTACCGATGGTTTGGAACTATGTCCAAGATATTACGCTTATTTAGCGTCACTTTGCTCGCAAGCTTTAGCCTAAGTATAGCCGCTGCAACAGTAAGTCAAATTGAAGCGGTACAAGATGCAGCAGAAAAACATGTTGCAGACATTATTTCTGTGCCCAAAAACGGCAAAATCAATATTACAGCAGGTAATCTGGATTCTCGCATGCGTTTAACAGACTGCCCTGCTCCTTTGGATACCGATGTGCCTGGACGACAACAGCTTAATACGTCGGTTACTGTGATGGTGTCTTGTGATCAAGACAACTGGCAAGTGTACATTCCGGTTAAGATTGAGCTGATGACACCCTCGGTCGTGGCGAAGCGGCCTCTTAATCGTGGCATGACTATTGCTTCAAATGATCTTGCCATTCAAATGGTAAATAGTCGGTTTCAACGCGGTAGAACCTATACTCAGCCCGCCCGCTTGATTGGTTCCAAAGTCAAACGGACGGTGGGGATGGGCGAACCGATCAGCAGTAGTGATGTCTGTGCGGTGTGTCGAAATGATGACGTTTTAATCACTGCACAAGGAAACGGACTCAATATTGTTGCAAAAGGCACGGCATTAAGTGATGGAGCGCTAGGTGAGCAAATAAAAGTCAAGAACAACAAATCTAAACGTCTCGTCGATGCTACAATCTCAGCGGTCGGCGAAGTAACGGTTAATTTCTGACTTTTTACGTCTCAATGCTAAAGTAACTGCAAAATGTGCCGATACGCTGGGCGACGGACTCAAAAGCGACTGACAGTAAGGCAATGTTATGGCGAGTATTGATCAACTACGTGGTAACCAGCAAGCGCTGACCACCACACGAAACACCAGTAACCAGACCAAAACACAAGAGACACAAGGCGGCGCGGTCCGTGAACAGCAGGGAGTGAAATCTCAAGACGATGCTGTTTCATTAAGCCAACAAAGCCAGAAGATCGACAAAATGAATCAAGAAATGGCCGCCGAGCCCCACTTTGATAGTGCGAAGGTTGAGCAAATCAAGCAAGCGATTGCTAACGGTTCGTATAGAGTGGATGCTGACAAGCTGGCTGCCAACATGATGCGCTTTGAGAATGATCTAAACGAAAGCTAAGCTGACGGAGTGGTTATGAGTCCTACTGCGCCTTTAATGACGCTTGTCGAGCAACAGCGTGAGTGTGTTCAAGCGCTGCAAACGCTCCTTGAACAAGAAGCCAGTATCATCGCGAGCCGTGTATCGGATGATATCGAAACCATCGCGAAAGAAAAACAAGCGTTAATCAATGAAATCCAGCGAAATGATGCGCAAATCAGTCGTCACTCTGAACGTGATTCACTCCATCATGACGAAACCATGCGTGAACACATCAGCGCGATCCAAACGTGTTTGTCCACCTGTAAACAACAAAACGAAACCAACGGCGTTGCATTGCAACGAGCCAGCTTAAGCATTCATCGTCTGCGCAACTTGTTCCAAGAAAGCGGTGGCAAATCAGAGCTGACGTACAACCAGGACGGCAATGCATCAGGGAGAAAAACACTCGGCACTAACATCAAAGCCTAAAAAGCGCTGTCCATCTTCCCCTCGCCCCCTCTAAAAGCCTGCGCGTCAAATATTTGTCATCTATTAAAGATTCAACCGTCCCAACGCGAAAAACAGATTAAGCAACGGTCGTTTTTAATCACAATCAATCAGCCAACTAAAAAAGCGAGCACTTGGCCCGCCTTATTGTTGTTGTTCACGCACATATTATTGGAAAATCAGACAGCGCCATTAGAAGATAATAGAGTTGTTGGTTGGCACCTGCTGTGACTCACCATAGCGTTTCATTTTTTGCATTGTATCTAGGTTCAGTTCGAGCTCTGTGACGTAACTATCACCAACTTTGTAACTCGCCACCACTTCGGCGCCGCGAATAATGCCATCGACGGCGCCTTGTGTGCTGTCACGACCTAAACTTTGATCGTTAACGCTCGCACGGCTGCTTATCCGCAATCCATAAACTTGCTCGCTCAACTCTTTGTAGGCGTCCACCTTAGACGCGCGCATCGCCCGTGTTTCTTTGTCTTCTTGGGTCGCACCTTGTTGGGCGCTGATCGAGGCCATGCCAACCGCCGAAATGATGCTTTCTTCTTTCATTCTGGTAAGAGGCTGACATGCAGAGAGCATCAATAATGCGGCGAAAAGTAATCCATGTCTTTTAAACATTTATCTACCTTACTTTTTTCCTGTGCTAAGGCTTTAGTACGACGGTTTCACGTTTCATGCGGTTTTGATCGTCGCGAATGATTACACCATCACGTTTACGCACCTTGTACAAGCTATCGATATCACGGCCAATCCGGTCTGCGGGTAAAAATCCTTGCGCTGAAGCGACAACCACACGCGACTCCATACCGATGACACGCGCATTGACGAGCACCCCACCGCCTTGACGCAGCATGGTGCCTGTTAATACATAGTCGATTTGCTGCTCAGGATCGAGCTCCTTCCAGTCACGGCTGATCGTGAAATCACCTTCTTCTGTGACCCGAATAGCGCCCGTTGACTTAAAGTCTACCACCGTAAAACCACGGCTTTGCATCTGGTAAATCAACCTTACAGTGACAGTGTTCCTAACCAGTTTG
>AQOF01000076.1 GCA_000565345.1 Salinivibrio costicola subsp. costicola ATCC 33508 = LMG 11651 | reverse complement strand
CTTCAGAGTCGCTAATGCCAGCAGGGAGTTCAAGAAACTAGCTGCATGGCTGAGGCGTAGGCTACGCAGCATACAGCTTAGACTGTGGAAGAAGCCGTCAAGGTTACATCGCAGACTGAGACAGCGAGGTTATAAACCGCCATTTAAATGGATAAGCATGACCAGCTGGAGAAATGCAGCGAGCCCGCTAGCAAGCTATGCAATGCCCAACCAATGGTTCGATGAGCTGGGGTTAGTTAATCTTGAATACGTAAGGACAGGGCATGTGTTTAGCATTTATGCTGAATGGAAGTGTGCATGAGCCGTATACGAGGTCCGTATGTACGGTTCTGTGAGAGGGATGAGGCGGCAACGCCTCACCCTACTCGATGTGATTGCGAGTTATGGACAGGAATATTTTTGTTTACTCACTCAAGTCCAAATTCATCTCATCGGCCCATGGCATGTCCGGCAAGGTGTCTAAGTTGGCTTCGTAACGTGATAGTGTGAACTGCCCGTTATTTTGACTAACGTCGTAAATCTCAACCATCAATGCGCACGCGATATGTTCAATAGCTTCTTCGCGGGAATAGCCGGTCATACGCAGACGCATAACTGTCTCGGCGACTTTTTTAGGCTCTTGGTCAGTAATTTGATTCTCGACGACCGTAATCAGATCTTCGATACGCGTACTGGCTTCTTCTTGCATGGTTTTACTCGTTGTTTTTAATCGTGGCGCCATCTTAGGACATCAAACAAGCCCTAGCACGACATTTTTGAAATGCGTAAGGCGTAACGTTTCAATAACCTTGGCTAATATGTTAATGATAACTATTATCGAAAAGTATAGTGAAACAAAAGGATATGACCATGACAAAAACTCGTATCGAAAAAGACAGTATGGGCGATATTGAGGTGCCGGCGGATGCCTTGTATCAAGCGCAGACCCAACGAGCGGTAAACAATTTCTCGGTCAGCGAACTGACCATGCCAGCGGACTTTATTCGCGCGTTAGCTATGGTGAAACATGCAGCGGCAACGGCTAACGAAGAGCTGGGCTTACTGGATGGCAATATCGCCCACGCGATTCGCCAAAGTGCTGAAGCCGTTATCGGTGGCGAGCATTTAGCGCAGTTTCCGGTGGATGTATTTCAGACCGGCTCAGGCACTAGCTCAAACATGAATATGAATGAAGTGCTGGCAACGTTGGCCTCTGAAAAGTGTGATGAAACGGTCAGCCCCAACGATCATGTCAATATGAGCCAAAGCAGTAACGACTCTGTTCCTACGGCTATTCAGATCAGTGCTACTTTGGGCTGTGAAAAAGCCTTATTTCCCGCGTTAGTGCATTTACGTGACGCGTTACAGGAAAAGAAAAGCAAAGTCGGCCATATCGTGAAAACGGGTCGTACCCATTTGATGGATGCGATGCCTGTGACGCTTGGACAGGAGCTGGAGGCTTGGTCGCAGCAAATAGAACATGCGATGGCTCAAGTGACACAAACTTTATCGCCGGTGCGTGCGCTCGCTCAAGGAGGAACGGCCGTAGGCACTGGGATCAATGCGCATCCCATGTTTGCCGAATACTTTGCGCGAGCAGTGTTTGAGTTAACAGGGACACCGTTTTCTGCCAGTGACAACCCATTTTTCGCCATTGGTAGTCAGGATGCGCTGGTGGCACTGCATGGTCAGTTAAAGACCACCGCAGTGGCAACCATGAAACTGAGTAACGATTTACGTTGGATGAACTCGGGTCCACTTGCCGGGTTAGGAGAAATTGAGCTAGAGGGGTTACAGCCGGGATCGTCTATTATGCCGGGGAAAGTGAATCCTGTTATTCCAGAATCCGCTGCCATGGTCGCGGCACAAGTCATGGGCAACGACACCACTGTCACTGTAGCCGGTCAGTCGGGTAATTTTGAATTGAATGTGATGTTACCTGTGATTGCCTCAAACTTACTGCAAAGTATTCATTTACTCGCAGGATCTAGCCGACTGCTGGCAGATAAAGCCATTCGTAGTTTTAAGGTCAGAGAGGACAATTTGCAAGCTGCACTGTCTCGCAATCCGATTTTAGTGACGGCGCTTAATCCTGTGGTTGGATACTTGAAAGCGGCTGACATCGCGAAAAAAGCGTATCAACAAGGCCGCCCTATTTTGGATGTTGCCGAAGAAGAAACTGACCTAAGCCGAGAAAAGCTGGCTGAGTTGCTTGATCCAACCAAACTGACACAAGGCGGTATCGCTGAGTAAAATACGGGGCGAGGCAGACTCGCCCTTTAAAGCATTAATCCATTTTTTTAAGTGCAATGGCATTCATACAAAAACGTAAGCCGGATGGCTCGGGACCATCAGGGAAGACGTGACCCAGGTGAGCATCACAGCTGGCACAGGTGGTTTCAATACGCGTCATGCCATGGGTTGTATCTTTGTGATAGGCAATGGCATTGTCTTGCGCTGGCTGGGTAAACGAGGGCCAACCTGTGCCTGAATCGAACTTTTCGCCGGCATCAAACAGCAAGGTGCCGCAGCACACGCAGCCGTAGAGGCCTGGCTCAAATAGAGTACACATGCCCGAGCTAAACGCGCGTTCTGTGCCCTTTTGGCGTGTCACTCGGAAAGCGTCATCACTGAGTTGTGCTTGCCACTCTTGTTCGGTTTTTTCTACTCGCGACGGCGGTGTGAGATTGCCGTTTTCACTTCGAGCGACGATGTCTTGCCATGTCAGCATGATGTTATTCCTCTTGTTGACCGGACAGGAGTCCGTGCTACAGGCGTCTAGTGTTATGAATCATGGTGATCGATGCAAGTAGTACGGTTGCTTTTTACTGCTGGGATCAACTTGATAGGGTGCCAATCCCCCATTTTATTTCATCATCGAGATCATCTTTCACTTGATCGCGATAATCTTCCATATGTTGCTCAATCAAGTCATCGGGCTGTGAGAAGAACGCAATATGGAAAATCGCATCCCCTTCATTCACCACAGGGAGGGTATGCTGGCCAATGACGATACCACTTTGCTGGGCTTTGATTTCGGTTTCTGTTGTGCCTGCGGGATCACTGATAATGCCAATGACTTGATCGCGGTTGACACTTTGTCCGAGCGCCACGTGACTTCTCAATAAACCATCAGCTTCTGCACGCACCCATTTTGTTGATCGGGCTGTGACGGGCTGATAAGGCGTTTTTCGACGTGTTTGGCGTAACATGCCCAGGTAGCGCATCACACGAATCACCCTCGTACACCGGCATTAATCGCATAAGGCTCAAAACGAAGCGCCTCACCGGCTTCATAGGTGATCACGGGAATATCAATACGCTCAGCTTCGGCGCGTAGCGATCCTTCACGCAATGCGGCATCGACCACCACAGGCGCGCCAAATGCGGTTGCCATCGCCGCCGCCTCTTGATTCTCCAGATTGGCTCTAATCTGAGGCAGGTTGGTGCGATGAATGGCCGCGGTATGTAAATCGATAACATGGCTACATTGGCGAATCACTTGCTACAAGACTGATACGCCATTCTTCCCGCTATTGATCCTCGCTCTGGATCCGGGGAATGAGCGATTTAAATCTCGGCGGTCAGGGAGATACCGTGATTTGTGAATAAACCCAAACACATTCACAACAGGAATCGCGATTAAGGTGCCATGTAGCTTTTTCGGATCGATTTTGGCCATGACTTGACGAACCACTTCAATACCGTTGAGCTCATCTCCGTGGATGGCGGCACAAATAAGCAGCACAGGGCCATTTAACTTACCATGCAGTACTTCAACACTGACGTTAAGCGGTGAATGTGTGTACAAACGAGCAATTTCAAGTTCGAGACTCGCTCGCTGACCGGCTTGAATATGTTGTCCACCGATCTCGATGGCGTCGCTTTGTTTAGCCCTTCCCACGTGTGCGTGTCCTCTGAGGTTTGGCATTTTTTTCTATATAATCAATCACTAGTCCGGCAACATCTTTTCCTGTTGCGCGCTCGATGCCTTCTAAACCTGGTGATGAATTGACTTCCATGACCAACGGGCCACGTTCTGAACGTAACAGATCGACGCCCGCGACATTCAGTCCCATGGCTTTGGCTGCCGCCACTGCGGTTCTGCGCTCTGTAGGTGTGATCCGAACGAGGGTCGCGGTCCCGCCACGATGAAGATTCGATCGAAACTCGCCAGGTTGTGCTTGGCGTTTCATCGACGCAATCACCTTATCGCCGATAACAAAGCAGCGAATATCAGCACCGCTTGATTCTCGAATATATTCTTGCACTAAGATATCGGCTTTAAGGCCCATAAATGCTTCGATCACACTTTCTGCGGCTTTTTTGGTCTCGGCGAGCACAACGCCAATACCTTGGGTTCCCTCAAGCAGTTTCACCACCACTGGCGTGCCTCCGACCATCGTCAGCAAATCGGCAATATCACCCGGTTTACTGGCAAAACCAGTGTGCGGCATACCGATGCCTTTGCGTGATAGCAGCTGCATAGAACGCAGCTTATCCCGCGAACGTGTGATGGCGACAGACTCGTTCATCGGAAAGACGCCCATCATTTCAAACTGGCGTAAGACAGCACAGCCATAGTAGGTAACGGACGCGCCAATACGTGGAATAATTGCATCGAACCCACCGAGATCTTCCCCTGCTAAATGAATAGACGGTTGGGTTGAGTTGATACTCATATAGCAGCGTAATGCGTCGATGATCTTGTAATCATGGCCACGTTGTTCGCAGGCTTCGATGAGGCGGCGCGTAGAGTAAAGATTTTTGTTACGCGAAAGAATACCGATTTTCATTGCGCTTGGGGCTCCTTATTTACCGAGGAGGAATGAAGACATGGGATCGACAATGATCTTACCTGCCATTGCGGTGCGTCCCAGTAACATACGAAATCGCATGTTATCGCGTGCGGTGAGTGTCATTTCGATGGGATAACACAAGGTTCCCGCTTTTATCGTTGTTTGTATCACATATCGTAGTTGCTCGTGTCCTCCGGAATCACGTACGAGGCGTCGTGCGAGAACCGGTGCTTCGGCTTGAACGGCGGTTTCGTCATCGCCTTGGTTTGGATGGACCCAGAATCTTACCCACGCCTGGCCGCTTTTCTCGAACTCTTCAATTTTAAACGTGTGTAAACAGGAGGTGCGTGCACCCGTATCGATTTTCGCTTTGATGCGGGCTATATCGAGCTCAGGAAGGCTCACCCATTCGCGCCAACCGACACAGACTTTATCGTTCGATTTTACAGGCATTGTCATCATTACTCGTTGTTATTTAGCCCTTGTCTCACCATAGAAGCGATAATGATTATGCGTGGTAAGAATCAGAAAAATCAGCGATGATATGTGATAACCATCGCATACCAATTGCGGCGATGTCATGGCATTTTGTGGGCGACGGATGATCCTCATCGGGCCTAGCCAATGCGTTTTCCGCCCATGGTTTCGTTATGAAGGAGATACCATGCAAACCAGTGAGAGACAAGAAGTGATTGATGATCTGCTGTCAAAAGTCGATCAAGGTTCGCTTGATGTCGTGCAAGATATTGAGCAGACACATAGTTTAGATAGCCTTGCGTTATTGTTAGAAGCCTTACCGTTGACCGATCGTGTGGGATTCTGGGAACAACTGTCGTCGTCATTGCAGCTGCCTGTGCTGGCTGAAATGCGAGATGATGCCAGTGAAGCGATTATCCGTGCGGTGGATGATGATCAGTTGCATGCACTATTCGCCGACTTGGATGCTGATACCTTACTTGAGCTGCAAGATGTGCTGACCGAGCCATTACTGGAAGAAGCGCTAGGTCGGATGGATTCAGAGCAAAAGCAACGTTATGCCTCCGCCCAGCAGTATGCAGATAATCAGGTTGGGCATTGGTGTGATCATCAGCCTTTGGTCGTTCCTGCAAAAACGAAAATTAACGTGGTATTACGATGGTTGCGGCGTGTCATGCCAAAGTATTGTGATCACGTATTTGTGGTCGATAGTCGAGGCTTTTGGGTGGGTGCGGTGCCAATCCACCAGTTATTTGGCGCGGATGGACGATTAAAAATTAGTGAGCTGGTTCGAGACCAATTTCCCAGCTTGAATGCGCGCGATGACATCTACGCCAGTGCTGACAAAGTGGCAAACAGTGAAGAGATTGCCTTACCCGTACTCGACGAGGGAGGGCTCTTGATTGGTCGTTTCGATTTGGGCACCGCCTATGAGATGCAGGCCGAGCGTGCCGAAGCGCAAATTATGGCCTCTGCGGGTCTAGATGAAGACGAGGACTTATTCTCGCCGGTGATGAAAAGTGCTCGAAATCGCGCACTATGGCTGGGTATCAACTTAATGACGGCCTTTCTCGCCTCCTGGTTTATCGGTTTGTTTGAAGCTACGCTACAACAAGTGGTGGCGCTGGCGGTATTAATGCCGGTTGTTGCATCCATGGGAGGAATTGCCGGCAGCCAAACGCTCACCTTGATCGTACGTGGTTTAGCACTTGGACAAATTTCTAAGGCCAACTTAAAACCCCTGCTTACGAAAGAGTTTAAAGTCGGCTTATTTAATGGGATTTTATGGGCTGTGGTGATTGGTGTTATTGCAGGATATTGGTTTGATAGTTGGGGCTTAGGTGCGGTGATTGGGAGTGCAATAGTCGCTAATATTATCAGTGCCGCCTTGGCAGGAATATTTATTCCAGTGCTATTAAATAAACTGAAAATTGACCCAGCACTCTCCGGCTCAGTGATCTTAACCACAGTGACGGACATTGTCGGCTTTGTCGCCTTTTTGGGTTTAGGGACACTGTTTCTGCTATAATGTTTTCGACGATAATTTGCTTTTTTCGACCCCAACATCTTTCGAAAAAAGTGCTTTCGATCAAAAAAGCGCTCATGAGGGGAATGAGCGCTTCTAGTTGTTACGCGTTGGCCAACGGCACAGAGGTATCTGTTGTCTGTGGCTCTTCCGCTTCCAGTTGTTTACCGTCTGCGATGGGAAGCAGCTTCTCGCAATACAATGTCATAATATCTTCACGGATCAGCTGCTCCAGTTCCGCTGCGCGCTCTGTTGGGCAAAAGAGTCGAACGTGAACAAGCTGTTCGCCTGTTTCGGTGTGCGATAAATATAAATGTGGCTCAGGGCCGGGTAAATCGACGCCCGCATGACGCTCTATCACATGATTGTATCGCCGAGCGATATCCATAAAATCTTCACTATGATCGTCAATACGTGCCAATAACGCGGGAATATGCGGATATAAATTAATATCGCCGCGGATCACCAGATGAAAATGGTGATACACATACCGCTTCATAAAGTTAAGATTTTTCACCGTGGTGGCAAAGAACAAGCTATTTGGGAGGGTCGCGGTTTTTCCGGTATAGCAATAATGGCCATTATGCGTATCAATTTCTTGAATTTTCGTCGCCATTAAATTGTGTTCGATCACTTCACCGCGTGTATTACCAACTTCAATCCAATCGCCAATACGAAACGAGCGAGAGCTCGCGCGTTGAATTGAACCGGTGAAACATAAAATGATCTCTTTTGAGGCGACGACAACAGCAACGGCGATGGCAGTCAATGATAACGCAAATTCATTGATTTCGGTGTTCCAAAACAGGAATAGAAAGAGTAACAGGGTAGTAAACGCCCCGTTTTTCGTACGAGACATCCATTTACGCTGATCTTCGCTAAGAAAATTACTGTCACCACGAATGTGGCGTAGGATCAGTCGGCGAACAAGACTGACTACGACAACCACTCCGACGGTGGTTAATAACTTGTTTTCTAACAGTAGTTGGACAATATTGCTTAACTCAGACAACAAATCTATTTCCATGGTTTCCGTTAACGCCTACCCGAGTGATGGCGCTATTCTGACCCCCAAAGTGAACAAAAATAAAACGCATACTTTGCAAATAGTGTTCATTCCGCTGTCCGTCACCAAGATATAAGCTTATGGGTCGTGCGTGTTTGAGCGTCGGGTGTGGTGGTTTGAAGGACATACAAAAAAGCCCTCATAAAAACAAGGGCTTTGACGGGGGTTTGTGAGTTAAACGGCTTAACTGCCAATGACTCCGCCGTCTTCTTTGGTGATCATGATGACCGAAGAGCGCGGTATAGCGTTGCCACCAGCAGGAAAGTGAGCACCAGGGTGTTGGACGCCGACAAACATAGTGCGTGAATCAGGGGTAAACGTCAGCCCTGTGATCTCACATGAGGTAGGCCCCGTGAGGAAGCGACGAATTTCGCCTGTTTGAGTATCCGCGCATAACATTTGGTTATTGCCCATGCCGGCAAAATCGCCTTCGTTGGAATAATTGCCGTCGGTTTGGATCCAAAGACGTCCGGCGCGATCAAAGCCGATGCCATCCGGGCTGTTAAACATATTGTCTTTGTTGATGTTGTCTGTGCCTGCCATTAAGCCAGATTGCTTTTCAGGATGGCCTGCCATCACAAAAATATCCCACTCAAAGGTGTCACGCGTATGATCGCCTTGGGTAGGAGCCCAACGAATAATATGGCCATAAGGATTTTCTGGTGCGGGGGTTAGCGGTCATTGAGGGTTGATTGTCTTTGGCGCCGCGGTGCTTATTATTAGTTAACGTGCAGAAAACGTGTTTTTTGTCGGCATGCACGGCCACCCATTCTGGGCGATCCATGGTAGTGGCCCCCACTTGTGTTGCTGCTTCTCGGGCAAAAATGAGCACGCTGGCCTCATCAGGAAAGCCGTTTTCTGGCGTGAGACCGTTTTTGCCAAAGGTCAGCGCTAACCATTCACCTTGGCCGTTTAGCTCGTCGTCGCTGCCAGTAAATTTGGCGACATACAAGGTGCCATTTTCGAGCAAATCACGATTAGCGCTACCTTTACTCGGATCGTATTTTCCCTCAGAGACAAACTTATAAAGGTGTTCGCCACGCTCGTCGTCACCCATGTAAACCACAACATGACCATCGTCATTAACAGTGAGTGCGGCATTCTCGTGTTTGAAGCGCCCTAGTGCACTGCGCTTTTTCGGCGTTGAGTTCGGATCCATAGGATCAATTTCAACCACCCAACCAAAGCGATGTGGCTCGTTGGGATGTTTAGCCACATCGAAGCGTTCGTCATGTTTGTACCAATCATAGCCCCAATCAGAATCGCTGATACCGTAGCGCTGATACGTTTTGCCCAAGGTAACGTTTTTTGCGCTGGCAAAATAGCCGTTAAAGTTTTCTTCGCAGGTCAGGTACGTGCCCCAGGGTGTTTCGCCATTAGCACAATTGTTAAAGGTGCCCAGAATCGTTTTTCCTGAAGGATCGGCGGCGGTTTTGAGTAACGAATGCCCGGCTGCGGGGCCCGTCATGGCCATTTCAGTGTAGGCCGTAATACGACGATTCAAGCGGCCCTCTTGGTTGACGTGCCAGCGGCCATCCATTTTTTTCAACTCAACCAAAGAGACGCCATGCGCCGCTTGTGACTTACGTGCATCATCGGCCGAAATATTTTTACCGCCGTGCTCAAATAAATATTCATCATTGATGTATTCATTATTTACCGCTAATAAAGCACGATCACTGGCTAGAGGAAAAAACGTCATGCCATCATTGTTATCACCAAATTGGAGTGCTTGGGCATCGGCGCCATTTTGTTGGGAAAAAGCAGGTGCGTTAGCGAAAAGAGGATCGCCCCAAGAGACCAGTACGTCAGCTTTATATCCTGAAGGTACGTTCACTGTATCAGTTGTTGATGTTGGGATCGCCTCAAAGCCGAGCAGTTCACTTTGGCTCATTGTATCTGCTACTGCTTTCGCAACTGGATTGGCAGCAAAAAAAGCGACAGCACTGGCCGCTCCGGTGCCTTGTAAAAAACGGCGACGACTTAATGCTGCATCAATAAAGCGGTTGAACTCAGGCTCTGTATCTAATGGACGTTGATCAATATGCTTGCTCACGGCATGGTTCCTTTCTGATCGTGATTAAATAGTTATACTGACCCATCATAAATTGTGGGCGCGTCTGCGAGCATGGTGAGCCACTGTTAAAACCTCATGAATCATTGGTTAACTTCTTGAGTCAGCCGGGATCCGTGCGCACAGGATCACGCTTCAACATAGTTTACACTTCACCGCCTGACCAGGGCGAGCGCATGAGTGTTCATTTTTCAACCATTGCTGGTATGCCTGCGGCTAAAACTTTCTCTAAGAAGCTGGGATTCATGAGACAGCGCTTCTGTTTGGCCACCAAGCTGATCTTGGTCGGCTCAGTCCGCACCATGTTTGAGGCCATGTGTCGCAGACAGGCAAAGTTCGCGGCCCCATTGTCTTTATAAATTTGGCAGGCGTCTTCACCCATGTTGACATCCAATACCCAGTGCATGGCTTCAATGCCCCAATGCGAGCGGATAGCACGGTTTGCCTCATCGGCAGTCAGTGATTTTGAGCTGATATAGTAGCGGTAATCCAGCGACATCGGGCGCCCTTTTTCAACACGCAAAGACTCAACCATGACAAGGCTTTGCAGTGATGGCCAACGGGTAAAGTCGCCTGATAAACACGCTTTATCAAGCACATAGCACTGACGTGATTCAATACGACCGTGACCATATTCAAACTCGACATCGTCATTGAAGGTTCGGCGTTGCTCACTGAATGCCTCAGTAATCGCGTTCGCTAGCTTGCCCTGGTTTTGTTTCACCGCTAATAAGTAATCGCCACCCTGCTCAAGAATCGTCTTGGCAATCGTCGTTTGGCAGGCCATGGCATCGATGGTGACCAGCGCACCGCGTAAATCGAGTAGGCGAATTAACTCGGGAATCGCACTGATTTCATTGCTTTTTTCTTCTGTCTTAAGCTGGCCAAGCACCAGATGATTTTCACTGGCATACGCACTGACCATGTGGATCGTACTGCTTCTATCTTCACGGTTGTAAGAGCCTTTCAGCGTTTTACCGTCGATCGCGACCACCTGACCATCCGTCATTTGATGGACAGCTTTCATCCAATCGATAAAGCAGGCTTGAAAGGCACTCGGTTCAATCGAAGAGATGGCACGAGCGATGGTATCGTCGGCAGGAATACCGTCTTCAAACATACCGTTACGCTTAAACCACTCATGGTGCCCTAGGATGTATTCTCGAATCTCGTACCATCCTTTCGACCCCGCAATCACCGCGCACAATGAAGCAAAAAGCAGGTCAAAAAGTGGGTAGGTTATCTTGGCACTCTGGCGGGGCGTTGTTGATCAAATCATTCACCTAAGGCACTGATCCCAATGGGATTACTCCCATCAGTCAACTCGGTAACTAACAGGCATACCAATCTTATGACTTTGTTTATCGCTTTCACGTTGGCCAATGCTTCGCCAACTTGTGCATCGTAGTTACGTAGGGTCAG
>AQOF01000075.1 GCA_000565345.1 Salinivibrio costicola subsp. costicola ATCC 33508 = LMG 11651 | reverse complement strand
CTTGTTGTTTCGTTAATACGCAATGCTTGAGAAATCATCGCAGCGCTCCAACCTTCAGACGCGAGTAACACTGCTTTGATACGATCGCGCACTCGCCCATCACGAGTCGTCCCATGTTGGCGGTCGAGTTCAAGCTTCTGCTGTTTGGTTAAAGTCACTTTCATAGGTAGGAATCATGATCCTGTTTCTACGTAAAATCAAGCATCTTCAATGATCACGGGTATAAAGCTGGCTCTGAAAAAATCAGCATTAATAGTATGAAAGAAAATCGTTTCATCATTGTTCTCATTTCCTTGTGTGCATAACGCTAAATTAAGGTGTGAACAACGCTAACCACCTACCTAAAGCATTGTGCCATAAACACTAAACTTGCTTGAAGTGAGAGCGCCGCGCGTTGTGAATCACCCTTAAATTTTATTGTTAGGGCTGCAACTACACGGTGAAACCACACTTTAAACAGCGTTCACCGCCATAGTTTTCATTGTAACTAAGCCCTAGGCTACTACCGCACTCAGGGCAATAATCTGAATTATCGAGCGTTCCCCACTCCCACGTATCTTCATATTCGGGGATTCCATGCCTGTCATAACCTATCAATTCACCTGCGTTAGATTGTTTTGCGATATAACTGCAGTGGCTATGCGCTTTTAATAAGTCGAGTACAACTTCATGGTTTATTTCGAACCATTCCCCAATTACACGCTGCTCTCTATACTCCTGGTGAAATTGCCTTTCAAGCTCACGATCAGTACCACTGTCAATCCAGCCCATTAATGCAAGTCTTCTCGAGTTTCCCGTTTGCAAAGCCTTTAGACGCTTAATCGGATCTTTGCTTATTCCGATTTTAATCCGCTGATTAATTAGGTCTTCGTTTTCGATAATAAAATAGAGTGCCATAACTTCCTTGTAGCCTTAACGCCGCCAGCACGCGCGGCTTTGTAGTGAAGGCGAAGCCGCAACGAAAAAGACGTCGCTGTGCCTAGCCTTGTTAGTTTAATTACTGACTAAACCTAAAAACTGCTTTAAAGCCACACTGTACTCGCTTTTGAGTGACTTTATGTATCCCATTGTATAATTCATCAAACCGCTCTTTATGCTGAATGACCGAATCCATATTTTTCATGTCGCTTTCAATAAAGTGAAATAGCTGATTATTGAGTGTGGAACTTACTACGCTAATGTTATCCAATGACTTGTTCATGGCCTTATAGTCTTCAGAAAATTCATCTGTGAGACTTACATTCCAAAATTCTAGTTCGCGTTGTGACTTATATAACCTTCGTCGAGCTTGATACAAGTAATTCCAAACATTATTTAAATGCTCGATACGCTTTACTGATACGTCTTTGTTCTCGACCACTACTCCGGGAGCTGGACATATGTGGTTGTATTGGAACAGTAATTCATGTAAGTGCTCTTCGATTTCGTCTATTGAAGCGATGTACTTTTTAGCAGCCAAGTAGGCATCTTCTTTACGCTTGCTGCTTTGCCATTGAAAATAAGTGACGAAACCGAAAGCAAAACCAAAAAAGGTTACAATGAGCGTGCCGATATCAGTCCACTTCACGTCCGAGAATATACTTTTATGCTCAGTGGCGCCGATACAATATCCGATCACCAATGAACATAGTGCTACAAACAACCCAATTCCATATTTCATCATTTCTTAAACTCGAAGTGTTGCTGCTTAGCTCAAACTAACGTTGCGCACAGAGGCGCGAGCTTGCGAGCGTCCTGCCGCAGCTTGCGGCGGCGAACTGCTGCGTCTGGTTAGGTTTCTTTTAGTATAGCCAGACGCCGTGGATCCTCAGCTTCATCATGATCATCATCTTCAAGGGGGCCGGTATTGAACTCAGGAAACGTAAGCTCGAGTCTTTCTTTTACAGACTCAGCATTGTGATATTCCAGTCTTTGTACAAACTGATCTACTATCTTCTCCCTGAGTTCTTTGTGGATAACTCCATCGACTTCGATAGGGCCGACTTTTACTCCGAAAAGAGCGCCAAATAATAATGATCCTATAACGATCTTTCGTCCGGTATCGTCATCGACCCCAAGATAACTCCAGACTGACCCCGGAGACATAAACTCAGCAGTAGTCGCCAGCCTGAAGCCATCTTCTCTTAAAATCTGATCGAACAATAATTGAAAGCTCATCTGATCAGGGTTTTCGGTAATTTCAAGTGCCCTAGTTAAGACCTCAAGATCAGTGAGTATTGAAAACAGTTGGGAAACACTATAGTTACTTATCGCGTCACTCTGATTTATTCTGGTAGAAAAGAAGATCTTTCCATCCGAGGTAAATATTGGGTACAGCATGTGATAAAGCGCAGCCCAATATGGATCAATGTTAAATACCGTTTGCCGAGCTGATATACTCCGTTTCATTGCGGTTGGCAGATGCTTTCTTTTTATTTTAGGACCCCACCTTACTGGCCTCCTTAAGGAGAATGGCATCTCCGTAAAATCACCAGTTTCTTCATCTCGAATAACTCTAACTGGATTATTGTCGATCCGAGGATGACCGACAATTCGCCCAACCATCAAATAGCCCGAATCAATGCTTACTACGAGATCGCCCACCGACATTTCGGCTATAAAGACTTTGGTTTGCCCGTACCTTCTTTGGGCTCTTGCTTTCCAGCCTTCTTCACGCTTTCTTCTTTCCAAACTGCCAATTTGGGATAACAAGGAGCCCATTGAGGGAAAATATGGCTGTGGATGCGTATTCTGAAGAGATAGCTTATCCAAGTGACCAATCGCTACCGTGCCCGCCTGACGAAAATGATCGATATAATCTCCGCCTTGGGCTCTAACAACCCAATATCGCTGGTCATTTGGTCGGTTAAAAACTTCGATCATTCAGTTACTCCTTGGAAATCTAACGCTATGCGCAGCGGCCGGTTTGTTGCGCATAGCGTGACAAACCGGCCCGACTGACGCTACTTGTTAGCAGAGCCCCCTAGTTTTCGGGTATCCAATGTTGCTGTTTTTTTGTATGCAGACCGATAATCTACAACGACATCAAAGCGGTCGAGTCGCTCTTCTATCTCATCGAGTGACTCATCAGGCCGAGAGGAACCTCCAAAACCAGAACGTCTTTAGTCTCGCCTGCGGGCATTGCGTAACCTTCACCAAGGCGAGTAATACTGTGATTGTATTTTTTATCTTTCAAGACTCCTGCCAAAGCTTCATTGGCATCCTTTACTGGTTTTCCGTCCAAAAGAATTTTGAATCCCGTTATGAAGGCAGGCCTATACCGTGATTCATTAACCGAAAAGCCAGCAGCCCACGTCCAGGTGAAGTTTCTCGATGATTAAACTCGGTGATGTATGGCTGAACAGAAAGAGCATTGTGACGTCGCGCAACTATGGCTTGGAATATCGTCAGCCCTAGAGCACAAAGTGCGATGACCTCAGTTGCGTGCCGTCCCAGAAAATTAACAAATTGAGTCAACAAGCCTGAATCCTTTTTCTGCTAACGCCGCGCTCTGCTGCAAATTTGGAGCACAGCGGAAAATTTGTCCGACAGCAGCGCCTTGTTAGGGTGGTTTTACTGCTCAACCTTAAAGTGCTGAAGTAAAAACTCATGATTCTCTCCCGCGGCTGAAATAACAACTTTGATTTCATGAAGCTGTGCAGAATTTGGTATTTTGGCAATAGTTACATAGCCGCCATGCCATGACTGGGGTGATACCGTTGTTTTCTTTAGCATGGTAGAGCTAAGGGAATTCAGAGATTGCTCGGTTTGGTTTTTAATTGCCTGCATATTTGCCTGGGTTTGTGCGTTTGCAGTAGCTTGCGCTTGTTGAGCCGCTGCTGCATTGTAGGTGTAACCTGAGTATGAACCGTAGCCGTAGGCACTGTTACCATAGTTATCATAGGCATAAGCATTAGTAGTGCCAGAATGGTAAGAATAGCCTGCATTGGCTGCATTCATAGATTGCGCGGCACCGTTTAGTGCTGCGGCTACCGCTGCCCATGTCTGCCGTCTCTTAACTTCAGCCACTAGTTCATCATAGGTGAAAACTTTGTGGGGAGCACCGTCCACAAATACTTGAATATCTTCAGTGGAAAAATTAAATGAAGATTCAGTGCCGTTTAGCACGCTAACTACAAAGGTTGGACGGTCTTCAGATGAGTATGTGTTAGTTGATGGGCGTATAGCGACCAACGCATTTTTGGGAGAAATAACAGCTTCTACACCTTCTTGATATATTTCTTGCTGGCCATCTAAGGGCTGTGGATCAATTTTTAATGTCGAGGCACATCCTTGCATCAATACGCATGAGACCAATACAGCAATAAATTTATTCATGGTTTCTCCTTTGTGAACCCTAACATTGTATTAGCGCGCACGCTCACTTTCCCAAAGCCGTTACATGCGTCTTTTCTTTCTTAACTGCCTGTTATTAAATAATTTTTCACTTTTGATGTCTGTCTCTTTCCCGAGAAAGTGTGCATGCCGTCTATCACTGGTAAGGCGTGCACATTATCACTGCACTTACATTTATAATGCATTGATTATATTGTGTTTATAGTTTCTTGTACTGAGAAAGCGTGAATGCATGATGACAAAACGTGCATGCCATTGCGGTGTTCGAGGCGATAAGCTGGTTCTCTATCCAGTATTTCTCCACGCTACCGCCCGCCGGTTTGCGGCATCCAACAGGCCTTAAAAATGTCGATTGTGGCAGTAGCCTATCAAATACCTTGTTAGCTTTTCATGTCCTAATGTCCAAAATGTTAGCGAGCGCCTATTCTGTGGGTCTGGTAAGGGGGCGTTGGCTTGAGTCTAGGGGCTTGTATAGGGGCGCCTTAAAAATCAGTCGATGGGGCTTTTTGTTGTTTACGTTGAAAAAATCAGCCAAGCGGTCTTTTTTTACCCAACTTTTCTGTGTGTTTCACTAAATTTGTCCAACAAAATGTGATTAAGGTTGGTATAATTTTCACCACATTAACCCTCTGCACGCGCTGTCGGACATTTGTGCTGTGAATATAGACGTCAATAACCTCCTGCTTCAAAACGATATTTTACTCCTTTTTGTGGTGCTCGCGCTCGGCCTGGCCGTCGGAAAGATCAAAATTGGTAGTGTGCAACTCGGTGGATCCATCGGCGTGTTGTTCACCGCAATCATTTTTGGTAATGCCGGGTTTACCTTTTCGCCCGACGCACTCAGCATCGGCTTTATGTTGTTTATCTACTGTGTCGGTATCGAGGCAGGGCCGAACTTTTTTGGCGTGTTTTTCCGTGACGGAAAATCTTACCTATTGCTCGCGCTCACCGTGTTGTTAAGCGCCATTGGGTTGACGTTGTTTTTTCAAGATCAGTTAGGTCTGGATACCAGTATTGCCACTGGCATGATGGCAGGCGCACTCACCGCTACTCCGGTGCTCGTGGGCGCGAAAGATGCGCTTAACTCTGGCTTAACCGGCACCGATGGCGAGCAGCTGGGGATGATGATCGATAACCTCAGTGTCGGCTATGCCATGGCCTACCTTACCGGTTTGGTGAGTTTGATTGTGCTTGCCAAGTTAATGCCTAAGCTGCAACGCCATAACCTGGAGCACTCGGCCCAGCAAATTGCGATTGAGCGCGGGTTAGGCAGTGAGTCACAGCGTAAAGTGTATCTGCCTATTATTCGCGCCTATCGGGTTGGCCCAGAGCTGATTGATTGGATTGATGGCCGTAATCTGCGTGAGCTGGGTATTTATCGCCAAACCGGCTGTTATATCGAGCGGATTCGCCGTAACGGCATTTTGGCTAACCCCGATGGCGATGCCATTTTGCAGCAAGGCGACGAGATTGCCTTAGTAGGCTACCCAGACAGCCATGCGCGCCTTGACCCCAGTTTTAGAAACGGCAAAGAAGTGTTTGATCGTGACTTGCTTGATTTGCGCATCGTCGAAGAAGAAATCGTGGTGAAAAACGACAAGTGTGGCGCAAAAGAAGCTGTCCGATCTTAGCTTGTCGGAATATGGCTGCTTTTTAAACCGCGTGGTACGCGCGCAAGTCGAGATGCCGATGGACCAAGGCATTATTCTGAATAAAGGCGATGTGTTGCAAATCAGTGGCGAGAAAAGCCGCGTAAAAGGGCTGGCGGATCGGATTGGTTTTATCTCGATTCATAGCCAGATGTCGGATTTGCTCGCGTTTTGTTGCTTCTTTATTCTGGGGCTTGGGTTGGGGATGATCACCCTCACTTTTGGCCAAGTGACCTTTGGGCTGGGTAATGCCGCCGGCTTGCTGCTGGCAGGGATCAGCTTGGCTTTTTACGCGCCAACCACCCTACCTTCGGCTATGTGCCACAAGGGGCGCTTAATATGGTCAAAGATTTAGGCTTGATGACCTTTATGGCCGGGATTGGTTTAAGTGCCGGTAGCCGGCTATTTGACTACATCGCGGATATGGGCTTTTCGGTGATTTTAGCCAGCATTGTGATTAGCGTGATCCCCGTGATTATTGCTTATCTGGTGGGGGCCTATGTGCTTAAAATGAACCGCGCCTTATTGTTTGGTGCGATTATTGGCGCACGCACCTGTGCCCCGGCGATGGATATGATCAATGAGCACGCGCGCAGTACCATTCCAGCACTGGGCTACGCGGGCACCTATGCGATTGCCAACGTGATCCTGACACTCGCCGGCACCTTGATGATTATTTTGGTGTAAGCCGTCGAAGAGAACGACGTCACGTCAGGCACAATTCAGCCAACAAAACTTATAATCAATGCGTCCAGCCATGGGCGCTTTTTTGTTTTAAAGAGGCTTTTATGCAGGTATTGATTATTGAAGATGATTCGATTTTAAGTCATCACCTAAACACCGAGCTCACCGAGCTTGGGCACCATGTTCGCTGTGCCAAGACGGCGAGCGAAGGGCTGTATTTTGCCGATCAATACCCCAACGATATTGCCGTTGTTGATTTGGGCCTACCCGATCAAGATGGGATCAGCTTGATTCGGGACATTCGCGCCAAAGGCTTGCGCCTGCCTATTTTGGTGCTGACCGCACGGGCGAACTGGCAAGACAAAGTCACGGGTCTAGATGCTGGCGCTGATGATTACTTGGTTAAGCCGTTTCAAAAGCCGGAGCTGGTTGCCCGCCTCAATGCCTTGGTGCGCCGAAGTGCTGGCTTTGTCAAACCCACGATTACCGCCGGTGATATTGAGCTCGATTTGTTAGCCAAAGCGGTGACGGTGAACGGCCAGCCACTTGAGTTAACCGCGTTTGAGTATGATTTGTTTGAGTATTTGATGCGTCATAGCCGTGAGGTAATTTCCAAGCAGCGCTTGCTCGATGTGCTTTATCACGATCAAGATGGCGATCCGAACACCATTGAAGTGATGATCAGTCGCCTGCGCAAAAAGCTGCTCCAAAGCGGCCATAGCAACCCGATCTCGACCGTGCGAGGTCAAGGGTATCTTTTTGAAATTCAAGCTGAGTGAATCATGAAACTAGGCCAATTTACCTTGTGTCGTTGTCGACCAAGATTGCGCACCCGTGTGCTTGCGACGTCTATCGGTATCATACTGGTTTTTTCTATCGCCCTAGCCGCTTTAATTAATAAGCTCTATCAACAAAGCTCGATGGCCGCTTATTCTCGCGATCTGGCCTCACAAGTTCCCATGGTCATGGCGCAACTGAGTAAAGATGGATTGATTCGCGCCGATGAGCTCACGGCGTGGATCCAATCGCTGGATCCCTCTAGCAGCGACTATATGTCCGTTCTTTGTACGCGAGATAAACATACGCTTTGGACCTCCCGCGATGTTCGCGCCTTTGATATCGACGATATTTGCGCGCTGTTGCCTGATCTGACCAAAAAACCGCAGTACCTTTCTATTGCGGGCTTTAACGTGGTTGCTCAACGGCTGTCTTCCGATAAGCAACCTGGCGACAGTGATAACCGGCTGTTTGTGCTGCGCAACGTGGATATGCAAAAACAACAGTTAGCTGATTTAGAGACAGAGACCTGGTTTTATATCAGTTTGCTGTTTCTTTCGGCCTCTGCCATGGTAATTGCCGCCTGCCATTGGAGTTTTTCTCCGCTACGCCGATTGGCACGAGAGCTGATTGCGATTACCGAATCACGGCAAAAAACCTTGGACGATGATTATCCTGATGAGCTGCAAGATGTTACCCAAGCGCTTAACCGGATGATCACCCAACGCGAGAAGCAAAAAACGCGCTATCGTCACGCGATGGATGATTTGGCTCACAGTTTAAAAACGCGCTTGTCGGCCACCAACGCCTTGTTAGACGACAATCGCTTATCGCGTGAAGCACTGAACAAACGGATCCTAGAGCAAGTCAGCCAAATGGATGACATGGTGCAGTATCAACTAAAACGTGCGTTGGTGGGGCAATGTGGGTTAAAACGCGAAGATAGCCCACTGTCTGCGCCTATCGATAGCTTGGCCGGGATGTTAGATAAAGCGTATCGCGATAAACCGGTTAAAGTGATCCGCGCATTTGATCAACACGCCTCTTTGCCGATACACCACAGTGATTTGATGGAGTTACTCGGTAACTTGTTAGAAAATGCCTATCGATTCTGCCTTGAGCAAGTGAAAGTGCGCGTAGAGGATCAAGGCGAGGTGTTTCAGCTTATCATTGAAGATGACGGCCCTGGGGTGCCGGAGTGCTATCGAGAGAGCATATTTCAACGCGGCGTGCGCGCCGATCAACTGAACCCGGGCACCGGAATTGGCTTGGCCGTGTGCGATGAAATTATCGCTAGTTACGATGGTAACATTCATGTCACGGACTCGGTATTACAAGGCGCGGCATTTGTGTTGACTATTCCTAAGCGCTAAACGACAAAACGCAGCCTTAACGGGGCTGCGTTTTTTGTTGCGCGCTATCGCGCGTTTTTGTCGCTGGTGCGTTGGCGATATGGGTCGTTAGGCTTAGTCGCCATCAGGATCGGCCAGCAAATCGTCTTTGGCTGCCATCATATATTGATACATCGACCAGTACGTTAGGCCTGCTGCGACATACAAAGCAATATACCCTAACCACTCAATCCAAAGGGCGCCATGCCACAACAGCATGGTCAGTGCGAACATTTGCGAGCCGGTTTTAAATTTACCTACCCAAGACACCGCGACACTGGCACGTTTGCCGATTTCGGCCATCCATTCTCGCAATGCAGAAATAATCACTTCGCGCGCAATCATGGTGGCAGCGGGAATCGTGACCCAAATAGACGCATAGTGCTCGACAATCAACACCATGGCAATCGCCACCATCACTTTATCTGCAACGGGATCGAGAAATGCGCCAAATCGAGTCGATTGTTTTAAACGGCGTGCTAAATAGCCATCTAACCAATCCGTCGCCCCCGCAATGATAAAAATCAGTGCCGCCACAAACGGCGCCCACGCGTAGGGAAGATAATAAGCAACAACAAAGACCGGGATCAGCGCAATGCGCAAAAAGGTCAGAATGGTAGGTATATTTAGACGCATGCTCAGCTTTTTATTTTAGGAGTAACTAGGTTATGGTGCCCCATTGCCGCTAACCTTGCAATGAGGAATGAATTTTCTCTGCCAATGTTGCACTGATGCCTGGCACTTTGGCGATTTCTTCGACACTGGCGTTTTTCAGCTCTTGGAGCCCGCCGAGGTATTTGAGTAGTGCTTGGCGGCGTTTCGGGCCAATCCCGTCGATTTGTGTAAGTACACTCTGTTTGCGTGCTTTGCCTCGCGCGGCGCGGTGTCCGGCAATCGCATGGTCGTGGCTTTCGTCACGAATATGTTGAATCAGGTGCAAGGCTGGCGAGTCGGACGGCAGCGAAAATTCTTCGCCTGAGATCTTAATTAAGGTTTCTAACCCAGGTCGACGGCTGGTGCCTTTTGCCACACCTAATATCAGCGGGTTAATCGGCCAGTCAGCGATTAGGGGTTCAAGCACTTCCCAGGCGCGGTTAAGCTGCCCTTTGCCGCCGTCAATCACGATAATGTCGGGGATTTTTTCCGGCTCAACTTGCTTACTATACCGACGCGTCAGCACTTGCGCCATCGCCGCATAATCATCACCGCCGGTGATCCCTTCAATATTATAACAGCGGTACTCTTTTTTCAGGGGGCCATCTTGATTGAACACCACACAAGAGGCGACCGTTTTTTCTCCCATGGTGTGGCTAATATCAAAACACTCCATCCGTTTAACCGGCTCCAAGCCCAAGGTTTGTTGTAGCGCCTGATAACGGTGTTGGATGGTCATCCGATGATTGATTTTACTGGTCAAGGCGGTGCGCGCATTGGTGTTGGCCAACTTTAAGAATCGCGCTCTAGCGCCCCTTGGTCGACTTTGTAGCTGGACGTTGCGCCCGGCGATTTCACTCAGGGTCGTCGATAGCCAGCCAAGATCATCGCCAATATCGTCTGAAATCAGAATATGGCTTGGAATGGTGCGCCCTTCTGCTTGCGCCAAATAAAACTGGCTGACAAAGCTTGAAACCACTTCACCTGGCTCGGTCTCGGCAGGCATCTTGGGGAAATGGCTGCGGCTGCCCAGCACTTTGCCTTGGCGCAAAAAGAGCACATGGATACAGGCGACACCATTTTCGACCGCAAAGCCAATCACATCCAGATCATCGTCACTGTCTTGCGAGACAAATTGCTGCTCTTGCACGCGCCGCAACGCTTGAATTTGATCGCGGTACTCGGCGGCCTTTTCAAACTGCAGCTGTTGGCTGGCAGTTTCCATCTTGGCGACCAAGCTGTCGATCACTTCGCGATCTTTGCCTTGTAAAAACATGCGGGCAAAATTAACTTGCTCGGCATACTCTTCATCACTGATCAGCCCAGACACACACGGCCCGGCACAGCGGCCAATTTGATACATTAAACACGGACGGCTGCGGTTGGCATACACCGAGTCTTCACACTGGCGAACAGGAAAGATTTTCTGCAATAAGTGCAGGCTTTTACGCACCGCGTTGGCATCGGGAAACGGGCCAAAATATTCGCCCTTTTTCTTTTTCGCGCCACGATGGATCGCCAGCCGTGGGTGCTCATGGCCACTGAGGTAAATGTACGGGTAGGTTTTATCATCACGCAGCAAGACGTTGTATTTTGGACGATGCTGCTTGATCAGGTTGTGCTCAAGAATTAACGCTTCGGTTTCAGTGTGGGTGATGGTGACTTCCACATCAGCAATGTGACGGACGAGTGCTTTGGTTTTCTCACTCGACACCTGAAGCCGGAAGTAACTGGCTAATCGCTTGCTGAGATCTTTGGCTTTACCCACATAAATGATCTCACCGGTGGCGTTCATCATTCGATAAACGCCTGGCTGGTGAGGCACGGTTTTAAGAAAACTCTTGGCATCAAAGGTGTTTGGCACTGCGCGATCTCGTACTGCTTAACTTCGCTTTAAAGGCTTTCGGTATCTAACATGCCGTGACGAATAGCAAGGTGGGTTAGCTCCACATCACCATTGATATCTAGCTTGCTAAATAAGCGATAGCGATAACTGTTCACCGTCTTTGGACTGAGGTTTAACTGCTCTGAAATACCGGTCACTTTTTGCCCTTTGGTGATCATTAACATGATCTGCAGTTCGCGCTCTGACAGCTCTTTGAAAGGATTATCAGAAGAGGTAGAAAACTGACTCAGCGCCATTTGCTGGGCAATATCAGGTGAAATGTAGCGTTGGCCACTGTTCACCATGCGGATCGCATTCACTACTTCATCAACCCCTGCGCCCTTGGTGAGATACCCTGCCGCACCGGCTTGCATCACCTTGGTTGGGAACGGATTTTCAGTGTGAATTGTGAGCACAATAATTTTGGCGTCTGGCGAGTAGCGAAGCAACTTACGTGTGGCCTCCAACCCGCCGATACCTGGCATATTCATGTCCATCAGGACAATATCGGCGTGATTTTGCCGGCACCACTTGAGTGCGGCTTCACCGCTGTCGGCTTCCCCTACCACTTTTATGCCACGAACGTCTTCTAAAAGACGTCGAATCCCTGTGCGAACCAGCTCGTGATCATCTACAAGAAAAACATTGATCAAACTTGTATCTCCACTTGGTTTGGTTCGCCAACATGCTGCGTGAACGCAACGGTTGGACTTGTCTTACGCATCTCTTAAGTTTTACCACGGATGAAAAGGCAACAACAGAGCAGATGTGCCGAATCACAAATATTCATACATTAAGCTGATAAAAAACAACCCAAGTGACGAGATCGTCGCCAATACGGCGACAACCTCACCAGTCTAGCGGCTATAACCCAGGTAGCGTGTTGATGATGTGTCAGTAATTTTCCACACCAGATTTACACGCTTTCCGTGTGTCGTTATGCCAGCACATGGTTACAGCGCCAAACATAGGTACTTCATTTCGAGGTATTCATCCAAGCCCCATTGCGATCCTTCGCGTCCTAACCCAGATTGTTTGACCCCTCCGAACGGTGCTACCGCCGTTGAGATCAAACCGGTATTAATCCCCACCATGCCATATTCCAGCGCTTCGGCAACGCGGTGTACACGGCTGATGTCACGGGCATAAAAATACGACGCTAAGCCAAATTCGGTATCGTTGGCCATGGCGATGGCTTCCGCTTCATCGTCGAAAGCGAACAGCGGTGCGACAGGACCAAAGGTCTCTTCTTTCGCAATCCGCATCGCCGAGGTCGCGTGTTTAATCACCGCCGGTTGGATGAAGTTGTCGCCTAAATCGGGGCAGTCACCCCCCAATAAAATCTCACCACCGTGTTGCTGGGCATCGTCCAGGTGTGCTTTTACTTTGTCGATGGCACCACGATTAATCAACGGACCAATGTCAACGTTGCTGTCAGTACCCTGCCCGACGCGCAATTGGCTCACTGCCTGGGTGAATTTTTCAGCAAATGCGTCATAAATACGCGATTGCACGTAAATGCGATTCACGCACACGCATGTTTGTCCCGCGTTGCGGAATTTAGCGGCAATCGCCCCTTCTACGGCGGCATCAATATCGGCGTCATCAAAGACGATAAATGGGGCGTTACCGCCAAGCTCCAACGACAGCTTTTTAATGCTTGGCGCACATTTTTCCATTAGCTGCGCGCCAATGTCGGTCGAGCCGGTAAAGGACAGTTTACGCACACGTTCATCGGCACATAAGGTATCTGCTATCGGACCCGCCGTCCCGGTGATAATGCTTAGCACGCCAGCAGGTACGCCGGCACGCTGCGCTAATTCACCCAACGCCAACGCTGATAAAGGGGTGTCGCTGGCCGGTTTGACCACCATGGTACAACCGGCAGCAAGCGCGGCCGCTGCTTTACGGGTGATCATGGACGGCGGGAAAATTCCAAGGCGTGATGGCTGCTGTCACACCTATGGGCTGCTTGATCACGGAGATGCGTTTATCGGCCTGCTCGGCAGGAATAGTTGCGCCATTCACACGTTTGGCTTCTTCAGCAAACCATTGCAAAAACGACGCGGCGTATTGGATCTCACCGGCAGATTCTTTCAGCGGTTTGCCCTGCTCGGCGGTCATGATCGCGGCTAAGTCCTCGGTATGCTCGAGCATGAGCTCATACCAGCGATAGAGGATCTCAGCTCGAGCTTTGGCGGTAAGTGCTCGCCACTCGGGCAAGGCTGCGTCGGCAGCATCAATCGCGCGACGTGTTTCCTCCGCCCCCATATTAGGCACCATTGCCAAGCACTCACCGTTAGCAGGGTTCGTGACTGAACGTGTGGTTTGATGATTGGCATCAACCCATTGGCCATTGATTAAGGCCTGAGATTTGAGTAGCGCCTGATCGTGAAGCTGCATAATGGCTCCTTTTTTGTGTTCAAAAGGCTGGCGAGTTCGCTTGAATCTTGATAGCACCTTGCCAGCTCACCTTTGGCACGGCAAGATAATCACTGAGATTAATCAGCATAAGCCTGTAAACGCCCAATGTCTGCTCAAATAGGCAACAGACGAAGCGAAAATAATAATAAGGCTTATCCTTCCGGCGCAAACACAGCTGGCCCTTCAACAGAAAAAGGATGCTCTATGCGTATTTTTAGTCAGTTCGATAGCGGGAATATTCGCGTTCTGAATGATAGCGACATCAATAATATCCAGCTTGCCATTCATCATGACAATCAATCTGAATTTTATCAGTGGTTCCATTTTCGCTTAGAAGCGGACGTGGATCAGGCTCATACACTCCACATTCAACAGCTCGCTGGGTCGGCCTATCCTGAAGGCTGGAAAGATTACCAAGCTGTTGCCTCATATGACCGCGATACCTGGTTCCGCGTGCCAACCGAGTTTGATGGCGACACCTTGACGATTAAGGTCACGCCGCAACATGGTTCGATGTACTTTGCCTACTTCGCGCCTTATAGCTATGAACGCCATTTGGATCTCATTCACCAGGCGCAGACCTATCCACAGTGCCAGCTCGAAACGCTAGGACAAACCTTGGATGGTCGTGATATTAGTTTGTTGAAAATCCGCGCGGATTTAAGCGAGTCTACTCAACCAAAAACGCCCATTTGGCTGATTGCGCGCCAGCATCCCGGCGAAAGCATGGCGGAGTGGTTTATGGAAGGTTTACTCGACCGATTGCTTGACGACACCGATACCACTGCACAGGCATTACTAGAAAAAGCTGATTTTTATGTGGTGCCGAACATGAATCCCGACGGCAGTGTGCGCGGCCACCTACGCACTAATGCGGTGGGCGCAAACTTGAACCGCGAGTGGCAGTCGCCCACCCTTGAACGCAGTCCCGAGGTGTATCATGTTCGTGCCCGTATGGAGCAAACTGGGGTAAAAATGTGTTTGGATATCCACGGTGACGAGGCCATCCCATATAACTTTGTCGCCGGCTGTGAGGGCATCCCCTCTTATGATGCGCGCATGGCAGACTTGGAAGACAGATTTAAGCGTACGCTGCTTACCGTGACACCGGAGTTTCAAGACGAGCACGGCTATGAAAAAGATGCACCAGGCAAAGCGAACTTAACCGTTGGCTCAAATTGGATTGGTGAGCGCTTTAAGTGTTTGTCGTACACGGTCGAAATGCCGTTTAAAGATCATAACAATCACCCCGATCCTGACTTTGGCTGGTCACCCGCGCGCAGCCAAGCATTTGGCCGAGACATGCTCAGCGCAATCCTTGGCGTGGTTGATGGCCTTTAACAAGGCTAGCTAGCAAGCGGTAAGGCAAAAGAAAACGAGCCGGTGACACTGTCATCGGCTTTTTCTATTTAAGTGATTGATTATTTCAACTTGGGCTATCACACAAAGGCGCTTATATTAGGGGTAAATCATTCAACGAGGACGCACAATGACAACTCTTACCTCGCGCTGCCCCCACTGCCAAGCAACCAACCGTATTCCTGAAGCGCGCATTAATGACGCACCTAACTGTGGTAAGTGTCAATCGGCACTGCTCGATGGCAAGCCTATCGAAGGCACTACAGATAACTTTGCCGCTTTATTAAATAGCGACAAGCCGGTTGTCGTCGATTTCTGGGCTACCTGGTGCGGCCCCTGTCAAAGCTTTGCACCCGCTTTTGAAGCAGTGGCAGAGCAGGAATCAGGTCGTGCCCGTTTTGTGAAAATTGATACCGAGGCCCAACAAGCCCTCGCGGCGCAATATCGCATTCGTAGCATTCCGACCCTGATGGTGTTTAAAAACGGCGAACGGGTTGATGTCTTAAATGGTGCTTTGCCACAAAATGCGTTCAGCGACTGGGTCAACCAGCACCTTAGCTAATCACGCGCTATCGGTTTATCGCCGTTTTTCCATCGTGTGATTCTGGCGCAGCGCTAGACTTTAAGCGCTGCGCTAGACTTTAAGCGCTGCGCTAAACTTTAAGCACCGCGCTATGCCTTGAGCGCTGCGCTATACCTTGAGTGCTGCGCCTTGTTTTACCGCGCGGATCGCCACATTGGTATTGATGTCTTTCACCATGGCGAGCGTTTGCAGCTGACGCATAAAGGCTTCGTAGTGCGGCAGATCGCGACTGACTACTTCCAGTAAATAATCATACGTGCCCGATATCACATGGCCGTTAATCACTTCATCCATTTCCACTAGCGCATGCTCAAAGGTAACAATTGCCTCTTCTCGGTGGTTACTCAGGCTGACATTGACAAAAAATGTCATGTTTAGCCCAATCCGCTGACGGTTGAGTGTGACCTGGTATGAGGCAATGATCCCATCAGCCTCAAGCTTTTTAATCCGTCTTGCGCACGGCGAAAACGAGAGCCCAACCTCATCGGCTATCTCGGCAACAGTACGGCGCGCATCATCCTGCAATAACGCAAGAATCGCTTTGTCTTTATTGTCCAAACCGCCTCCTTGATGGTTTTTATTAATTTATAGCCATAAAAAGATGATAATCGCTAATCCTGGCTCAAATCATCCTTTATTTTGCCACCAATCTCTTCTTTGACGCTGTCACACTTAAATAACGAATCGACAAGGAAGTGATTAATGATGCCTGCACCTTCACAACGTTTATTGGGCATGCTTGCCATGGGCTTGACCGTGACCATCTGGGCAAGCTTATTTATTTCATTACGTCAGGCCAGCCAATCGGTATTGACCAGTGGCGATATTGCCTTATTGCGCTTCTTACCCGCCGCGTTGTTATTTGGTTGGTTGAGTCGTCATCGAGTACGCCATATTGTCACTACCCCCAAACGTTATCTGTTTGCGATTGCATTTGGCGCAGGATTACCGTTTTATCTGCTGGCTGCCACGGGGATGCAGTTTGCGCCTGTGGCTGACGGAGCCTCATTAATACCTGGGATCTTACCGCTGTTTGTTTCCACCATTGCTTGGACTGTTTATGGCGAATCGCTCTCCATGGGACGACGATTAGGCATTAGTCTGATTGTGCTCGGTATTGGCGCATTTTTATGGCACTCCTTGTTCTTTTCACCTTGGCCTGTCACCCAAGGCCATCTGATTTTGCTCGCAGCCAGTATCAGTTGGGCCTGGTTTACCATTGGCGTACGCGTGACAGGATTAAGTGCTGCGGAAGCCGGTGCGGTATTAGCGATATCGGCTGTATTATTGCTGCCGGTGGGCGCATTGAGTGGCTTATTTCGTTTAACCTACTCCAAGCGCCATTCGATGAACTTGGTTATCACATTCTTGCTCAAGGCTTGGGCGTGGGGATTATTGCCAACTACAGCTACGCCTTTGCCATTCGCCGGTTAGGAGCTGAAATGAGTGCCGCGATGGGGCATTTACGCCTGTGGTGGCCGCGTTAATGGCCATACCGGTTTTCGGTGAAACGGTTAGCATACTCACTCTGGCGGCGATGGCGTTGATCGTGTTTGGCGCTGTGTTAGCCAGTGACGTGATCAAATGGCGTCGTGCACAAACAAAAAGCGACCCGCAGGCCGCTTAAACATGTTATCTATCATTCGCCAGCATGATTTGATGCTGGCTGTGGTCGAGCATGAAAAAGCGCCCGTTATAAGTGATCACCACGACGCAAGGCATCAATGCGTTTTTCTAGCGGCGGGTGCGTCATAAACAACTCGCTCAGCGTTTTCTTGCCGTTGATACCGAACGCCATCATCGATCCTTCTAGCTGTGGCTCTTGGCTCACTTTTAAGCGCTCAAGTGCTGCAATCATTTTCTGTTTGCCCACCAGCTGCGCAGATCCGGCATCGGCACGGAATTCACGATGACGGCTAAACCACATGGTGAGGATGCTGGCCAGAATACCAAAGACGATTTCCAACACGGAAGAGATCAGGAAATACATCATCCAGTTGCCGCCGCCTTCGCCTTCTTCGTCACTATTCATGCCACTGACTGCCCCTGCGATCACACGTGAAATAAAGATCACGAAGGTGTTCACGACGCCTTGCATTAAGGTCATGGTGATCATGTCGCCATTAGCGATGTGACTGATTTCATGCGCCAGTACCGCTTCGGCTTCATCGCGGGTCATGTTTTGCATTAACCCGGTCGAGACCGCCACGACAGAATCGTTACGCTTAGCACCGGTGGCAAAGGCGTTGATATCGGGTGAGTTATAAATCGCAACCGTTGGCATGCCAATCCCAGCACGTTGTGCTTGTTGGCTCACGGTGTTCATTAGCCAGTGCTCGGTTTCGTTACGTGGATGCTCAATCACTTGCGCGCCGACAGAACGAAGCGCCATCGATTTAGACATCAGTAGCGAAATGATCGAACCACCAAAACCGAAGACGGCCGCCAGCACTAGCAGTCCGGACAAGCTCCCCGGCCGCATGCCAGTCACGGCATAAATAATATTTAGCACAATGCTAAATACAATCAGTACCGCAAAGTTGGTAGCAAGAAATAATCCTATGCGTTTCATTATGTCTCTCCGTCGCTTAAACCCAGTGTTCAGCGCTTGCTTGTTGTATTGGTAAAAATTGTATTGGTGGACGTTGTATTAGTAAAAATTGTATTGGTGAAAGCTGTATTGATGAAAATAGTATGGGCATTCAAGATAAAAACAATCCTTTGATGCATTTTGTTACCAATAAAGTGATGTCGTCATCAAGCTCCGACCAGTTAGTGTGGCACGTTATTCCCATCTAATCTAAACAAAATGTGACTTCTCGCCAAGCTATATATTTGTCTTATTTTTCAATGGTTTAAAAATAAACAATACAGAAAAAGCCAATAAAAAAGACAAAAAGCCACGACTATAGACTTTGGTCGAGTTGTCTTCGCGCTCGAGTCAGGCTAATTTATACCCAGCTGTTTAAAACTACGACACTCACGAGGCTGTTTCGCAACGCGCAGACACCCTCATCAGACAGTATAAATCACAAACTGTTGCATACTTCATCCTTGCAACGCGTTATCAATGGAGTGAGACCATGGCAGAGCAAGAAAATTACCGCGTCGCGATCGACATCTTAACCTGTCATCTCGGCATGAGCTTTGATGAAGCCTGTTCAGAGCTTGGATTAGCGTCAGATGACGCGTCGGCGGCACGTCAAATGGCAGAGATACAGCAAAGCTTAATGGGCGTGCGAGGCGACCAAAAGTAACGGTCTATCTGCATCAGCGACTGAATAGACAAAGCCAGCATAGCGCTGGCTTTTTTGATCGCTACATTTCCATAAATTGTTTACAACTGCGAAACATCTAAGTGACTCGCGCATTGTGTTGGTGAGGCATCGGCAGCAAACGGCAAGTGCCCGAGACAAGGCGCATCTAAATGGGCGTTTAAATAGCGCACCATCTCGTCACTGTGCTGTGCCTTGGGATCCACGGCGTTTGCCACCCATCCGGCTAATTCAAGCCCGCGGCCACGAATGGCCTCTGCAGTGAGCAAAGCATGGTTTAAACAGCCAAGTTTAATCCCCACCACCATGATCACTGGCAGCTGATGGGTAACTACCCAATCGGCCAGCGTTTCCGTCTCACTCAGTGGCACTTGCCAGCCGCCGGCACCTTCTACCAATACCGGGCGAGCCTGCTGTTTTAAATGTGCTAACCCATCGCTTAGCATCTGGGTATCAATGGGCGTATTGGCTAACGCGGCCGCCCAATGCGGCGAACATGGCGTTTCTAACAACACTGGGTTGATCGCGGCATACGGCAATGCGATCGCACTGGCGCGCTGCAAAGTGACAGCGTCACTATTTAGTTGGTGATCAGGCGCTAAATCAGCACCAGCGGCGACAGGCTTGTAGCCCACCGCTTGATAGCCTCGCGCGATAAAAGCGTGCAACAGCGCCGCCGTGGTATAGGTTTTCCCTACTTCGGTGTCGGTGCCGGTAATAAAGTAACTGTCATGCATGATGGTGAATCACTATATAGCCAATTTGATAGGTCGCCGGTAAGGTGTTGGCGGCGAGCGCAAAACGCTGATACGCCTTCTCCACCGCGCTAAACTGCGCTCTTGTCGCCAGCCCTTGCTGCCCCGCACCTTGCGGGCGATAGGTGGCACCAATGCCTTTTAAGCTTTTCATCACCGCATGGGCATTGGCAAAGGTCAGCTGTTCGCTTTCGTGCAACACGGTTGCGTGCATCAGCCCGGCGCGTTGGGTCGCCTGCTGTAACTCTGAGAAGGAGATAAAGCGGTTCACTCGTGACGTGCCGCATGCTTGTTGCCACGCGCTATCGAGTTCACACAAGGATCCGGTGAGCAGTGTCGAAACAAGAATTTTCCCGCCGGGTTTGACGACCCGACTCAGCTCCGCCAATGGCACGTGTAAATCATCACACCATTGCAGCGCTAACGAGCTAAATGCTAGATCGACACTGTTATCAGCCAGCGGCAAATGCTCCGCATCTGCTTGTACGGCTAGCATGGCATCGTCATAGCGCGCTTTTGCCGTCGCAAGCATGGGGGCGCTGAGATCCAGTCCAATCACTGTCTTGGCATGAGTCATCCACTGCTGAGTGAAATAACCGGTGCCACAGCCGACATCTAAGACGGTACCGAGACGGACAGCCTTTTGCTTTTGCTCTGACTCAGCCAATGCCATCAACCGCTGGCCGACACGGCGCTGCAGCGTCGCGCTGTCGTCATAATGGGGCGCGGCTCGGCCAAACGCTTGAGCAATCGCTTGTTTATCGGCGACGGTCATGCTGTCACCCCACACGCTTTGTCGCTCGCTAATACCGGCTTAAACGCCTCAATCAATGCGGTGATATCTGTTTTTTGATGCTGCGCAGACAGGCTGATCCGCAAGCGTGCGGTGTTAGCAGGCACAGTCGGTGGCCGAATCGCGCCTACTCGGATATGGGCCTTCATCAGAGCGTTATTCACCTGCTGTAATGCTGCCAAATCGCCGATAATCAGCGGCTTGATCGGACTAGGCGTTGCAAGCAGTTGCGGGAAGGGCTGCTTATCTAAAGAATGAGTACTGAAGGAATGCGGTTCGAAAGCAGAGTCGGTTTCTAACCAGTCCTGGAGGCCTTGCGCTAGCTGTTCAGCATGGGCGCTGAGTATTTCTCGCCGCCAGTGCTCTGTTCGTGCCAGCCTCATCGCATCCTCAATGAGTGCCGCTTGCGCAGGTGGCATAGCCGTCGAGTACACATAATGGCGAGCGAACTGGCGTAAATAGTCAATGATGGTGGGAGAAGCCAGCACTGCCGCCCCCGCCACCGCCCAGGGCTTTTCCAAACGTCACGATTAAAATATCCGCCGCGCGCCACGACTGATACTGCCCTCGCTCTTGCCTAACACGCAATCCCATGCGCATCATCCACGCCAGAGCGCGCCGATGTCG
>AQOF01000074.1 GCA_000565345.1 Salinivibrio costicola subsp. costicola ATCC 33508 = LMG 11651 | reverse complement strand
CGTGTGCGCCACTGGCGCTTACCGTCGTTTGTTTGTTGATTGGCTTTATCAAGACGCCGGGCTGACCGCTCTGAAATACCTGCTTTAGCAGCAGCAACAGCTTGGCTTTTTTGTTTTCTGTGAGTCATATAGATCGTGACCTGTTGATCCGTGATTCGTGTTCCCGGCACAGTGAACTCCCTCCGTTCTGCTGTACCGAACCTTATCAGATCAACCGGCCAAGATAATTGTCGCTAGACCGGCCACCGTAATTGTCGCTCAATACCTCCTACCTCTGATTGAAGAGATTAAGACGAATCTTCAAGAAATGAACATCGTTGACCTAGCAAACGATAGTGAGCTGAGAATAAGATCTGAACTTGATAAAGAGTTACGTTATGAACTTGGTAAGTTCTACACTTGGGTTCACGGTGGCAGGTACGATCCGCTACTTGAATACTATTTTGAAAGGTTTAACGCTTCTACTGACGGTAAGTTCAAGTTCAAGTTCACCAAAACTGACGACATCAAACTTACGTTTCTTAAAGCAAAGCTCATGCTAACTGAATAGTGTGAACAAATTGGCTCAGCTTTTTTCTTTTGCTGTTCATTACTTTTTGTATATCAAAGTTACCTCAACATCACTGTTTGAACTTTGGGTTGTAACTCATAAAGGGGCAAAAACAATTTAAACAACCTATAGCTTGCTCCTAGTTACCAGCTTGAGATAAGGGAAAAACAGCCAGGCTGGTGGCCTGACTGTTTGGCTTGAGGCTGGTTATATCCGCTTTAAAGGCTTAACGACGCTGTCTAAGCCTTCGACCTTGAGTGCCAAGCACAATTGCATCAAGTCACCGAGCTCGCCGTCGGGGAATTCCGCTTTGTTTTGAAACCACAGCAAGTATTCTTCAGGCAGATCAATCAATACACGGCCGGCGTATTTGCCAAACGGCATGGGCATATTGGCCAATTTAATCAGTTGCGCTTTGTCCATGAAGCGATCCTACCCGATTACGCTGTGGCTTGCTGGGTGCTATCACGTTGCTGAGCAATCATCTCAAGGAGCATGGTTTCTCGTACCAACGATTGGCCCGCTTTGTCGCTGTTTGCCATCACCGCTTTGTTATGCGCAATCGCGTGATTCAAACGTACCCATACCGGGCGCATCCCATTATGTCGCTCATAATGTTCAAATGTCGGCGTTCCAAGCTCACGATCCACCTGGCAATAAAAACAGTAAGAGAGCATGTGCATCACATCGGCGCCGTCGCGATGCCAAGGACGATATTCCTCAAAACAGCCAAACGGTTCAATATCTCGGATACCTCGGGCACCCGTCTCTTCTTGCAGTTCGCGGATCATGCCTTGCTCTTGGGTTTCCCCTTGGTCAATTCCGCCACCTGGCAGTGAATAATCATCATAGCGTGCGGTATACATCAGTAAGATCTCATCACCCTGCAAAACAATCGCGCGTGCTGCATCACGCTTGATAACGGTTTTACTCTCTAGCGGTAGCACCCGCTCATCGGTATGTTTGGCAATAATCTGCATAAAACGCTCAGAAAGATAGATATTAAGCACGAGAGTATATCACACATAGCGCATCACAGAGCTACTGGTCTTGTCCGCACAGAAACTTAATTTTCTCCGCATTTAAATAGCGTAGGTACGCCCTTTGAGCGATACTGTTCCCGATATTCATATCAGGATGATGATGTAGGAAGGGCAATCTAGGATGTTGCAAAAAATTAGTATACAACAGCTAACCCTCGGCATGTATGTTGAACACATCGAAACTGAACACTCCCGCACACGCATGGCAAAGCCTGGCTATGTGCGTCGACCTGAAACGATTGAAAAGCTGCGTCAAAGTGGGGTGCAGCATATTTGGTTGATGCGGACCAACTTTTAAACCTGGATGAGATCCACTACAAAGGCCCTTTGGTCAGAGGGAAGTATGCCGCGACAGGGGCGGATATGGAACAAGCCCGAGAATTAATCGATGCCTCAAAACAACAGCTTTGTCGGTTATTAAAAGATATCTACGCCAACAAGCCTATCGATATGGCCCCTATTGAGGATTTAGGGCTCAGTATTGTTGATAATATTTTTGAACGACAGCACGCCGTTGCCTGGATCAGTGGTATTCGAGATAAAAGTGCCTACTTGATGGAGCACTCGCTTAACGTCGCGTTTTTGCTGGTTAATTTTGGTAAGCATTTAGGATTCGATCACCATACTTTACAAGAGTTGGCTGTGGGTGGAATTGTGCACGATATTGGTAAAGTATTAGTTGCCGATGAGGTTTTGAATAAGCCTGGCAAACTGACCGCTGAAGAATTCGATCACATGAAGCTCCATCAGGTCTTTTCTCAACCGGTGTTAGACAGTATTCCCGACTTATCGCAAGTGGCACGTGATGTCAGTTTGATGCATCATGAAAAGCTTGATGGCAATGGCTACCCTAACGGATTACAAGGTGAAGAAATACATACGATTGGCCGCATGAGTGGCATTGTCGATATCTATGATGCGCTCACCGCCGATCGTTGCTATAAGCGAGCCATGTCACCGTCAGAAGCGTTTAAAATCATGATGGGACTGACTCCGTTTCATTTGGATCCCACTTTGTTGCGTGCGTTTATTCAGTGTATTGGCTTTTATCCGATTGGTTCGTTAGTGGAACTTGTCGATGGGCGTATTGGTTTAGTGTGGCAAGAGAACCTTGATGACATCACGCGTCCAGTTGTGAAAACCTTCTACTCCGTGCGCAGTAACCATTTTCGCGAGGTGGAGTATATCGACTTGGGTAGGCGCCACGATCTGCGCATCGCACGCGCTACCAGTGAAGGGGCACTAGAT
This sequence comes from Salinivibrio costicola subsp. costicola ATCC 33508 = LMG 11651, assembly GCA_000565345.1. Lineage (GTDB taxonomy): Bacteria > Pseudomonadota > Gammaproteobacteria > Enterobacterales > Vibrionaceae > Salinivibrio > Salinivibrio costicola. Next base: position 10,385 of record AQOF01000074.1, on the reverse strand, counting down.
ATCTGTGTCGACGCATTTCGTTAATCCTGTGACGTCGCAGGCGCTTTTGCGTATACTGCCTCGCCTCAGTGACCATTTTGGCCAAAGGTTGTTTTGGCCAAAGGCTGTGTTTCACCAAAGACTGTGGCTTTGCTAAATAAACGATAGAGAGAAAACAATGAGAGTATGCGCGGTTGATCTAAAAGGCAACGAAGCCAACCTGGTATTGCTAGATAGCGAGAATGACCTTTTTTCGGTACCTGATTGTCGAGCAAAGAAAATCAATGTGCCATCACCCGAATCACAAGAAAGCATTCAACATTTCCACCGCACCATGGGCAAGCTGGTCGAAGACTATCAAGTAGAAAAGATTGTGATCCGCGAGCGTCAAACTAAAGGTAAATTCGCCGGAAGCAGTGCGGGCTTTAAAATGGAAGCGGTCTTGCAGCTTATCGATGGGGTTGAAGCAGAAGTGCTGCCTAATAACATCATGAAGCAAACACTCAAACGCCACCCGATCGATGTCAATCTAAAAGAATTGGGCTTAAAGCAGTTTCAAGAGCATGCGTTCTTAACAGCCTGCGCCTATTGCAATCAAGATAAGAAGTAATCATCGACCACAGGGATGTGTCATGCCAGTTATCCGATATCCATCGCCATTAGGCATGCTGACATTAGAAGCGGATACCAATGGGCTCACGGGGCTATACTTGCCTCGCCGAGCACCGTCATCCTCAGCAGCAAGCATCGCGCCCGACGGTGACCCCATACTGGATGAAGCATGCCGTCAACTAGATCAATATTTTGCAGGAAAGCGGCAGGCATTTTCTCTGCCACTTGCCCCGCATGGTACATCGTTTCAACGCCGCGTGTGGGCCGCTTTGCAAACCATTCCGTATGGGCACACTGCCAGCTATCAGACCATTTCCAATGCCATCGGCAATCCAAAAGCCAACCAAGCGGTGGGCGGCGCGAATGGCAAAAACCCGATTTCTATCATCATTCCTTGCCACCGTATCATTGGCCGCCAAGGGCAATTAATTGGCTACGGGGGCGGCCTCGCGGCCAAACAAGCCTTGTTAATCTGGGAAGCGACTGGCGAATGGCCAACCAAGCTCCCCAGTCCGCAAAGTGGCAAAGATAAAGCCTTTGGCGCGTGGCTACGCCGCTAACGCTTTAATCAGTCGCTCTGGCGTGAGTTGAAAACCGCAGTGCAGGTAAAAGCTTTGCGCATCGGCTTTGTGATAACTTGGGACCACTTCAATCTGATCACACCCTCTTGCCAATAAATAGGTCTCCGCGGCACTGAGCAACTGTCGGCCGAGGGTCATATCCCGAAAGTGCTCATCTACCATAATGGTGCTGATACGCCCTAAATGGTTGGATTTATCCAGTTGTAAGATCACGTTGAATGCCACCACGCCTGCCACCAATCCACATAGTTCTGCGACTAAGACATTAGCATCCTCTGCGTGAATCAAGTCGGTGAGCGTTTTCTTCATTTGACTCAACGAAAGGGGATCAGGCTGACAGCGCACACACAAGGCGCAAATAGCATCAATATCGTGAAGGGTTGCCGGTCTAATCATGGTATCTTCCTTGGTTGCCGAGGATAACTCTGTAACATTTGCGATGGGCTAGGCCGTTGCATGGTAGCCCAGCCCCAAAACGATAAAGCGACGATTACTGTGCCTGTGCCATTTGCCCGCCTTTGACACGTGAAAGGGTGACACGACGGTCAAAGAAAAAGCCCTCATTGCTGGCTTGATCGGCCAGTGGCTGACTGTCGCCATAGGCAATCGTATCTAACTGGTTCGCGCTAACCCCGACTGACACCAAGTAATCTCTCACCGCCTGTACACGGCGTTCAGACAGATCTTGATTGTAAGATTGACGACCGCGCGGGTCTGCATAACCGGCTAATTGCCACTGTGCCTCGGGCATTTGTTGGATAAAATTCGCTAATTCATCCAGCTGAATCATAAAGTGAGGTTCAATCTCGGCCGAGCTGGTTCGAAACTGAATATTCATCGCCAAGTCTATGTCCTCAATAGAATGTTGCTCTGCACGCAGGCGGGCAAGCTCTAACTGCGCCTCATTATATTTTTGCGTGACAAGACTCAGTTGCGTATTTTTCGCATTCATGGTTTCAATCGTATCTTGCTGCTCAGTCGCAAGGGTTTCAAAACTCGCATTTTGCCCCATCACTGTGCCTATGATGGCGCCAGCCACCGCACCGACCGGTCCTGCGACCACTGCACCAGCAATAGCGCCGCTGCCCATACCGATCAATTCTGGCTTTTTGTCTCGCTCGACTTGCGTGGCGGCCATGCCTTGTGGTGTTGCAACAACAAACATAGAAACCGCAAATACAGAATGTGTGAGTGCTTTTTTAATATCCATAGTGTTCTCGTCCTCGAAAGAGTGGTTGTTGTGCCGTGCTGGCAATGAGGACATTAAAACAAGCGGATCAGGCAATTTACGGCTATTAAAATGGCAATGTGACGATCAATAATGGCAAAAATATGGCAATTGCGCGGAATCCGGCAAAAGGGGTTTTCTCTGCGCTGAGTTTGGGTATAGTCACTGCAACACTCGTGACCTATCCCGTACCATGAAGCAGATAGCAATTGTTGAAGATGAAGCCGCCATTCGCGATAACTATGCCGATGTGATTCGTCGCCAAGGCTATCAGGTTAGTACCTACGCCGATCGTCCATCCGCCCAAACCGCTTTTGAGCAGCGGCTACCTGATTTAGCCATTATTGATATTGGTTTAGGCAATGAAATTGATGGCGGCTTTGCGCTATGCCAAGCATTACGCGCACTATCAGCGACCGTGCCCATTATTTTTCTGACCGCGCGTGATAGTGATATCGATACCGTGGTGGGATTGCGGATGGGAGCAGACGATTATTTAACCAAAGATGTGTCGCTCCCGCATTTGATGGCGCGCATTGCCGCTTTGTTTCGCCGTAGCGATCTCTTAGCACAAGCACCGTCGACAGAAGACAAACGCTTGCAATCTGGGCCGCTCTATCTCGATCTTGATCGTATGCGTGTGTACTGGCATGACCAGCTGATTGATCTTACCGTGACTGAATTTTGGATGGTCCATGCCCTGGTTAAACGCCCGGGACACGTGAAGAGCCGACAAGCTTTAATGGATGAGGCACATGCTGTTGTGGATGACAGTACCATTACCTCGCACATTAAGCGGATTCGGAAGAAGTTTATGGCCATTGATAACCAGTTTGACTGTATTCGGACGGTCTATGGCATGGGGTATCGCTGGGATGAGGCACCAATATAATGGCAAGATGGCGTCGGCTGACTCAAGGTTTATGGCCTTATTTGGTCGGGATCCGGACTAAAATTGTCGTGCTCTCTAGCTTTTTATTGCTCTTGCCTTACCTGGGTTATCAATATGTCTGGGAGATGGAAAGCGTCTTACGTCAGGGCCAAGAACAAACTCTGATGGGCACAGCTCGCGCATTTGCAATGGGGATGAACGACCGACCGGCACTTTTCACTCATCGTCACTCACCAACGCGCCTCGATCCAGGTAAAGATTTGCATGCTTTTCGGCTTACCCACCCCATTACTCTGGATGGTGATCTACGCGAGTGGCAACGCTATCAGCAGCATCAGCGCAACTATCAGCGTGACGGGTTAATTTTCAATCAACGCCCCTATCACAGCGAGCAGCTATCCCTGTCGGTACTGACAGCAAGCAATGACCACGCCGTCTACTTAGCGCTCGATATTGTCGATGCGACCCCCACCCCTTCGCAAGATCAGAGCGATCTCACCAGTCAGGATCATCTTATTGTTGCACTAACCTCTCCCCAAGGCGCGTTTTACCGCGTGGCCCTCAGCCAAGATCCGCGCTCACGCGATGCTCATGTGACACATTTAGCAAGTGGATTGCCTGTAAAGTCCAATCAACATGAAACTGAGGGGCCGACGCAACCTTTACCCATTGCCGCCAAATGGCGTACGACAGACACTGGCTATCAAGTTGAGATAAAACTTCCATCAGATTGGGTGGGTCAACAACTCGGGCTGGCCTACTACGATCTGGACGATAGTTTCGAGCGCCCATTACGTGCCATTATTGGCACAGCCTCCACACGCACACCGACGTCACTTGGCAGTTTTATGACCCCCTCTGCCGCGATTCAAACTCTTATTGAACGCATGAATAATGACGCGTCGCGCGTTTGGGTCGTAGATACACATAGCCGAGTGCTTGCTAAAGATGGCGATATCCAAACCTCAAACGGTGTCTGGCAGTCATCATCGGCGCCACAAACGCGCCACGGATTGATTACTTGGCTTACCGATACACTGCTCCGCCCTTGGTACGATCGCTTGCTAGTGACACCACCTGATCATTTTATCGATGCGATGCAACAAGCTTCTATTTACAAAGGTGTACAGGCACAGCAGGCACTACAAGGGCGCCTTATGCAGGGTGGCGCAGTTCGGATGATGGCCAAGCCATGATTCTCTCCGCCGCCTATCCCATTTGGCTCAACAATGACGTCGCGGGCGCGGTGATCGTTGAAGAAACCACCAATGGCATTCGCAGTTTACGTAATGACGCTCTCGAAACGCTTTTCTCGGTGATGCTCGCGGTGATCTGCACGGGCGTTTTATTGCTGTTGTTATTTGGCTCGCACATTGCTAAGCGTTTACGTCGCTTACAACATGAAGCGGATCACGCCATTGACAGCCAAGGACGCGTCACAGGCGCCATCACAACCGCAGACAGCCAAGATGAAATTGGTCGCCTGTCACGCACCATGGCCGATATGGTCGGACGCATTGCTGGCTATAATCAGTATCTAGAAAAAATGGCCTCGCGCCTGTCCCATGAGTTACGCACGCCCATTGCCGTCGTACGATCCTCGCTTGAAAATATGGCGTACACCCAAACCGATCCCAGCCAGCTTACTTATATCAATCGCGCTCAAGATGGGGTTCAACGCCTTGCCGGCATTTTATCAACCCTGACCGAAGCGACGCGTCTAGAACAAAGCTTTGACAACGCCGATAAAGAGCGTGTTAACCTCAATGCACTGCTAGATGGATGCACTCAAGGGTATCGACTGGCGTATCCAGAAAAGACGTTCGCGCTGACGCTCCCTGAACAGATCATCACGCTTGAAGGTGTCCCCGATTATTTGGCGCAGTTGCTCGACAAATTGATCGCCAACGCGGTGGAGTTTGACGACGGTGCGGCGCCCATTACGCTTGCGCTTAGCGTGCATGCTGACAAAGTGACCATGACCGTCACTAATACCGGGCCACTGCTCCCGAGTGATATGCGCACACAGCTCTTTCACTCTATGGTGAGTGTTCGGCCCGCTCATCACGGCGCCGATAAACCTCATCTCGGTTTAGGCCTCTATATCGCGCGTCTTATTGCCGATTTTCATCAAGCTCAACTCACCGCGGCTCACCGTCCGCAACAAGACGGCGTGACACTGTCACTCACATGGTCAATCACACAGATAACAATCCATTGATTGATCTAAAACGCATTGGCCCCAATACTGAACCGAACAACCTCATCGCGATCAGAGCCAATTCATTAGCCTGGTGGCGAATAAATCTCCTACCGATAAAGCAAGGAGCAACGATGATTGAATTTTATTCTGCTGCGACCCCGAACGGTCAAAAGGTCGCAATTGCACTGGAAGAAATGGGATTGGCCTATCAGCTCCATCCCATTGATTTAATGGCTAACGAACAAAAACAACCTGACTTTCTCGCCATTAATCCCAATGGGCGTATTCCTGCGATTGTCGATAAAAGTCATGGCGATTTTCCAGTCTTTGAGTCTGGGGCAATTTTGCTTTATCTCGCGGAAAAAACAGGGCAGTTTTTACCTGAAGATCCTAAGGCGCGCTCACAAGCGATACAGTGGTTGATGTTTCAAATGGGGGGCGTTGGACCATGATGGGGCAAGCGAATGTCTTCTATCGTTATTTCCCAGAGAACATCCCCGCAGCCATTGAACGCTATCAAAAAGAGGGGCGCCGCCTGCTTGAGGTTGTTGACCATCAGTTGCAACGTCACTCTTACCTTGCCGGTGATAGCTATACGATCGCTGATATGGCACGTGGCCTTGGGCAAGAATTCATGCATGGAGTGGTATTGATGTCACTGGACTGGACGCGTTAAAAGCCTGGATCGATAAACTGGCTGAACGCCCAGCGTGCCAAACCGCGTTAGTCACCCCAGCGTCCGCCGAAGCCAGTGATGAAGAGCGTGCCCAGCAAGCCAGAGGCATGGTGACACGTTAAACAACGCGATATACTCAAAACAAAGAGCCATAACAAGGTAACGGGTAGCCAACCGGGCTGTCCGTTACCTTCCCGTGATAGGTTAAGGAGCGTCTGTGTTAACCCCGTGTATTGGTCATTGTCGTCGTGAAGACGATGTCTGTGTCGGCTGTAAGCGCACACTCGATGAAATCATCAACTGGGGCAAAATGACTGACGACGAACGTGCGGCAATTATGGCTCAGCTCTCACAAAGGCCTGATCCACAACGGCCAGAACCTGCTCGTCGCTCAAGAAACCCGTTCAAGCGTCGTATCATCTGATGGCGCCAGCGGCTTACGGTATTCGATAATCACCGTATGGCCCTCGTAGTAAACCGCTTCAATATCACCATCAACAACGACTTTGTTGGTAACTAATACGTCTTGGCTAACTTGCTCACGATTACGTAAGCTGGGCAAAATTTTGTTTGGCTCAACGCCCATGACATGACAAAAGGCGAATACAAACCGGCTCTCTAGTACACCATCACCATGGATACTGCGAGAAAACGTTAGGTGGCTCACTTCCAACTTTTTTGCCATTTCGCTTTGTGTGATCCGTGCTTTGGCTTTGTAAGACATCCAAGTTTGGTGCAGAGCTTGTCTGTCTTGCTCGTCAAACGTCATTCTGTTTTCCAGTCGGTATACAATACATGGCGACCAGCGTAACAGACACATAGATTATAATGTCAGTACCTCGTTAATCGCGGGTAAATCTTGCCGAGCACACCCTGCTCGGTTAGGATCGATTCATTCCGATTACCATGAGAACGTACTAATGGATATCAACTTAGCCAACCTTCCAGCTGACGAAAAACAAAAAATAGAGCTTGATAAACAAGCTGCGTATGCCGTCTGGAAAGTGGTGAATAACCAAGCGCCACAAAGCCTTTACGAACAAGAAGCCAATGTTTTGGTGGATTGGCAACGTGATGTCTATTTATCATCTGTTAACAAGTATCGCGCTCAACCTGAGGCCTTTATTATCCCTGAAACAGCGACCGATACGACCGAGCGCTGAAACCGTACTTCACTCACACTTACCGTGATCAACGTTTTACACACTCAGGCACCAAACACGGTGAGTTGGTGCCGAACCGCACTCAGCCTGCAAATACGATAACGTTTGTCCTCCCTCTCTACCACACGTACCGTTTTAAACCATCTTCTTCTGTCTTATTTTCATGACTCACTCAAGGCTAAAATGACGCTAGATTGTCATACATTTTTTGTTTTTTAAGTTGGCAAAATCGTAGAACCCACTCTAGTGTTATTCTTATCAAGAAATCTTCTTTGTTTATGAAGCAACTTGTACTGACAGTCTTTTAAAAGAAAATGACAATCTTGTAAAAGAAAGTGTTGGCTGGGTGACTCCTTGGTGGTCTTATCATAACCGCATAAAAAAGCGGGCAATAGGTTCCTACCTTGCAAGGAATTCACCCTTACTTTTTAGACAGTTTACTGCACGCTCAGTAAGGGGTAATCGCTATGACCTTAGGGTTTAAATCTCGCATTATTTTGGGAGTGGGTTTGCTTGTGACCCTCTCTCTGGTCGTCCTCGGTTCGCTGAATGCGATGTCATTACGTGACAACATGGTCAGTGCCCTGGTGAAACAAACGCAAAATAAGGTCGATCACCATGTGCTTGAATTAGAGCAATTAGTTCAATCCCAACTCAACGCGGTTGAAAAAGGCGCCGGGCACTTCGCCAGAAATTTGACCGAATCAGAGAATGTTGCCCAAGTACGGATGCTTGCCGATACGGCAGGTATCGCTAATGTGATTATGACTTACGAGAGTGGCCGTTCGTATATGTCAAATCACTCAAGCGACGGGATTACCACCAATGAATACGATTTTCGCGATCGTGATTGGTACCGTGCAGTTAAATCCAGCCAAGACATTCATTTGTCTGAAATTTATACGGACAAAGTAACAGGTGAGAAAGTGATCAGTGCCGTCGCACCCGTGTTTGAGAATGGACGGTTTATTGGTGCCTTACTGGGGGACATTCCGCTACAAAATGTGATCACTCAGGTAAGCCAAATGCGCTTTGCGGGCGGCGCAGCCACACTCACCGATCAAAACGCGGTCTTTTTTGCCAGTGATGATCCGAATGATATTGGTAAAACACCGTCGCAAGTCAGTGCAAACTTCTCTGAAATGGAGAGTATGTTCCGCAGCAATGAAAAAGGTCACCTCACGTTTCCCTATAGCGGCATCCAATTTGATGGCTACTTTCAACGGGTAAATTTGACCGAGGGGAGATACTGGACCTTGATGGTCTTTGTCGATCAAAAAACAGCACTGGCTGAAGTCACCGATGCTCAAATCGAGTCGGTAGGCACAGGGATATTACTCTTGATCGTCAGCCTGGGCGCCATTTATGGCATTATTCAGGTCTCTTATCGACCCTCCTTAAGCTTAAAGAAGCGGTCCTTGATCTCTCTCGCGGCGAGGGCGATCTAACAACACGCCTCGACGTTAACGGTAATGATGACCTAGCCAGATCAGTGATGGCTTCAACCGGTTCGTCGAAAACTTACAAAATATGATGTTGAGCGTAGCAGAGTCCAGCCAGGCGATTTCGGCCAATATCAGCCAGTTATCACAAACGACCAGTGAAAATGAAGCTGTATTAGATGCTCACTCAGCAGAAACCGAGCAAGTGGTCACCGCAATCACTCAAATGAGCGAGAGCGCACGGAGGGAGTATTGCTGAGAACGTGTCTCAATCTAAAAACATTACTGCAGCGGCCAGCAAAGAAGCCAATCAGTCACTAAAAGTGGTTGATAACGCTGTCGTCACGGTCAGTGCGCTGGTTGATGAAGTGGAAGAAATGTCGGGCCGTATTACCAGCATGAATACAGATGCAAACCGGATCAGTGACGTCTTAACCGTGATTGGCGATATTTCAGAGCAGACTAACCTTCTTGCGTTAAACGCGGCGATTGAGGCAGCACGTGCTGGTGAACAAGGCCGTGGTTTTGCGGTTGTCGCCGATGAAGTCCGCGCGTTAGCGGCGCGTACACAAAGCAGCACAACCGAAATCTCTGACATGCTCACTGCATTACTCGATGGCACGTCCAGCGTGGTTGAAGCGATGGAAAAAACCAAAGAGCAATGTCAAACCACGGCTGATAAACCTCGGAAGTCTCAAATAGCTTGACGATTATGAGCGCGTCGGTCACTGAAATTGACGATGTGAGTACACAGATTGCAACGGCTACCGAGCAGCAAAGTTCAGTTGCTGAAGAGCTCAGTAAGAACATGTTGTCGATCCGCGATATGGTGAGCAAACTCGTGGATAGCGGGAATCAAACCTCTGCCGCCACCAAGTCACTCACCCACTCTAACGAAGAGTTGGATCGGATGGTTAATAACTTTAAATTGCGCTAAGTGTCACTAGCCAAAAGCCATCACTCCCTATTGCTTTAAGCATCGTGATCAGGCGGCACTACCGCTGCCTGATCACCATCGTTAAAGGTTGTTGTTATGTCCTATTCACTGATACCTCACGCGTTAACGCCCGTTTTTTTAAATCAGTATCAAACAATCCGCCAACATTTTTTTAATCGTGATCCTAAGCGTTGGCCTATTTATCACACACCAGAATTAGCGTACTGGCTTGCGAATGGCATGCAGCCTGCGTTTGAAAGCAGTGATGTGTTACTGAAGCAACAAACCGAGATCCCCACACAAAGTGACTTAGGCGCCACCACCTTTCCCAAACTTGCATTACAAGCAGCAACCCATTCGAAAGACTGGACGTCACCTCGATCGGTCGAAAATGTGATTACCGCACCGTGCGATCCTGCTATACACGGTGCATTACTGGCCACAATGGCCAATCCTAACCTGGTCTACCCAATAGCGCCAAGTGCTCCATCTAAATCTAATGAGCCTAAGCGAAATTAATTTAGGTGGTGGTGAAAGGCGCACCACCACGAAGTGGTGGCTTTAATCAAACCCTTCTTGCTGATCTAGGTATTGCTTCACAATCTCAAGTGGCGCACCTCCGCAACTAACCAGACAATAACTTCTGCTGTAAAAAACTGGCTTCCAGTAAAA
>AQOF01000073.1 GCA_000565345.1 Salinivibrio costicola subsp. costicola ATCC 33508 = LMG 11651 | reverse complement strand
TATCTGCCGAGGGTGATGTTTTACCTGAGAAGCCAAAGCGTAATAAAAAATCACGCTGCTTACGTCCATAATCACTAATACCTTTCCAGGTATCATGACCAGACAACACCGCACAAATCGTTATCAAAATAATATCTGATAACGTATGTTCAACTTTACCTTCTTGGCGAATGTCTCTAATGGAAACGAAATGCATAAATGGACTTTTATCTTCTGTCATTTTTAATCTCCTAAACGTTAGGAGACCATTAAATCGCACTGAAAATGAATCAACAAATTGATCCTTTATTTTCACTTATTTTAATTAATAAATATGGCATAACGCACGGTTTTCAGCCTAAGTGACAACTTAGTCATTAAATTGCTAGCCAGGTGTGGCGCGGATCTTCATGCGTTTTCCCTGCTTCGACTACCTCAACGTTTTTATTTTCATTGTGGCCACCTATGTTGTAGGTTTCACCGACTTCGCCTTCCGTGACGACTTTATATAGCGCTCGAGCATGATCTTCGACATAGAGCCAATCACGAATTTGGTCGCCTTTACCGTAGATAGGTAAGGCTTTACCTGCTAAGGCATTCAGAATAACAAGTGGGATCAGCTTTTCAGGGAAGTGATAGGGACCATAGTTATTGGAACAATTGGTGACTATGGTTGGTAGTCCGTAAGTACGCATCCAAGCACGAACCAAATGGTCACTTGAGGCTTTAGACGCTGAATAAGGGCTTGAGGGTGCATAAGGGGTCGTTTCCAAGAACATCGGCAGAGCTTGATTTGCAGATTCCGCCCCCTGTTCAACATCATCAGGATGTGGAAGATCACCATAGACTTCATCGGTGGAGATATGATGGAAACGAAACGCTTGTTTAGCACTGTCATCAAGCTGGTTCCAATACTCGCGAGTCGCTTCTAATAGGGTATAGGTGCCCACAATATTGGTTTCGACAAAGGCCGCGGGACCATCAATTGAGCGGTCAACGTGCGATTCAGCCGCTAGATGCATCACCGCATCGGGTTGATGCTCGGCAAAGACGCGATCTAACTCGGCACGGTTACAAATATCCACTTGCTCAAAGGCGTAGCGATCGCTTTCAGATACTGGTGATAACGATTCAAGGTTACCCGCGTAAGTCAGCTTATCGAGATTGACCACACTGTCGTTGGTGTGTTGAATAATATGGCGGATAACCGCAGAGCCAATAAAGCCAGCGCCGCCTGTGACTAAAATTTTCATACTAACTACTCTCAACTATGGCGAGCCATTTTTTGAAAAGATGCGTTACGATTTAGTAGCTCATCATAAGTTCCAGCGTCAAGTACCTCGCCATTTCCAAGCATATAAATACAATCACACTGCTGAACCGTGCTAAGCCGGTGAGCGATCATAATAATGGTTTTATTGCCAGCAAAATCATGGATGGCATCCATCACCAGTTTTTCGGTAATGCCGTCTAACGCACTGGTTGCTTCATCAAGCACTAGCACATCGGCATCATCATACAGTGCGCGAGCAATGCCAATCCGTTGCCGTTGACCGCCCGAAAGCTGAACACCGCGCTCTCCAACTCGTGTATCTAAACCATTTGGCAATTGCTCGAGCAATTCTTCTAGGTGTGCCATTTTGGCGGCTTTGAGCACTTTCTGTTCATCAATTTCGTCGGCTGGTAAGCCAAAGGCGATGTTTTCACGAATAGTCGCATCAGAAAGGAAAATACTCTGAGGAACAAAGCCAATATTATTCTGCCATTCACGCACGTTATCGACAGTGATTGGCTTTCCATCGACCTTTAAGCTACCTTGGCTGGGCTCAATAAGGCCGAGAAAAATGTCAATCGCCGTTGATTTACCTGATCCTGACGCCCCCACTAAACCAATCACCTGGTTAACGGGCAGTTCGAGAGACAAGCTGCGTAGAGCGGGTTCTTCTTTACCTGGGTATTGAAAGGTCACATTATCAAGCCGCACCTGATGCTCAGGCTTGAGCTTATCTCGCGTAGGGCTAGTTTCAACCACATGCTGGCTTGCAATCAGATCGGCTTCAAGGTTATCAAACGCCGATAAGTTGCCGCGAATTTGTGCCACTCCCATATAAATCTGCTGAAACGCGGGGAGCAGTTTGAAGCCGGCGAGTGCGTAAACTGACAAAATCGGTAGGATTTGTCCCAAGTTACCATCGTGTGTTTTAACTAGATAAAGTACGAGGAAAATCACTGAGCCAAACGCGACAAGCTCCATGGCATAACGTGGAACTTGTGATAATCCACGGTTACGACCTTGCGCATAACCAAAGCGTTCACTAGCATTTTGATAACGCAGGTTAAAGTCAGTTTGTCGACCCAGCAATAGCGTATCTTTTATCCCGCCAAACCCTTCATTCATCAGGGTAAAACGTTGGCGATTAGCGTTGGTAATATTAATGCCGTTTTGCGATAGCTTTTTACGTATCGTACGATAGAGAATAATGTAGGCACACGCAAAGATACCCAAGCCAGCGAGAGCAACCAGTGGATTATAAATAAAGATCGCTGATGCCATCACTATCGCGAGTACGGACTTGGCGACCAGTTGCATGGTCGGCTCAATAATTGTCTGAGTAATGCGGTTGGTCTCTTGCGCAACTTTATTAGTCAGCTGACTACTGCTTCCGCCCGCATGAAACAACCAAGACTGGTTCATATAATAGCGATAAAGACGCGTTGATAACTCCGCACCTACTTGCTGGGCATATAAAGATAAGCGCCAAATGGTATACATAGAGATCATCGCTGCAATAGCGAGCGCGACGAGCACTATTACACCCACCCAGAAGATAAAGTCACTTGGATTGGCTAGCCCGCTATATTGATATAGCTGTGCAAATTTGCCCTCACCTTGTAGTTGGCTGATATCACCGACTAAAGCCATAAATGGACCAATCGCGACAACGCCGGTTAGCTCAGCGAAAGCCATCAGCACAACCAATAATTGTAGCCGGATGAGCCTTTTGCGTTGCTCTGCCGTTAATAAATTAAACAGCGTTCTTAAACGGTTATACATCTGGATTTAGTTACCTTTCGGGTGCTTTACCCACGCTACCGCCACTGAGGTGTCGCTCCCCCTGTGCGCATAGTTAGAGTTTGTGTGACTGTGCAAGGAGCACAGTCGGTAAATTTTAATGGGCTATGAGTTTACCTGCTAATTTTTGTAGGCAAAAGGCTTAGTGGCGAAAAGTCGAGGTTGCGCAGGCGGTGTGGTGGGTTTTTAGGCATTAATTCGTGAATTCCTTGAGCTTGGCACTTAGTACTTGCTGAGTTTCGGGTTCGCCATGGATGAGGTGGATCTGTTTGGGCGGTGGTTGGATGCCTTGCACAAACCTCACTAAATCGTTTTGGTCGGCGTGGGCGGAGTAGCCGGAAATTGTGTGGATTTGCGCGTTAACGTTGACTGGGGTGTTGTCTATCCACACTTGTTGGTTGCCTTGTTGAATATCACGTCCGAGGGTGTGTTGGGCTTGGTAGCCAGCAAAAATCACATCGGTGCGTTTGTCTTCAAGTAACGCGGCAAGGTAATTCATGATGCGTCCGCCTTGGCACATGCCAGAGGCGGCGACTACGATAGCCGGTTCGCCGGTTTGTTTTAGGCGGTTTACCAGTGCTATGTGCTGGCTGTGTTCATCAATGGTGATGCATTGCTCAAAAGCCAACGGATGGCGGTGTTGGTTCAGTTTGGTTTTTGCCTCTTTGCTCCATAGCTTTTTAAACTGGCGATAGTGACGCGTGACTTTTTGCGCCATGGGCGAGTCGAGAATGATAGGGAGCGCCTTATCAAGCTGCTTTTGGTAGATAAGCTGCTCAATATCAAACAACAGCTCTTGGGTGCGGCCGACACTGAACGCTGGGATCAATATCGCGCCGCCGTCTTCTAGTGAGCGTTGAGTGATCGCCTCAAGCCGCTGGGCGCGGGTGGCGACGGACTCATGGGTTTTATCGCCGTAGGTGGATTCTAAAAACAAAATATCGGCACGGCTTGGCGGTATTAGATCGGGCAGCAGTGGCGTGTTACTGGGCCCTAAATCGCCGGAGAACACTACGCGCTGCTCGTCGGGCAGTTTTAACTCGACATAGGCCGAGCCCAAAATATGCCCAGCCGGTTGCAAGCGCAAATAGGTCGCCGGCTGCCCTTTTTGCTTGGGCTTTAGCCGGTGCCAGCTGTTGTAAGGCAAGGTCAGGGTTAACTGGCAAATGCGCTCAAGTACCCGCTGACGATCACCGTAATTCATGTTGAGTTGCAACTTTAAAGTATCATCAATCAATAGCGGCACCAAAGCGGCGGTAGCCTCGGTGCAATAAATAGGGCCGTTAAAGCCCGCCGCCAGTAGCCAAGGCAGCAAACCACAGTGATCGATATGGGCGTGAGTGAGGATCAGCGCATCGATGCGTTTGCCATTTAAGCTCACCCTCGCCGCCCGTGCTTCATCGCCTTGGTATTGACCGCAGTCAACCAGCAAGCGTAAACCGCTCGGTTTTATATCCACCTGGTGGCAAGAGCCGGTCACGGTTTGATAGCCACCGTGGTGAGTGACGGTGAGGGTTTCATTGTTTATTGAGGTGTTGGGCATAAAAACGTCCTTGTTGGGGGAGATCCTAGGGCCCTAGGTCCTAGGTCCTAGGTCCTAGAAAAAGATTACAGAATACGGAATACGGAATACGGAATACGGAATACGGAAAAAGCATATCGTGCCAGCTCTGGTAGATAAAGTTCCTAGGGCCTAGGATCCTAGGTCCTAGGAACTGCTTCCCGCTCTTCCCCGCTTTCAATCTCTTATCATCTTATCCATCATCTGTTCTATCAATGGGCTTGGGTGACCGTTGTCGTCGGTGAGAAAATAAGTATGGCCCCAGTGGGGGTCGAATTGGTCATTAAAGGCGTCGCAGTCGGTTACCGTCACTTTGTTAGCCGGGAGTGCGTCGAGGTTTTCGGGGCCAGTCATGCCTAATCGCCGGGTGACGGTGCGGTGGCGTACGTTGACCACTTTTGAGGCGGCCATGGCGATATCATCGGCGGCATAGTAAATGTGGACTTGTTTGGCGGCATCCAGTACTGCTCTGCCCGGTTGGTGCGGCTCTAGGGCTTGGTTATCAACATCGGCGGCCATCATAAAGATATGCCGAAACCATTGCGGCATGGTGTCGAGCCCGGCGTGTTGGTGCCAATGGGAAAAAGTGCTGATTAAGGTGCGATTGCCCATGGAGTGGGCAAGGACGTTCATGCGTCGTTTACACGGGGTGGTTTGTTGCTCGGGGGCGCGGCGCCAGTCATCAAACATCGCCAGTAAGCGGCTAAACGCCAACCCTGATGCGGTGGCGGCGAGTTGGTCGTCCCAGTAGTCATCGATAGCACCGAGCCGGCCATCGTCGTCACAGGGCCAGATAATCGGCACCACCAGCATGGCGTTGGGAGCGAGGCGATCAAACTGGTGTTGTAAGGTCTGCGCCATCGGGAAGATATTGCGCTCCATTTGGTTGTTGTAGCCATGGAGCAAAAACAGTACCTGGGTATGCGCGGGTAAGGCTTTCAGTTTGGCCATAAACGGCGCCGCGGTGATCTCTTGGTATTCACCCTGCCCGGCGCGCTGGCAAAAATACACCCACTTTGAGATATCGGTGTTTTGGTTATCAAAGTTTAACCAACGGCCGGCCTCACTGGTCGGCCCTTGCTCAGGAATACGGCTGGTAATAAATAACATGGCATCATCCACCGGTTATGAATGTGCGGGGAAGGATAAGCGAGGTAGGTGGTTGAGTTGTATGGTGTTTGGAGGATTTTGCGAGGGAGAAGACGAAAAGCGAGGAAGATCCTGGGGTCCTAGGTCCTAGGTCCTAGGAACTGCTTTACGCTCTTTTCGGTATTCTGTAAGCGAAGCGCTCTGTATTCAAAAATCTTGAATATCGCGTAGGTCGGTATAAGCGCCTTCTCGATCGCGCAAGCTTGGTGTGATTCGCGCCGCGCGCCCGTTGCACGGCGCCATCGGACATTGGCGGTCAAATATTGGCATTGATCGTGACAGGCGCCCAGGTGGCATAGTGCATCATAGTTGACATCTTACCGGGGCTTGTGTCACCTACGCCAATGGCACCATCGACGTTAAATATTAACGCTTTGTGTCATCGTCGCCAATGGCACCACCGACGTTAAAGTACGCGTAGGTCGGCATAAGCGCCTTCTCGATCGCGCAAGCTTGGTGTGATTTCCGCCGCGCGCCATCCGACATCGGGGTTAAATTTGGCGCCGATCGTAACAGACGCCCTTTGACAATGAACACATGTCCATTATCGTGCTGGGGCTTGTGTCACCTCTCCCCTACTCAGACTCACTCGCTTTTTTACGCTTTTCCAAATCGGCAAAAAAGGTGTTTGGGAAAGGAATTGGGGAGGATTCTCCTTTGCCATCAAAGAGCACCACGACATCTCTCACTCCTCTAGGATCTTTAACTACCCAGCCATTCGGATCTGCACCAACCCTGGGTGTACAGTCATCAAGTGTTATAGAGCAGTCTTTGGTATAAAACACTCGCACCCTTGGGCCATCGACGATAACTTGCATCGAGCCATAGTCACGACCGAGATTTTCGTAATAATTATCCATTGTTTTCATTTTGGCTTCGGCATTATCTGGAATAGGTGCAGATATGCGGTGATGAGGTGTAGAGCTGATGTCATCGTCTGCAAATCCCCATCCTTCTTCCCATTCGCCTTCAATGTAAGCGGGAGCGTCTATACGCCCACCTGATGAGTGAGCGCCGGGGTAACCGCTCACTCCTCCCATGGCAAAGTTGGCTTTACCGCCAGACACGGTTGTAATTGTCATTTTATAGACAGAGTGCCTACCTGTGGAACTACCATTCGTAAAACCAACCTCAACGGTGTAAGGTTCGGGCTCACAACCTAAAACAGCCACTGACAAGAGCAGTAGTAAAAATGCTTTCCATTTAGTCATTGCTAAATACCTGACGTTTGGGTTGGCACCAATTGACACTTAGATCTATTCCGGAGAGCTTGCCTTTTGCAGGTGTTCTGATGTCGCAGCGTCAGCAGAAGCAAAAGGAGTCGGAGAAGATTCGCCTTTGCCATCAAAGAGCACCACAACATCTCTCACTCCTTTAGGATCTTTAACTACCCAGCCATTCGGATCTGCACCAACCCTAGGGTACAGTCATCAAGTGTTATAGAGCAGTCTTTGGTATAAAACACTCGCACCCTTGGGCCATCGACAATGACTTGTATTGAACCATAGTCACGATCGAGATTTTGGTAGTAATTATCCATTGCTTTCATTTTGGCTTCGGCATTATCTGGAATAGGTGCAGATATGCGGTGATAGGAGATTAAACCGCTACTCGGCTCTGGGTTACCTTTTGCCCACTCACCTTTGATGTAAGCAGGGGCATCTATTTTTCCTCCGCCTGAGTGGGCTCCTGGATAACCACCGACAGAACCCATAGCGAAGTTTGCTCGGCCTCCTGATAGCGTTGTAATCGTCATTTTGGACACGATATGCCGACCGGTAGTACTGCCATTAGTAAAGCCAGCCTCAACGGTGTAAGGTTCGGGCTCACAACCTAAAACAGCCACTGACAAGAGCAGTAGTAAAAATGCTTTCAATTTAATCATTGCCGAATACCTGACGTTTGGGTTGGTTATTACTGTCGATGCTCAATGCGTTAACGAACCTCTCGATTGCACTTTCGTAACCGGGATTTATAAGTGCATCATGGGGGCGATGAATATATTCTCGAGATAAAACTACTTCATCTTTTTTCCACTGATTGTGAATGGAACCTGATGGAAGCTTTTTCATAGACGACCACATACGCGTTATAAATGAGTCGTCATGCTCATCGAAGGGCTCAGATTTTAGTTTGTTTAAAGCATCTATATCCCAAATAACACCCTGCTTTTCCGCTTGCTGTTTCACCCGCGCAAAAGTGAGTCCCGCTAGTGCATTACTGGTTGGGACAAAATGGTAGTAGTGTAGTGCGCCATTGGCGAGTTTAACTTCACCATGAATGTTGTGCTCTTCTCGCGTTTGTTGTTGCCAAGCTAGATTCTCTTGCGCAAGCTTTTGTTGAGCATACGCGGCAAGCTCTTGGGCTGATTTGAATTGTTGGATATCAGATTGATACTTGTCATAAAACGAAGCCTTATGGATGAGCTGTCTGTGGTATGTTGAGTCTACAGGTTGGTTGAGGCGTGCTGGTAGGTCTGTCCTGCCATATTGGTTTTTCGATGGGTAGCCACCGCCTACATCAGTGTGACAACCGGGGAAGACTTCTTGACAGAAAATACCGTCACTCAAGGCAGCTGCTTCTGTGTGGTCTTTCCCTAACGAGGTTAATGGAAAGTTTTCACGGTACTCATGCTGTGCACAAATCTGGAATACTTTTTCTGCCGCATTTGGTTTGAGGCCAAGCTTATATTCCCCTTCGTCATTGTTCCCGGGCCAATAAAATGAGCCCACGGTATCAAAAAGACCCACAAAACGAACAGAAATACGACGTTGTGTATCTGCCGCATAAAATTCATCTGATAGGGAATCAAACCGCTTATAGCTCTCATTGCCCAGTAAGTTTGGATAGATCTCGCTCGGATTGGTGATTCTTTTGGGGTTGCTATAGTCAGGAAAGCCGGCCTCTAGTGCATTGACAAAATGTCTCGCCAGTGCAGCACCGCGGCTGAACCCAAACACATCAAACTGAATGTGACTGATCTTATGATATTCACCATCATCCATTAATTGACCAATAATTTGATTTAGACGTTTTAATAGTCCTTGCCATTTCCACAATCCACCAGTGTCATCAAACACGCCAAAAGCTTGTCCAGGGAAGAGCTTTTCATCACCACCCGCATCAATGGTTGGGTTACGCTCTCCGGGGATAATCGGAATATCATCCACAGTGCCTACCCCCGATACATAAATTTTAGCCGATTGGCCATCTTGTTCTGGGTATGCTTCAAATAGGCGAGCAATATTGGTACGCGACTTATTGCCGTAAGTCTCTTTGTATTCATCATTAGGACTATTTTGCCCCGTACCATCAAAGAAAACCCCAATACGCAGTGTCCGTTCGCGTTTTAGGTTGACGACTGGAAGCTCTTTTTCGACCGTTTTTTCATTGCTGATTGCTTTAACAGCGGAATTCAGTAAACAACGTTCGCTGTAGTCGTAAAACGTATTCAATGGGTGATTGAACCAGGCTGGCGATACGGGCGGTAAGCCATAAGAAGCCACTTGAGTCTGCTTTTTCGCCGCCGGCTGGCTGACCGTTAGGTTATCACCCACGGCTAAAGCCATCGGATCGGCGTCATACTGCGGATTTAGATCCAATAGCTGCTTGGCGGATAAGCCATACTGTTCGGCAATAGCTGGCCATGATTCACGTTGGCGGGTGGTCGGATCGGTTTTGACCGTGTGGGTTGTCGGCTGTTTTGACTCATCACGCTTATCGGTCTCTTTTTCAGAGGAAGGTTCATCTCGTTTGGCGATAGCTTGCTTGGGCGCAGCGAGTAATTCATTAATAGACAGTTTAATACCGTTTTCTTCCAGCCATTCGTCGTCCAGGTTATCAAGCGCGTCTTGCGTGATAGGCTCTTTGAGATAGACAAGATGTTGGTCTTCGACCTCTTTGCCGCCAATCTTCCAGTACACCAGAATGGCGCTTTGATAACGATTAAAACCTTGCTCCTGGTTGA
>AQOF01000072.1 GCA_000565345.1 Salinivibrio costicola subsp. costicola ATCC 33508 = LMG 11651 | reverse complement strand
TTGATAAAGTGCGGACACATCCGCTTCATATAAAGCATCAAGCGCGCGCCCAAGGACATCATCCGTTAAATGGTGCGCTTCAATGTCTTTGGCTAGCAATTTGGAAACAGGCTTCGTTTCGAAAAAGTCGGAAAACATATGCAGGGTTCTACTGTGAAAACCCAGCCCATTTAGGATCATCGCTAAGACGGCATCACCATGTGAAACCTTGTGCTCGGAGTACTTAGGGATGATACGGTCGATAATATCTGGTAAGCCAACTTCACGACAGAAAGCAGCGATTAGCCTAGATGATCGAGACGTTTGATGACGGGTTGAGGAGCAGGCATAGTAAGCGACCGTTAAATAACAGTAATAGATCAAAGCTGGGGATCACGGTCAAGACATATGTGACACTAAAAGCTGCAAATGATCGCTGGATCACACTATTTTAATTCATTAATTGGCTGCGGAATGACGGATAT
Source organism: Salinivibrio costicola subsp. costicola ATCC 33508 = LMG 11651 (assembly GCA_000565345.1). Classification (GTDB taxonomy): domain Bacteria; phylum Pseudomonadota; class Gammaproteobacteria; order Enterobacterales; family Vibrionaceae; genus Salinivibrio; species Salinivibrio costicola. The sequence goes on along the minus strand of AQOF01000072.1, from coordinate 9,083 downwards.
TAGGTCGAAGTTGTGTTCTCTTTTTTGACCGAAAGGTAGTGTTCAGAACTCTGTGTCATTGAGGGTGTCCAATATTCTGTGTCATCCTTTCCTCACAGATCCACGAAATCGTCGCTCCGGCTATTTAGCTGCGATTTTTAGTAGACGCTCAGCGGTACGCCAAGCAACTTTTTGCCAAGCCAAGCAAGAAGTTGCTTGAGTCGTGCAAAAAATTGGTCATCTCATAACTAACTTACTGATATATAAAGATTTAAAAGTTGGCATAAAACTAGCTTGCTAGTAGGGCTAGACAGCAACAGTTGCTGTTTGAACTCGAATCATACAAAAAGGAGCGATTATGCCAACGCCATGTTATATCTCGATTGAAGGCGAAACCCAGGGTTTGATTACTGCCGGTGCCTGCACCGCGGATTCTATCGGTGATTCTTTTGTCGAAGGCCACGAAGACGAAATGCTGGTACAACAGTTTGACCACAATGTGACGGTTCCCACCGACCCACAATCTGGTCAACCATCCGGTCAACGTGTTCATAAACCATTCAAATTCACCGTCGCGCTAAATAAAGCCGTCCCGCTGCTTTATAACGCACTGTCTTCGGGCGAGAAAATGTCGACAGTAGAGCTGAAATGGTACCGTACCTCAATTGAAGGTAAGCAAGAAAACTTCTTTACCACCAAATTAGAAAGCGCCTCTATCGTGGATATCCATTGTGAAATGCCACACTGCCAAGATCCGGCGAAGTCAGACTTCACTCAGAACCTGACCGTGTCGATGTCTTATCGCAAAATTACCTGGGACCACGTCAACGCAGGTACTTCAGGCTCTGATGACTGGCGCAAGCCGGTTGAAGCTTAATTGCTATTGCTAGGTTGCGTCGGCTTTGTGCCGGCGCTTCACCATTTGTTTAGCAGCGTTCGTTTTCCAGAGAGCGTTGCTAGACAAGTGTTCACTGTTGCGAGAACAAGATTCGGGAGACATCATGGCGAAATTACGTTTTGAATTTAGCGTCGAAGGCCTAGAGCCAGACACGTTTGTGGTCAGAGAATATCAGGGCAACGAGTCCCTCTCTGCTGCGGCGTTCGACCAGCAAGCTTGCAACGGGTTTCGTTATTCGATTGCATTGGCAAGTCGCGATCATTCCCTAACCCCTGACCAATTAGTGGATTGCCAAGCCACGCTTGCTCTCTATCGCAACGGGCAATGTGAGCGTCGTATTCGCGGTATCATTCGTCAATTTTCCCAAGGGGATATTGGTCATCATCACACTTATTATGATGTTGAATTAGTGGCTGAAATTGAGCGTCTATCACTACGGCAAAATAGTCGTGTATTCCAACATCAGACGGTTCCCCAAGTTATTTCGATCTTGTTGCAAGAAATGCGTATTACGGATGTCGGTTTTGGGCTGACAAAAGAATATGCAGAGCGTGAATTTTGTGTTCAATACCGAGAAACGGATCTCACCTTTTTTCATCGTATTGCCGCAGAAGAGGGGTTGATGTATTGCTTTGTTTGGAAAGAGGACAAGCAGCTTTTATATATCACTGACTCGCCCTTTTCGCTTCCCGCCCTTAAACAGCCGATTGTGCATAACGCTCAGGCTGCAGGTGTAGTCGATGAGCCTTATATTCGTGCCATCGAAAAGCACACTCGGATAATCCCGTCATCATTGGAGATGAAGGATTATAGCTTTAAAAAGCCGAATTATAGCTTCTTACAGCAAGTGAATATGTCCGACATTGACCATCAGCGCCAAGACTACGATGTTTATGATTTTCCAGGTCGATATAAAGACGATACGCAAGGTAAACATTTAACCCAGATACGCCAAGAATTTCTGGCACGTGACAAAGTCACGGCGACTGGGGAAAGTAATCATTTTCTTGTGCAGGCGGGTCATGCATTTGAAATGCAAGATCATCTCGACCGTACCATGAATCAAAAGTGGCAAGTAGTGCGCGCTCAGCATTACGGCACCCAACCTCAAGCAGTTGAAGAAGAAGGCGGCACTGGCGCCACTACCTATTATAATCGGTTTACGGTGATCCCGGCCTCTATCCCTTGGCGGGCCACTCCACACCCTAAACCACAGGTGGACGGGCCTTTAATAGGGGTTGTGGTTGGGCCTGAAGGCGAAGAAATTTTCTGTGACGAACATGGCCGAGTAAAAGTTCATTTCCCTTGGGATCGTTACTCGAGTGGAAACGATAAAAGTAGCTGCTGGATACGGGTGTCTCAAGGTTGGGCAGGGAGCCAATACGGCATGATGGCCATTCCCCGCATTGGCCATGAGGTGATTGTGTCGTTTTTACATGGTGACCCCGACCAACCGATCATCACTGGCCGGACCTATCACGCGACCAATGTATCCCCTTATACATTGCCGGCCCATAAAACCAAGACGGTTTGGCGCAGTGAAAGCCACCAAGGCGAGGGCTACAACGAGCTCACGTTTGAAGATCAATCGGGCAGTGAGCAAGTGTATTTGCATGCTCAGCGTGATTGGCAATCAGGCGTGGAAAATGATGTCGTTACGCAGGTGCGGCATAATGAGCATCAAAAAGTGGACCATGATTCTTTGTCGGCTGTTATGAGTAACCAGCATGTGACGGTCGATAAGCAATCACGAACACGAGTGAAAAAAGATGCCACAATTGCCGTTTCTGGAGGGATACATGAAAAAATCGATAACCGCTTCGCCGTAACGGCGGGACGTGAGGTGCATCTAAAAGCAGGCGCAAATGTCGTGCTTGATGCAGGTACGGAGGTTACCGTAACCGCCGGTGGGAGCGTAATGAAGGTTGATGCGGCCGGGGTGCACCTTATTGGTCCAGCGATCAATTTAAACGCTGGCGGAAGTCCTGGTAGTGGCTCTGGGTACCAAGGACAGCCAGCGAAATCGCCACGCTCAGTGAACAAACCTTGATCGTTTAATGCAAACTAAGAAATTTGAGGAAAGATATGCCCAAAGCAGCACTTGTTGGCCATGTGGGAACCGCGCATGATGGATTCCCACCTACACCGATTGTGGCGGGATCGTCAACGGTAAAAGTTGACGGGATACCCGTAGTTCGTAAAGGTGATCCCCTGGCACCGCATAGTAAACCGAAACACCCGCCTCATGGGCGAGCGGTAAATGCGGGTTCCGGTAGCGTTATGATTGATGGAAAACCAGCCGCTCGTATTGGTGATGCAGTGAGTTGTGGCGGTGTGATTGTAGGAGGTTCAAGTGTCAACATTGGTTAATACCCCGTCAATGCTTAAAGCAAGCGTGTATGCATGCCTAGTCATGCTAAGTGGACAAGTACATGCCGAACAAGTTGAAGTTGAAGCCACACCTTTTGTGCAGCTAGAGCCGGTTGAAAAAATCGCGGATGACTATGATATCCAGGCGATGACGCCAGAGGCAATATTTGAGCATGGACGTTTGTCTCGCGCTCAGTTCCATTACCAACGAGCTGAAAAATATCTACGTGCAGCGGCGGATCAAGGTATTGTTCCTGCCGCTTATTTATACGCTGTGCTCGTCAGTGATGATGGTAATAAGCTCAATTATTCGTCGGTTGCGCAGCAGTATCTCACGCAGGCCGCAAAGGCGGATTATATTCCAGCCATGAAATTACTGGTTGAAAAAGGCCATTGGTTATCGGCAAATCATCGTACTATTTGGCGCTATAAGTATGAAGAATCACTAGCAGCTTGGTATGAAAAAGCACCTAAAGACGCAGCATTCAGTCTGTATCAGTACATTTATCCAACAGACAAAAAGAAAGCCGAGCAGTATTTAGAAGAGGCGATTGCGGCGAATGATGTTGATGCCTTGTTACATAAAGCATCGCAAATAGAACTGGCTGAGCGCGGCTTTTATCTTTTCCCCAGCTCTCGCCTTGATGCGGCCGCTGAAGTAAAAAAACAGATTGCCAATGCGGGTGGGATCCCCGGTACTAAGAGTTTATATCGTGATTTTATCCGTCGAGGGGAAAGCCATAAAGCGGTGGCGTGGCGCGAAAAAGCGATTGAACAAGGGGATCTTATGTCTCTTGCTGCCCTGGGGCGTCTGTACACCACAAACTACATGCCTGAAGACGCTGAGTATACTGATGGGCTCGTTTATCTTTCTGCCTACTTGGATGTGGTTGGTCAAGGACGGTTCGTGACTTTGAGAGAGCAGGCAATGGAGCAGTTTGAGCTCGCGTCTTCGCGAGTATCAAATGACGTCATTGAAAAGGTAGAACAAAGAGCGGCTGAATTGCGTAGGACACACATGTTCTTTCATTATGATCGCTACTGGCAAAAAACGGCTTTAAAGAAAGAACCCGCAACTAAGCCAGTGAGTTAATTGCGAGCGAGCGTTGTTTCTACTTTCTGAGCGGCCACATCACCGAGGCATTGATACATCGGTTCGATGTTGGTCGTTTCTTTATACGTCTCTCAGTTGTACCTCTCAATTATACCGTTAGACTAAACATCTCTGCCATCGACATCGCAATATTGTTATCGTAATACGCCGCCTCGTTAATAAAGTGCGGATACGCAGTGTACTTTCCTTCCCAAGCGACTTCGCGACCGTCAAAGCACATGAATAAAGGATCGCCAGGTACTATCGGCTCAAAGTCTTTGTCTTGCACGTTTTGGTGCACCATACCGATGCGCTCTCCTTGTGCATTTTGGGGTAGATGTAAGGTTTCTTTATAGCGATAAGCCGTTACTTGCGCGGGTAGCTCTGGCACCTTGTCGATATTAAAGAGATGCACAAAATCGAGAATATGCGTCGTCATTTCTTGCATGGATTCCATTACATCATGGCGTAATACGGATTGCGGTTGAGGACCAACCTCAACAATGACGCCTTGCTTCGCCACTGAGCATAAAAAAGCGTGTTGAAGCGGCTCGAGATGATCTTCTACTAAAATAATGGCATCGGGCATACGCTCACTGATATAGGCAGCAAGCTGTTTATTGAATGTGTCTAATGCGAGCAAAATGAGCGTAGGCCCCATGTTGCTGGTGGTGTTGTGTAAATCGATGATGAAATCGACGCGAGGATCGCCTTTAGGACCTAGCTGTTGATTGAGGACTTTTGCGCGATTTTGCTCGTAGTTTGTTAAGGTGAGATCGGCGAGCCCTTGAGGATCGAATTGTCGATTTAAGTCACAATCGAGATAACGTTTGTTTGCATGATAAGCCGACGGATTCGCGAACACATGCTCCGTTGAAAAACTATCCCGAGTCGTAACAGATGTATTGGTTTGCCACTGTTTTAGTGCGTAAATCCCGCTAAACTCATTGCCATGGGTGCCACCGACGATGGCCACTTGACTGAAGCGACTCATGAGAACTCCTTGTGTTGAATGGAAAAACATCCGCTTATGTCGTGGTGCTAGCTTAGCATCGATACTTGTAGAGATTAATAGAATAATTTTTCTTTTATATTGGTTTTTTATTCAAAGATTAAGAGAGGAAAAGTGTTCAGGCAATCTTTGCGTCAGTTCACACTTCAGCAGCATTGAACCGGTTAGGCTGAGACAAAAACAAAGGAGAGGTAAGGTATGGGTAACAAGTTTCCTGACAATTTCTTATGGGGTGGCGCGGTTGCCGCGCATCAGGTAGAGGGTGGATGGAACTGTGATGGTAAAGGCGTGAGCATCGTTGATGTGCTTACCAAAGGTGAGCACGGCGTGCCGCGTAAGATTACCGAGCAAGTCCAGGCTGAAGAAACGTATCCCAACCATCAAGCGGTTGATTTTTACCATCGTTACCGCGACGACATTGCGATGTTCGCAGAGATGGGATTTAAATGCTTTCGGACGTCGATTGCGTGGTCCCGTATTTTCCCAAATGGGGATGAAGCGACTCCTAACGAAGCGGGGCTGGCGTTTTATGATGGATTGATTGATTGCTTGTTAGAGCATGATATCGAGCCTGTCATTACATTGTCGCACTTTGAGATGCCGCACCACCTTGTCAGTGAATATGGTGGCTGGGCAAATCGAGCGGTCGTGGATCACTTCGTTCGTTTTTGTGAAGCCGTATTAACGCGCTACCGTGACAAAGTCACCTATTGGATTACCTTCAACGAGATCAATAACCAGCTTAACTGGGATTATCCGTTATTTGGTTATTGTAATTCGGGGGTGGTGTTTACCGAGCACGACCACCCTGAGCAAACCTTGTATCAAGTGCTACATCACCAATTTGTGGCCAGTGCCAAAGTGGTCGCACTGGGGCATGTGATTAATCCTGAATTTAGCATTGGCAGCATGATCCACATGATGCCTTTGTATTCCTGCGACGTGCCATCCGGATGACATGTTAGCATCACAGCAAGCGATGCGAGATAAATACCTATGCAGTGATGTACAGATAAGGGGTCATTACCCTCACTACATTTGGCCTCAATGGGCGAGCAAAGGGATTAAGGTGGTGATGCACGATGATGATGCGCAGATCTTAAAAAATGGTCAGGCGGATTTTTTGGCAATCAGTTACTACATGACCAATATTGTCGATGCTAATCCGCCAGAACAAGATGAAAATGCCTTGTTCAGCGCTAGTCGATTGAATCCACATTTGCCGGCGTCGGATTGGGGCTGGCAGATCGATCCGAAAGGGCTACGTTATGCACTTTCAGAGTTGTACGAACGCTATGAATTGCCCATTTTTGTGGTTGAAAATGGTCTAGGGGCGGTGGATATTCCCGATCAAACCGGCGCAATCAACGATGATTATCGTATCGACTATTTGTCGCAACACATTGAAGCGCTTGAAGAGGCGATTTCACTCGATGGTGTGGATGTGATGGGATACACGTCTTGGGGATGTATTGATTGTGTATCTTTCACCACCGGAGAATACCGCAAGCGGTATGGGTTCATTTATGTTGATCGTCATGACGATGGCAGTGGTGACTTTTCTCGCTCCCGTAAAAAAAGCTTTGACTGGTATAAACAGGTCATTGCCAACAATGGCTTGACGGGCTAGAGGATAGGCTAAAAGGGACGCGTTCGGCGTCCCTTTTGCTTTTATCGCTATACGACCGCTAGGATGAAGATGACGGTTTACACGTTAGGTTGATAATCAAATTCAATCACTTCGCCGTATTCAATGCCTTGTTCACGATAACCCACGATCGCCTCTATCACATTAAAATGTGCGACGACGGCAATGGTTGAATACTCGTGATACATGTCGAGCACAGCGCTCACGCGACGGTGCAAAGCTGTTGCGGATTCATAACCGGCGTTAGTAACCTCATTACCGTTGGCAAACAGCTCTCTATACTCAATCCAGCGACGATCGCGTTCAGAAAGGGGAATATAGCTCCCCTTTATATCCGCTTGCCATTCGCGTAAATCGTGCTCAACAAACAGATCTTTTTGCAGCTGTCGGTTGAGAATTTCTGCTGTTTGCAGGGCGCGCGTATAGGGCGACGACAATATAATATCCGCTTGTTGTAAGGCAGTGTGATTAGCCAAGGCCTGGATGTCTGGAATACACGCACGTTGTAGTGGCGCATAATCTTTTTCTAACTGACTCATCTGACGAGCATCTGCCAAAGCGTAATCGGTTTTTCCATGGCGGACAAAGACGACTTTCATCGGACTTCCTTCTCTAGCGTCGATCATGGCCATCAGCTTGCGGACATGTTTAGCAAGTGACATCCATTTGGACCAACGGTTGCTACAACCTCATTTGACATTGGGTTGTAGCATACCGTCATGATGCTGTCATGAAACGCCAGAAGGATAAAGGACATGACGTGAGCGAGCTCGCTATTTTTGATGATGGCGGTCAAGTATATTAATACGATTCCGTCCTTCCTCTTTCGCTTGATACAGACGTTGGTCTGCCATTTCTAGCAGATAAGAGTCAGTGGTTTCATCGGTCGGTTGCAAAATGATCCCGCCAATGCTCACTGTAATCGTCTTGCCATCTGGGTTTTTCGCATGGGTGAGGCCAAGTGCCGCAATGTCATCATGAATCGCATCAGCTAATGCATGAAGCGGAGAGGCGTAGTGGGTTGAAAGCGTGATAGCAAACTCTTCTCCCCCAAACCTTGCAACCGAGCCTTGAAAGGCTTGGGTTTGCTTGAGCAGTACCCGCGCAATCTTAGTGAGTACATCATCGCCTTTTAGATGCCCATACTCATCGTTGTACGCTTTGAAGTGATCGACATCGATCATCATTACCGCAACAGGTAAGTCATTCTCAATACCATGACGGATATGGCTCTTTAGCTCACGTTTAAAGGGGCGGCGTGTGCTCAGGCGGGTGAGGTCATCTGTCTCTGCCTGTACTTTCAGTTTTTCGTTGGCTGCGATCAGTTCTTCTTGCAACTGTTCCATAGCAAAGTGGTTGCGCTCTCGAATCATGACTTCACTAATCGCCGTCGCAAAGCGCTTCAATAGTAACGTTTTGTTGTTATCCCAGATAAACGGTAATTGACGATTCGCCACCGTGATCATCCCAAAGCTCTTGCGGCCGTCGGTTAGTGGAAAAGCCGCAAAAGAGAGAATATGTCGTTGACGCAACCACGATCGTTCATTCATGGCATCATCGCCCAGCTGGCCAACGTGAGGGACCACCAATGTATCGGTATCTGCAAGCCAGCGTTTGATCATGTGCATGTCACTTAAATCCACTGTTTTTGGTGCAAAGTCGGCCTCTTCTGGCCAATAACAGCGACGTTCAGTGCGTTCTGGCCAATAACAGCGACGTTCAGTGCGGTTCGAATCAAAGGCATACCAGCCGATGGCCTCTACTCCTAATAGTGACGCCATTTGCGGGAAAATAAGCTCAACGTCCTCGGTGATATGTTGAGAGTCAGCGCGTAGAAATTGAATCGAGATATCAGCCAATAATGAGCTCGCATTCGACTGCCAATTCAGTGCTTTTGTGCGTTGTTCTACCCAATAGCGCCAAGTGCTCCATCTAAATCTAATGAGCCTAAGCGAAATTAATTTAGGTGGTGGTGAAAGGCGCACCACCACGAAGTGGTGGCTTTAATCAAACCCTTCTTGCTGATCTAGGTATTGCTTCACAATCTCAAGTGGCGCACCTCCGCAACTAACCAGACAATAAC
>AQOF01000071.1 GCA_000565345.1 Salinivibrio costicola subsp. costicola ATCC 33508 = LMG 11651 | reverse complement strand
TGCTCWGTGCGTCTGGCGTCTGGCTCTGGCTCTGGCTCTGGCTCTGGCACGCTATCAAGTGCAGCTTGTTCTTCTTCGTCAACCGGTTCTGCATCTGCCAGTGCGGCTTCTTCGTCAACCGGTTCTGCATCTGCCAGTGCGGCTTCTTCGTCATATTCAGGCAGATTGGTTAAATCGAGTAAATCTTCCTCTTTAATATCATCGAGGTTTTCGCCTTGATCAGGCTGCTCGTCGGCGACGGGCGCTTCATCCGCGTCATCCTGTGCATCGTCGTCAGTATCGGGCTCTGCAGTGTCATCGGCTGGCGCTTCGTCCGTATCATCCTGGGCGTCGTCGTCAGTCTCAGATTCCGCAGTGTCATCGACTGACTCTTCAGGTGCAGTGTCGGGTGTGTCTTCAACCTCAGCGGCGTCATCCGATTCAGCCGTTTCTTCGGGTTGAGCGTCTACCGGCTGATCATTCGCGATTGGCTCTTCGTCCACGTCATCCTGTGCATCGGATTCAGCTGTGTCATCGCCTGGCGCATCCTCCGTGTCATCCTGGGCGTCGTCCTCAGCCTCGGATCCCGCAGTGTCCTCGGCCGGCTCTTCAGGTGCAGTGTCGGATGTGTCTTCAATCTTGGCGGCGTCATCCGGCTCAGCCGTTTCTTCGGGTTGAGCGTCTACTGGCTGATCATTCGCGATTGGCTCTTCGTCCACGTCATCCTGTGCATCGGATTCAGCGGTGTCATCGCCTGGCGCTTCGTCCGTGTCATCCTGTGCGTCGTCCTCAGTCTCAGATTCCGCAGTGTCATCGACTGACTCTTCAGGTGCAGTGTCGGGTGTGTCTTCAACCTTGGCGGCGTCATCCGGCTCAGCCGTTTCTTCGGGTTGAGCGTCTACTGGCTGATCATTCGCGATTGGCTCTTCGTCCACGTCATCCTGTGCATCGGATTCAGCGGTATCCTCGCCTGGCGCTTCGTCCGTGTCATCCTGTACGTCATCGTCAGTCTCGGGCTCTGCAGTGTCATCGGCTGGCTCTTCAGGTGCAGTGTCGGATGTGTCTTCAATCTTGGCGGCGTCATCCGACTCAGCCGTTTCTTCGGGTTGAGCGTCTACTGGCTGATCATTCGCGATTGGATCTTCGTCCACGTCATCCTGTGCATCGTCCTCAGTCTCGGGCTCTGCAGCGTCATCGACTGGCTCTTCGGGCACAGTGTCGGATGTGTCTTCAACCTCGGCGGCGTCATCCGGCTCAGCCGTTTGTTCAGGTTGTTGGTCTGCTGGCGACTCGTCGGCGACGGGTGCTTCATCTGTATCGTTCTGAGCCTCGGCCTCGGGTTCCGCGGTATCCTCGGCTGACATTCCATCCGTATCATCCTGAGCTTCGGCCTCGGGCTCTGCAGTGTCATCGGCTGGCGTTTCATCCGTGTCACCCTGTGCGTCGTCGTCAGTCTCGGGCTGTTCTGCCTTACGGGGATCAGCTCTGGTTCACCCTCTGATTCATAAAGCAGTTTTTCGAGTTCCGCTTCATTAGGATCGCTGTCTTCAGCTTCTTCCCATAGTGCAGGATCATCTTCCTCCGCAAGTGGATCGGATTCGTCGTCGTCACCTAACACTTCCTCCAACAAGGCGTCAGAGTCTTCAAGGTGCGGATCATCGTTGTCTAATACTTCATCCAGTAAAGCATCACTGCTTTCATCAAACTCAGTCTCCGTATCATCTTGATCATTCAACCAGCTATCATCATCGTCATCATCATCACCGACAAGCTCATCAAGAAGCTCGGTCGTGTTGTCGAGCGAAACGCTGTCTTCGTCGTCATCATCTGATAAATCAATTTCTTGGCTGAGATCTAACGCTGGCTCATCGGCAAGGGCTGAGTCAAATAATGCATCATTCGGTGCTTGCTCTTCCGACGCTTCGCTTGATTGAGGGTTATCATCCGATGTCGCCTCAGTATCACTCTCTACGTCTGCTTCTGATTCACGCGTGGACTCAGAGGGTTCCTCCGGCGCAGATTCAGTGCCCGATTCCCCGGCGAGCAAGGCATCAATGTCATCTACATCACTGTCGTTACCTTCTTCTAGCGCTTTCGCCCACTCTGCTGCAAGCGCCTCGTCTGCACTCATTTCCTCTTCAGGGAGAGCTGCGTCGTCGGTTTCACTTTCGCTATCGGTCGACGTTTCGGTATCGGCAGGCGGTGTATCCGCCAATTCATCTAACGCACGCTCCATGTCCTCGAGTCCAATGGCATCGTCACTGGTTGGCGCAACGCTCGATTCGTTACCAGACATGTCGTCCAGTTCATCGTCAAGATTGAGATCATCAAGGTCCGTGTCATCACCAAATGCCACGTCTTCATCACTACCACCATCCTCAGTGATCTCTAACTCATCGTCAGATTGATCTTGGTGACTCTCCCCTTCCTGATCATCTTCAGGATCGGGCACCATGATAACCGGCATATCATCTAGCTCATCATGGTCGAGTGAGGCGGGCTCGTCATGCTCTTCGTTTTGTTTCTTACGACGCGCCAAGAAGAAGAAAACCCCACCGGCAATTAACGCGCCAGGAATGATCGCGAACATGGCGAGCAGGAGTGGATTATCCAATAAAGAGTCGACCGCAGAGGGAGGCTGCGTCTCTTGTTTCGCCTGCTGCTGACGTTGTTGTTCTAGGAAAGCACGTATTTCCTGATTCAACTCGTCATCACTGCTCATTTTTTCTTTCAGCGCATTCAGTTCGTACTGAACTTCGGATAAGCGCACTTTGAGCACATGATTACTCTCAACCAAGCGGGTCATTTCTTGATCTGAGTTTTGTAGCTGCGATTGCAACGTTTCTACCACTTCAGGTTGTGGTGTCTCAGGCTCACTCGCGTCAGCGTCCTGTGCTTGCTCTGTTTCTGAGGCGCTTTGTTGCGATTCTGGTTCAGCTTGCTCGGGTTCGACTTGCTCTGATGCTTGAACGTCAGGCCGGGTGACTTGATCACTCAATGGTGTCGTCGTTTGTGCTTGCTTACGTGCGTCATCAATTTCAAGACGATTTACGACATCTTGCGTACTTTCTCGTTCGATTTGCTCCAAGGTTGGCATCACTAATGTGCTACCTGGCTGCAAGCGATGGATATTATTATTGGCAAACGCGTCGGTATTGAGACGGAAAATCGCGCCCAATGTTTGGTAAACACTGACTTGTGTATTGGGACGCATTTGCGTCGCAATCGACCACAAGGTTTCGTTTGCACCTGTTGGGCCATATTGCTGCGCGGATTGCACCGTAGGCGGTTGTTGTGCGGATGACGACTCAGTCGTCATTTCCTCTTGCGGGCCCAGAATACGAATGGCCGCCTCGACCGGTAAGGTAGACACACTGACGAGACTGATCGCCAATAACCCCACGACGGCAAGAAGATGCCGCCTCACTGTGTGCGAGATTATCGTCAATCGCGTTTGAGAAGAAGACTGTTCACTTTGCTGTGCGTTGGACACACCCGCACTCCCTATGGCAGAAATGGCCTCACTAAATATCTAACTATATCGGAAGCCATGCGAAAAACTGTAGTTTGATGATATAAAAGTGTGTTGTGCGATCAAACTGTGGGCGCTCTGCCTCAGTTTTGCCTCGATGATAGCATGCCCACACTTCGCGTATCGTCATCTGTGCAAATTTAATGCCTAAAAAATACCCCATCAACGGATGGGGTATCAATCAAACTGACATGGTGATGCGTGGACCATCACGCTCTTGTCATCGTCACACGCTGTCGATTAAAGATAATCGCGCACTAAGACTTCAGCAATTTGTACCGTGTTGGTTGCGGCACCCTTACGCACATTGTCAGCAACCACCCAGAGGTTTAAACCATTTGGATGGCTAATGTCGTTACGGACCCGTCCCACAAGCACCTTGTCTGATCCCGTCCCTTCTTTGACTTGGGTTGGATACTCTTCGCCTTCAAAGACTTCAATATGCTCGTGCTGGCTAAGGATTGCCATCGCCTCTGTTGCGTCAATGGGTTGACGGCATTCGATATGCACCGCTTCTGCATGGCCATAAAAAACAGGCACACGCACACAAGTAGGTTAACCCCAATCATCTCATCAGCGAAAATCTTTTGCGTTTCCCACACCATCTTCATTTCTTCTTTGGTGTAGCCGTTATCCATAAATTGATCGATCTGAGGCAAGCAATTGAAAGCAATTTGTTTGCTATAGAGCGAAGGTTCGGCATCTTGGCTATTGAGCAGTTTCACCGTTTGGCCTGCGAGTTCGTCGACACCCGACTTTCCAGATCCTGACACCGATTGATAGGTAGAGACGTTAATACGTTCGATCCCCACGGCATCGTAAATGGGTTTTAATGCGACCAGCATCTGAATCGTTGAGCAATTGGGATTTGCAATAATATTGCGGTTACGAAAATCACCAATCGCGGCTGGATTAACTTCCGGCACCACCAAGGCACATCGAAATCATAGCGGAATTGTGAGGTATTATCGATCACCACCACTCCTGCTTCTGCGGCAATAGGCGCCCAATGTGCGGAGGTTTGCGCGCCTGCCGAAAACAAGCCAATTTGAACTTGGGTCCAATCAAAGGTGTCGACGTTTTGCACACGCAAACTTTCGCCTTTGAAGGTAATGGTTTCACCGGCACTGCGCTCGCTGGCAAGCAGGTGGAGAGTGCCAATAGGAAAATCGCGCTCTTCTAAAATGTCGATAATGGTACGGCCTACCGCACCTGTTGCGCCCAAAACCGCAACATCAAATGCTTGTGTCATGCGTGCTCCTCAATACTAAAGCCCAGCTTAGCCAGCGACTGTAACCCGAAATCAGCGTGTCCGGCTACCGTGATCGCACTGTACTCACGTCGATCCCAGTAATTTTTTCGTAATTGGTCAAAGGCTGTACGCTGTGCCGGTTTGTTCTCCCCTGCTTGTGTCATCGCTCGGCGAAAATCACTATCGTCGCGACGGATATCATAAACAAGTTGGGTTAACGCCATAAGATCAGTCTGCTGCCAAGCGCGGCTAGTTGCACAGAAGGAATGGGCGCTGTCGGCAATAGATCGGCGGCGTCAGCGCGCTGTGGTAACGATAAATGTTGGCATAAGGCATTAAACACCATGGTGGTACCGCGCGCTTTTCCTTCCAATCCATAGCCAGCGATATGTGGCGTTGCAAAGGTTAGCCGTTCGACCAACGCAAGATCGACCTCGGCTCATGCTCGTACACGTCCAAAACTGCATCCATATCGCCTCGTGCCAGCCGTGTCTTAAGCGCTTGATTATCAACAATCGGGCCGCGTGCGGCATTAATCAAAATGCTTCCCGGTGCGAGTGCATTTAAACGAGCGTGATTCATCAAGTGATGAGTAGGGTGCTCACCAGTCGACGTCAGAGGCGTATGAAAGGTCACCACATCCGATTGTGCAATCAGCGTATCAATATCCACCATATCCGCGCGATTCTCACGCGCCTGACGCGGCGGATCGCAGAGCAAGGTTTTAATGCCCAGTGCAGCTAAACGATCAGCTAAGTAACTCCCAACGTGACCGACACCGACAATACCGACGGTTCGGTCGGTCAATTTAAATGCTTGCTGTTGCGCCAACACCAATAAGGCACTGATCACATATTCCGCGACCCCAACTTTGTTGCAGCCCGGCGCTGCCGTGGCATATACGCCTTGTGCTTGCAGTGCATCAAAATCAAGGTGATCTTCTCCCGCGGTAGCCGAACCGACAAAGCGTAATTGCTTGGCACCTTTAATCAACGCGTGATTAACATGCGTGACACTGCGCACCAACAAAGCGTCGGCATCTTGGATATCTTCCGCACCGATCGCCCGGCCAGGTAAGGCAACGACTTCACCTAATTGGCTAAACAATGCCTGGGCATAGGGCATGTTTTCATCTACAACTATTTTCACGGTCAGCATCCTGTTTTTAACGTCGCGTACGAGCGCTGAAAAATAACGCCCATTGTATCGCCCTACCTGCAAGAAAACATCCGCCAAAAAGCATGCCCCCACGTCGGGCCAATAATAAAAAACCCGGCCGTGGCCGGGTCCATTGAGAACCTGAAAATAGGCGCGATATTAGCCGCGATACTTTTCAATCACCAAGGTGGCGTTCGTTCCGCCAAATCCGAAGCTGTTTGACATAACACGAGTGAGTGCTTGCTCACGTGGTTGTGTCACAATATCTAGCCCATCAGCGGCCGGATCCAAGTTATCAACATTGATACTCGGGGCGACAAAGCCGTGCGCCAGCATTAGCGTCGAGTAAATGGCTTCATGCGCCCCAGCAGCACCGAGTGCATGGCCTGTCATCGACTTGGTCGCGGAAATAGCAGGGCTCTTACCACCAAAGACTTCTTGGATGGCACCAAGCTCTTTGACATCACCCACTGGCGTTGACGTGCCATGGGTGTTGATATAATCCACCTCGCCATCAACATCTTGCATCGCCATGTTCATACAGCGCACCGCCCCTTCGCCGGATGGCGCGACCATATCATAGCCGTCAGACGTTGCCCCATAGCCGACAATTTCACCATAAATGGTGGCACCACGCGCCAGCGCATGCTCAAGCTCTTCAACTACTAGCATACCGCCGCCGCCAGAAATCACGAAACCATCGCGATCGGCATCATAGGTACGTGACGCTTTTTGTGGATCATCATTGTATTTGGTTGAGAGTGCGCCCATGGCGTCAAACATCATGGTGAGTGACCAATCAAGCTCTTCGCCGCCACCAGCAAACACGACGTCTTGTTTACCCAACTGAATCAGCTCAAGCGCATGGCCAATACAGTGTGCCGATGTCGCACAGGCCGAGCTCATGGTGTAGTTGACCCCTTTAATTTGAAACGGGGTCGCCAAGCATGCTGAGACCGTGGATGACATAGTACGTGGCACCATATAAGGGCCGACGCGTTTTACACCTTTCTCGCGTAAGGTATCAACCGCCGTGACTTGGTTGACCGATGATGCGCCCCCAGAACCGGCAACTAGGCCCGTTCTCGGATTAGAAACTTGCTCAGGGGCTAAGCCTGAGTCTTCAATCGCCTGCTCCATGGCTAAATAGGCGAAGCCAGCCGCGTCCCCCATAAAGCGCATTTTTTTACGATCAATGTGGTCGGCTGGGTTAAGTTTGAGATCCCCCCAAACGTTGCTGCGCAGCTTCATATCTGCAAACTGCTGAGAGAAGTTAATGCCAGATTTTCCCGCTTTGAGCGACTCCAGCACTTCTTTGACGTTGTTACCAATACTGGAAACAATCCCCATGCCTGTAATGACAGCTCGTTTCATGATTCTTTCCTAGACGTTAATTTCGCAGTGGATGATAGCGTTTTTAAAGCTGATAAGTGGTCAGCTTTCCTTTCTATCAGTACAATTTCCATCTTCTCTTTCCTGTGTATGAGGCATTTGTGAGCACTCCCTCAATCGACCATGCAAAAATCAGCTGGAATGATACAGGTACGCCTGTTGCTGATCAGTTCGACGACGTCTACTTTTCCAATCACGACGGCTTAGCTGAGACGCGCTACGTGTTCCTGGGGCAAAATCAGTTACCCGAACGTTGGCATACGGCAACTCAGTCACGCTTTGTGATTGCAGAAACCGGATTTGGGACCGGGCTAAACTTTCTCGCCACCTGGCATGCCTTTGACCAATTCCGCCATGCTAACCTTGATAGCACCGTCACGCACCTCCACTTTATCAGTTTTGAAAAGTACCCTTTGACCGTAGAAGATCTCGCGCGTGCCCATCAAGCTTGGCCAGAGCTTGCAAACTATGCTGAACAACTTCGCGCCCATTACCCCGTACCGTTAGCGGGTTGTCAACGTATTGTATTAGCTGATGGTCAGGTTACACTCGATTTGTGGTTTGGGGATATTAAAGATTGGTTACCACAAGTACCAACAGGTCAGAAAGGGATTGTTGATGCCTGGTATTTAGATGGTTTTGCCCCAAGCAAAAACCCTGAAATGTGGAACCAGGATCTATTTAATGGCATGGCAAGACTTGCGCGAGAGCAGTGTACCTGCGCGACTTTCACCGCGGCCGGCTTTGTCCGCCGTGGACTGATTGACGCCGGCTTTGACATGAAAAAGGTAAAAGGCTTTGGTCACAAGCGAGAAATGTTAGCGGGCGCTTTGCCTGCTCGCCAAGCCACTGCCAGCCATCCACCTTGGTATGCGCGCACACCCGCCGCAACAGCGGATGACATTGCCATTATTGGCGGTGGTATTGCCAGTGCAGCCTTGATTAGCGCATTACTTCAGCGAGGCAAGCAAGTCACGCTTTATTGCCAAGACCCGCAGCCAGCGGCAGGCGCATCCGGAAATCAGCAAGGAGCGGTTTATCCACTCCTTAATGGTAACAACGACAACTTGAGTCAGTTTTTTGCGCCCGCTTTTTTATTTGCTCGGCAGTTTATTCGCCAACAGGCTGAACAAGGCATTGCCTTTGAACATGACTGGTGTGGTGTTACCCAACTAGGCTATGACGAGAAAAGCGCCTCTAAGCTCGAAAAAATGCTTCATGGCGCATTTCCTGAGGCACTGGTCATGCGCGTAAGCCAAGACGCAGTGACAGAAAAAGTGGGGGTAGAAACTGGGCATGCCGGTGTGTTTTACCCACTGGGCGGCTGGCTCAGTCCGCAACAGTTTACCGCAGGCGTGATTGGTGCCGCTATCACCCGCGGACAGCTAAGCGCGCATTTTGATTGTCACATCAATGCGTTAACACAAACGGACAATGGTTGGACCCTGAGTACCGCCAGCGGTGAGCTGTGTCACCAGAACGTGATTATCGCCAATGGGCACCAAGCGGATAACTTTGATCAAACGGCGCCTATTCCGGTTTACCCCGTGCGCGGCCAAGTGAGCCATGTCCCCACCAATGCTGACCTCCGCGCACTGAACACGGTGTTATGTTTTGAGGGCTATTTAACACCGGCAAATCAGGCTGGCGAACATTGCTTAGGCGCAAGCTATGCGCGCAACAATGCCGACCTTGAATTTCAATCGGCCGATCAGGTTGAAAACCAGCAGCGCTTTACCGACTGTATTGACACTGATTGGGCGCATCATGTGCCTGTTGCCGAAACAGGACGCGTTGGTGTGCGCTGTGCCAGTCGCGACCACCTGCCATTTATCGGCAATGTGTGTGATTACGACGCACTGCTTTTAGCCTACCAAACCCTGCAAAAACACAAAGAAAAAGCCGGTTCCGTCCCTGTTTACCCTGGGCTATATTGCCTTCTGGGGCTTGGTTCTCGCGGTCTTACCTCCGCGCCTCTCGCCGCAGAAATCCTCGTCGCTCAGTTATGTGATGAGCCCTTGCCTTTGCCACAGTCAGTACTCGATACCCTGCACCCGGGACGCATGTGGGTCCGCAAACTGCTAAAAGGTAAAGCGGTGTAGCGAATCGTTAGTTATATATCAGTAAAAACAAGCAAGTGTGGGGAAAAACAACCAAGCCATCGTCGAGGCGATGGCTTGATAATCACTCGATACCGCAGAACAGGAGTTGAAAAGCGCAGTTATTGAGAAGCGCGGTATTGCAGTATTAAGCCGATTTTTCGACTTGTTGCTGAAGCAGATCCCAAAGCGCCCCGACCAAGCGTTGATCGCCCGGTGAGAGTTCACTCGCATTTTTCGACAAGCTAGTGTCCACGCGCGCTTTTAATGACGCCACTTCATCCATGCCCTCTAACTCACAATCCGCAGCCGCCAGCGAGACGTGGCCGCGTAAATAGCCACTCGCAAATAATTCATCGTCTGAGGCAGTGTCTACCATCTCATCGATTAATGCCAAAATGCGTGCTTCATAATCTTGAACTTTCATCTTATTAACCTTAGCTGGGCAACGTAAAGTCATCGGGCCCCAGAGCAGAGACACCGTAAAAGTCTCGCAAGGTATCAGAAAACTGCTTAGCGCGCACGGGCAAAGCCGAGCTTGCCTCTGCGTCAGATAAATAATCAATGACTTGATGACGGACTTTGCCCGCAAAGGCATGACGATCGGGCTCTACACCACTTAAGTTGTCGCAGCTGACTTGAAAACGAAAGCCACAGCTTGCCGCAAGGATCCACTCAATCGCTTGAGGCTTCACTTCTACCGCTTCAAACGCGGCTTGCGTGTCAGCATCGCGGCCATCAGGGTGATACCAATAGCCATAATCTTCCAGTTGACGGCGTTTCTCACCGGCAATGGTCCAGTGTGCGATTTCGTGTAGCGCTGAGGCAAAAAAACCACGCGCAAAGATCACGCGGTGATGCGGGTGATTTGAATTCGCCGGCAGATAAATAGGCTCATCGCCGCCCAGTAACAGCTCGGTGTTAAAAGTCGCGAGAAAGGTTTGGTTAAACAGTTGAATTAAATCGTGATAGTTATGAGTCATAGGGGAAAGTTACAAACATGCCCCGCCAACGAATGGCGGGGGGAGCGTCAACAAATAACAAGATACATGAGGTGTGTGTGAATTGGCGGGCCGGCTTTTAACGGCCAACTTGCCCACGATGACGGAGCAAATGGTCCATCAGTACGATTGCCACCATGGCTTCGGCAATCGGCACCGCGCGGATCCCCACACAAGGATCGTGACGGCCTCGGGTCACCACATCGGCAGCGTCACCATGAACATCAATACTCTTACCCGGCACTGTGATGCTAGAAGTGGGCTTTAATGCCAAGTGCGCGACCAGTGGCTGCCCTGAAGAGATACCGCCAAGAATGCCTCCCGCATGGTTCGAGGCAAACCCGTCCGGGTGGATTTCATCACGATGCTCACTGCCACGCTGATTCACCACGTCAAACCCATCTCCGATTTCGACCCCTTTCACCGCGTTAATCCCCATCAATGCATGGGCAATATCGGCATCTAAACGGTCAAACACCGGCTCGCCAAGGCCGACAGGAAGGTTTTCTGCCACCACGGTGAGCTTGGCACCGATTGAATCTCCGTCTTTTTTCAGTTGACGGATCAGCGCATCCAATTCCTCAAGTTTATTCACATCTGGGCAAAAGAAAGGGTTTTGCTCAACTTGCGCCCAGTCGACGGTATCGATAGTGACCTCGCCCATTTGCGCCAGATAAGCGCGCACTTGAATGCCGTGCTCTTGCGCAAGGTACTTTTTAGCCACCGCACCGGCTGCCACGCGCATGGCTGTCTCACGCGCCGACGAACGACCGCCGCCACGATAATCACGGACGCCATATTTATGGTGATAGGTGAAATCAGCATGGCCTGGACGAAACACATCTTTGATTTTCGAATAATCTTTTGAGCGTTGATCTGTGTTTTCAATCATCAACCCAATCGATGTGCCGGTAGTTTGGCCCTCAAACACGCCAGAGAGAATTTTGACCGCATCGGGCTCACGGCGCTGCGTGGTGTACTTAGACGTGCCCGGCCGGCGACGGTCTAGATCCTGTTGCATGTCTGCTTCCGTCAGCGCTAACCCCGGTGGGCAGCCATCAATAATAGCGCCTAACGCCACGCCATGACTTTCTCCAAAGGTGGTGACGCGAAAAATTTGTCCAATCGTATTGCCTGCCATGCCTTCCTCTGTTTGCCTGATCGGCATTGTTGTGTTTTTGCATACTTTGTTAGCAATTAACCATAAAGCAACCAAAGACGCAAAAAAATCCGCTGACTCGCCCCCTTAATAGAAAAAAGCCAGCACAAGGGCTGGCTAAGTAACACGAGCAAAGGCACGCATTAATCGCGATAAAGGCAAATTCATCGGCACAGGCGACTAAATCGCGACGCGTAATCATAAAGACACCATGGCCTCCCTGCTCGAATTCAAGCCAATGCAAGGGCAAATGACCATACTGCTCTTGCATATGCACCATGGAGTTGCCCACTTCACAGATCAACACACCGTCTTCGCTAAGATAATCCGGCGCATTGGCAAGCATTCGACGCACTAACTTCAATCCATCCGTCCCCGCGGCGAGGCCCAGCTCTGGCTCATGACGGAACTCATCCGGTAAGTCGTCCATGTCTTCTGCATCGACATAAGGCGGGTTGCTCACAATTAAATCGTATTTGTCTTGTGGCACTTCTTTAAGCAAATCGGAACGGATTGGGATCACTTGCTCTTCCAAGCCGTGATCCTGAATATTGATTTCGGCAACATCGAGCGCATCGGTGGAAATATCAACCGCGTCTATCTCGGCATCGGGGAAGGCGTAAGCACAGGCAATCGCAATACAGCCACTGCCGGTACACAGATCCATTATTCGGTTCGGTGCGTGCGGCAAAATACCGGCAAACTCTTGTTGGATGAGCTCACCTATCGGAGAGCGAGGCACCAACACCCGTTCGTCGACGAAAACTCTAAGCCACAGAAATAGGCCTTATTGGTCAAATACGCGACCGGCGTTTTATCGTTAATACGCGCAATCACACGCTCAACAATACGATGCTTTTCACTGGTTGTTAGGCGAGAAAAACGGGTTTCAGACGGGACATCAATAGGAAGATATAAGGTC
>AQOF01000070.1 GCA_000565345.1 Salinivibrio costicola subsp. costicola ATCC 33508 = LMG 11651 | reverse complement strand
GCTCTCGGGCTCGGTGGATGATGTTGTGAGCTTTTTCTGCCAGTAATAGAACTGCGACTGGGCAATTTGGTGCAGTTCGCACCAGGCGGCGATGGAGAGTTGGCTGTCTTTTTGATGCTGCAGGCGCTCCTGCCAGAGTTTCATCTTGTCTTCGCGTGTCATGATATCGCTCCGATAGTGAAGGAGCTCTATCAATATCAGGTCATCGTGGTTATCTGAATGTGGGGAGAAATGGCCGCTTACTTTAATTCTGTCGTAAAGATCGGTACAGCTAATCCTCCCACTGCCAAGGTCGCTGGCTATAGTGGTATTGGTTAAGCTCAAACGACACCGGTGTTTTGATGGTCGTATAGCTATAACACTGCCTATCATGCGGTTTATCGATAATGACGGTTTTCTCGCCATAAGAAATCTTACTGCGTGGATCTTGATAATGCTCATACAAAGCCAACGATAACGCTTGGCACCATTGAAGATGCTTTTCCCAGATCGTCGTTCTATCCCAATGCCCATCGGTTTGTTTCAGTGCGCTGTAGTACTTAGCTAAAGGCAGCCCAGCGTACTGGGCGTGTAACCGGACATCGTGTAACACGGCCATCTCTGAGTTCAGTATGTTGTCGGCATACTCATTCAGTACCGAATGCAGCCTCGGTTCCTCCATAAAGCGCTTATAACATTGCTCTGCTATCGCTTCTAAACGGTTTTGTTCGCTCAATGAACTCAACGCCATGACTCGTTGATTACCGATGAGGGTATAAACCGAAGGCAACTCAATACCTAAAGCAAAGGCGCACAGTTGATGTTTGTCCGTCAGGTTTTGATGAAAGTACTGGGCCCGGTTAAAAGACAGTATCATCATGCTATGCCTCCTAACATCATATCGTTAAACGCGTTTCCGTCTTGTCTGGAAGCGTTGGCGACATAAGGGGCGTATACCTCAAAAAGGAGCTTGGTATCGCTGTGCCCTAACTTGTGTGAGATAAAGAGTGGATTCTCATGTGCGGCAATATGCAGCACCGCCGCAGTATGACGTGTCTCGTAGGCGCGGCGAGGTGTGAGTCCGGCCTTTTTCAAGGTTGGGTGCCACACCTTTTGACTGATGTATTGCGTATTGAGTCCCTCTCCTGTTTTAGAGGGAAATACAAACGGGCTGTTGTCTTGTCTTTTGTTCCATTGACGCTTGAACGCGGCGTATAAGGTGTCACACATCTGCAAATCACGACGAGATTTGGGTGTTTTCACATCGCAAATTTCCCCATTCACATAATTTTGTCTCACACGAATCAATCTATGCTCAAAATCGATGTGCTCCCAATGCAGTCCATGTACCTCACAACTTCGCATCCCCGTCCAAAATCGCAGTAAAAAGTAATCATGCCACTGCTCATCGCAGCACTCCAAGAAAGCGCGCACTTCTTCCATGGTCAGCGGTTTCGAATCTGCTTTTTCTTCTTTAAAGGATTTGTAGCGTCGAAACGGGTACTTAAAGTCATGCTCTTCAGCGGCAAGGCTGATAATGGCGATCAGTGGCCATAAAATATTATTGATGCGTTTGTTGGTGAGCTTGCGGGTGCCATCATCTTTTCGACCTTCTTGCAGCGTCTGACGAAAAAACTCTACTTGGGACAATGACACCTCGGAAACGAGCGTATTGCCAAAGTGCGGAATGAGGTAGTGTTCGAGCGTGTTTTTGACCACGCTTTGATAGCTGCTTTTCCAATTGCCTTTTTGACGCTCATACCACTGGTTGGCAAAGTCATTGAAAAACGGATAAAGGCGGTCGGGGTATTTATCTCGCTGTAAGCGCTCAAACAAGTCGACTTTTTTACTGTGTGGAAAGTAGTCGCGGTATTGAAAAGTACCAAGGTCAATCTCGGCGTTCATTTGTTTGAGCGTGGCTTGAGCAAGCCTTACATTTTTCGGGGTCGCCATTTGTTTGGTGCCTTCGCGAAAGCGCTGGCCGTACAAATGAAGATCGAACTGAATGCGCCCATTCGGACGGATGCGAATATGAGCCATAATGGCCTCCATGGATCTCAGATCTTAAATAGATCTGTCCCTGGCCAATGGAATTCGCTAGAATCGAGCCATCGGCTGGGTTGGTTTAAACGTCTCGCAGCCGGTACGGGGTAGGGAGGTTGCCGCCTTCCTATCCCAACTGCATGTTTACTCTTCTCAAACTCGGGTGTGTATCTCAGCTTTATTGCCCAATAAACCTATCACCCTACTTGTATAAAGTTTCACCATTCAATTTAGACTCATACTGTTTTAATGTCCAGTGTTTATGCGAGTTTTCTGTGCGGTTATCTCTGTACCGCTTCGCGTTTTAAAACATCGACTCTAAATCTAAGGTGTGGTTTTCTCCTGCTTTTTCCGGCTTAACCAAGCCTTTGTCTTTTTTATAACCTTCCAGCACGATATTAATCTCTCGAATTTTCTGCGGTTGGTAACGAGTTCGACAGCAAGGGATTGTGTCGGGAGATCGTTTCTGGCTTCGTCAAAGAAGCCCATATACGTTTCGAGACGGTCATTTTTATAGATGGTGACTTTCATCTCTTTCATTTCGATTAAGTTCGAAATTTTTAAGTCGAGAAACGGTTTTAAATGAATCAGCACGATAATTTGCTTGTAGCTTGGCATGGATAAGTTAGACACCAAAATGGGTTTGGTGTGCGTTTCCTTTTCAACTTGCGCGACTAAGAACGAGTCCTCTTTTTGAAGCACAAAATACGCAACGTCTTGAGAGCGAACATCGAGGTATCTGCGCAAAGCTTCAACTTCAGCCTTGAACGGAGAGATGTCAACGGTAAAGGTGGACAATACGTCAAGTGTATCGGCCATTTTTTGCTTAAATTCATCAAGCCCCTCAAGCGACAGTGTCGAGCATTGTTCGGAAGTTTTGATGATCAGTCGATCGTTTTCTTGGCGGATCTGGATGTCTTTATCTGCGGTGTTTTCGATCATGTGCCCAAGCATTTCCACACCCGGCTCTGAGGAAATAAACGAATGCCCGAGATCGATGTTAAGGTTAGTTTTGCTCGTTGCAACCTTACCTTGGCGCATGATTTTGAGTTCTTTCGTCTCCGGCTCAAATTCAATCATTTGAAAAGGCGAATGCGGCTTTATCTCATGGATAAGATTTTGACAGGTGGATTTGCTGATCGTTTGATAGTCACGTTGAATATCGGAATCAATAAACTGAAGGTGCAGATCAAGCGGATCTTGCGTCTTAATTTGGCGGCGACAAGCACGAGCTAAGATGGCATCAACGTCATTTTTTTTGTTAAGAAGAGAGACCGCTTTGGTGTCGTAGATAATGATAGAAGGCGTGGTGTCTTTTAAATGACCGTCAATGTGGAGAGTAACGAAGTCCTCTTTCATGAGGTGTTGAAGCTCGATGGCAGATTCAAGCCAGTTTTTAAACACATCACCCGACAATGAAAATGAGCGTAGCGCCTTGTTCGCTCTGATGCCGTCATTGAGATCTAAGGCAATGAGTGAATATTCAGGCGCATGCCCTCCAATGATTTTGCATTGGTTTTTATCAACGTCAAAACAGAAGCTGACACAAAAGTCGTCGCTATTTTTGATGAGTTGACGTTGCATGCGCTGTAAGCTTTTTTGGGCGAATTTCGCATTAATATGAAGTGGGACGGTCTTTTTTTTCATTCAATTTCCTTTATTAACTAAGGGTGTCGTCATTGACACTGTACGGCGTTTGGTTGATCTATGTCATTCATGATGCTTGCTGTGCGTGAGTCTGAAAATAGGCCAGATACTCATAGATATAATGCACCGTTTGCGGTGCCAGTGTGATGCTCTCTCGAAGGGAGAGTGTGATATGAAGCGCTGTACTGCCTTCGCGTTTCTTTGTGATAAGAAGCGTGTCTTTTTCATCGGCAAAGTGTTTACGGATGTTTTTTTCTTGTCGTATCGGGTCTGTCTTTTCATTGATCATGAGGTTAAAGGTCGAGTGAAAAAACTGAAGCTCGGGTACTTTAAAGGCCTCTCGAAAAAGGGTGCCATCCTTTTGGTTTGTCGACATTTTGATTAAAATATGCGGCTCTCCATCACCGTCAATCAGCGCCATATGTTTCACTTTACCGATGGCTTTCTCCCATTTTTTGCGTGAAACCTCTGGCTTATGCTTGTTGGAGTAAGCCCAAATGGTGCTGATGTCTGAAATAAGGAAGCGGTCTTCATTGTGATTGTACTGCTGGCAAAAAAGCGTCTTGAGTAAACTGTGTTGAATTCTCGGAAAAGAGTGACAATCCGGTTGATTTGCACGTAACGCCTTATCGTATAGCTCCGTAAGCAGCGTCGTTAAGTGCAATGTTGCTACGGTGTTGGGTTGACCCTTGAGCTTTGGTGGGAACAAGTGTTGGCGAAGGGCTTCTTCGGAGAATAACAATGGGTAATGCTTCTTTTCTTCTGTTGAAAGCTGCGCGTATTGCGCGTCTAACTTCGCGATGCGTCGAGAGAGATCGTTCGAGCCTTTCTTCAATCCCAAGAGCCAGCAAAGCTCTGCTCGAGTGTAGTGTTTGCTTTCTTTTTGATTGCCGGCTTTGCGATAAAACGGGTAGAGCCAATCAATGCCATGGACATAGTGTTTGCGTGTCGTGGCGTAGTGTTTATGCCCGATTTCTCGAATGAGCTCTTCAAACAACACATTATCATTCAGGCTAAGCGTGTCCTGCAGTTCTAACCAATGTTGAAATTGTTCTTTCAATACCTCTTGGGTCATCAAAGCATGCAGTTTGGGCGGTAATCCCATATCGACATCAACGGCATAGTTGATGAAATGCAGGCTTTGTAGAAGAGAAACAAAGGCGCCAGAATGCCTTAAATGATGAAAACGGGCACCTTCACCACAAATCGCTTTAATCGCTTTGGTGGCGGGTAATAAGTAATGCAGCTGTCTTGATGTCGTACTTTCATTTTCGAAACCAATAAGTGGCATCTGTGGGGAGCGACTGGTCATGCCCGCGCGAGCGGACAATTTTGGTTTGAGCTTGATGCACATACGAATGAGCGTGGCAAACTCAGGGGGAAGGTATACGTGCACCCATCGTGATTGTCTGCTCTTCGTTTTACCTTCCTTTGTCTGGGTTATATGTAGCGTAAAGTATTGATTATTATCTTTATCCTTATCTCGATCATTATCATTATCCTTATCTTGGCCATTATTCGTGACGTCTTTTTTGGCTGGCCAAATGTCTTTAATTCGCAGCCGTATTATCTCACCGCGTCTGAGTTTGCCAAAATACGCAAGAATGACCGCCGATGCGCTGAATAAGCGCTGCAAGAAATGCCCTTTTGTATTGCTGACTAAGGCATGAACAATCTGGTGTAACGCGTCAATAGAGATGAAATTGGCGTCCACATTGATGGGGACTGTGGGGTTGTGCAGTTCGTTTAAATTGATGTGGTCAGTTAAATCTTGCGTCGTTAAAAATTCAAAAAAACGACGGAGTTTTTGTTGTGAACTGGGAGTGGTGAGCCTGGCATACGTGCTGTGTGCCCAAGCCATGAGTTCATCATGGCTTTGACTCGACTCAAAGCTTAATGGGAACGGCTCGAGTATCTTCTTTAATCCTGAATATTGAGTCAGCGTACTGTCGCCGAGATTTTTAACTCGCTTACCTCCGAATAAAATAAGATTTCTCACAAACAGGGCAGCAAGTTGAGGCAAGACATTGTGTACTTGCCATTGCGTCACTTTGTAGTTTGTTGGCTTGGTTCCGTTTCTCTTAAAGTCATTTAATAGCGTCTGGTGAGGCCACCGTTCTTTTTTGCCTGTCTCGACTTTTTCATACCATTTGTCATCCCAAGTTTGTGTATAAATATCATCGATCTGTTTTTTTTGATTGGGAATGCAAGGGCTTTGTAGCTCATAGGCCACATGTCTGGTCGGGTAAGCGATGTCTTTTAAGAGCGTGGGCACCACGTCGTCGCGGTAATACCAGACGGCTTGAAAGAGAAAATGCAATTGTCTCTTGAAACAAAGATGGGGGGATGTTCCCATTCTAGAGGGTGTCTCTGCACCTGTGAGCAGTTGCACCGTGAAGGCATAAAGCCGGTCTCTGAACAGATTGAGCCCCGTAGAGGCATGAGAAAGCGTAGCCGCTTTTTGTTCATAAAAGGTGGTTAAGGCGCGATAAACCGAGAGCGGTAAGTGGTAGCGAGTAAACGACGCGTCATCGGCTTCTTTATCAGGCCGGCCTTTACTTTGGCGGCCCTGGATATGTATTAGGCGCAGATAAAGACGGTTATCTACGATTTCAATACAATCTGACGAAGTCAGTATGTGATGGAGATAGTCGATGGGCAAAGGGGCCACTTCTAGCGCGACGATTAACGCGACCTGCTCTTGACTCAGCGGAGTTCTCTTTTGATAAAAAGTCTCTAAAAACGTGTTGTACCCTTGAAGAAGGCGATAGGCCGCATGCGCATGAGACGTGATGTTTTCAAAGAGTTTGGCGTCGTGGTCGACCAGTTTTTTTTCTTCTGTTAGCGGTATTTCCCACCCAAGCGCATGGTGCAGGTACAGTAAGATGGCGGTTAATGCGTTTTGGTAATTCGATTTGAGTCTTGCCGGTTGGTGTGTCCATTGTTGTCTGATGTCACCTAGCGTGGTTTCCGTGACTTGACGGCGGGCTTCTTGAGTGTTTGGCCAACGGTGTAACACCCAGTCTATGGCGTCTTCTGATGGCGTTAATGCATGGTTTTGCTGCGTGTAATGCACAATGTGCTGGATAGAGAGCGCATGCAAGAGCGAAGATGAAGCTTGGATGGCAGCTTTATCGTCTTTATGGCTGGTTGAAGGCGCGCTGCGCGCTGAGTTATCTGACATAGCACACCTTTTGTAAGTTAAAGTTCGAGGCAATGCGATTGACGTGTTGAACGAGCTGTTGACGATGCAGGGGGAAGATATGGTCATTGCCGATATTTTCACCCATGTTCGCGTGCCCCATCAGTCTATCGATTTGAGCGTTACTCAAAGAAGAGGGGGTAACATGTTCGAGTGCAAATTGAGCAAAAGTATGTCGTATCGAGTAGGCCACAAAGGTCGCCCCTCGTTGTTCTAGAAACTGCTCCAAGAGACTGGCAGAGACCGTTTGCGCTGTTTGATTGTCATCGATCAGGTACCACAATACGTCTTTCTCTAACTGGAAAACCTGCGCGGGTAAACGCGACATGATCCTCTGTTGTAATCGCTGATATTGATGAATTTGCTCAGAAAGGTACTCATTGATGAAGATTTCACGATAATGCCCCTTATCGTACACACTCGCTTTTTTCCCTGGAAAGTAACGCCGAGACTCAATACTGATATGGTGGGTAGGGCGTACGCCAGTACAGATCAAAAAGCATAATGTGAGGTGATAGGTGCATAAGTTGTAATAGGAGATGAGCGCCTCGAGAGAGTTGTCTTCTTCAATCAGTATGGCGTGTGAATGGATATCTCTCTCCAGTTGGCGAAAAAAGCTCGCTAAAGTCACCACATCTACGTTACGCCGGCTGCCGACCAATAGGGGTGTTTGCGCCGAACTTGGTTTGGATTCGCCGTCGTGATAGTGAAGTTGTTCAATGCTATGAGCTTTAAATACCTTAGGTTTTTTTTGTTTTAAGGTGGTATCCACTAAGTAGATGTGTTCTATCTCCTTGCTGTTTTTTGTGCGTCTCTCTACGTTGAATTTCTCTTTAAGATTTAATGCTCGGATCTCAAAAATTAAGCGTTCAAGATAGCGTTCATGCGCTCGAAATATTTTTGCTCGTATTCGGTCACTGGATTCTTGTTGGTAATACCGAGCATTGTCGTGATGAACTCGATGATGCTGATGAGTAAGCACATATCGAGGCAGTGCGGAGAGGCGATTGTCATTTTGAATGCAGATATTGAAATAGTTAATGAGGTTATCTTTTCGGCCCACGGACTGCTCTAACTCATCCAATCCATGTTGTTTCCAACGTTTCTCAATCATCGTTTTGAGTTCGCCTTTTTCCTTTGAGCTTAAAAAAGGCCGTTCGTAGCCGCGCGAGGAAATAAACCGCTGAAAAAAGGGATTGAGACGAGAGGGGACCGGTTGCCATAAATAGACGATGCGGTCTTCGACTGGGTAGGCGACGGCGTATTCAACCCAAGAAGTGGATTCGTACATGACGGTTCGAAACGCATTTTTTTGACACGTTTTGTAAGCCTGTTGGCGGAAAAGATTGGGCAGTGAGTAGTTTGAAATTTTAGCACTCTTGTCTTGTTTTCTTAACGAGGCCAATTCGCCTGTGAACCATAGATAAATGAACACAAAAAAGAATTTTTCTCGTTTTTGGATCGGGAGTCGGCTGCGATTTAAATTTTTGAAAATTCGGGCAAGGGAAGTGACTGAGAGCTTGGCTTCAGGGTAAGGGGCGCCACTTTGTTTGTTTCGATTTTTTCTTTTTTCGTTTGCAATATAACCCAAAGCGTCCCCTCTGATTGATCTTAGAGTGAAGTGTTGTTCAATTAATGAACTGATATTTATAATAAAATCAAGAGTGATTTGTGAGGTCAAGAGAAAGAAAGGAGGTCACCATTGTTTGTGCGGTAAATGTGAACTGACATCCAGAAAAAGTGAATCGCGTAGCATCGGCCTGCCGGGTGACACTGACAATACGGAAACATAGTACACGTTCACCGGGTGAGTTTGACTTATTAAAAATGGGCGGGGTCGCCCGAAAGATCACATGTTTGCCAATATAAGCGGTGTGACCACCACTATAATCTGAAGTGGACCCCGAAATTTGGACAGGTGCCTAAGCTCTGATCCATCATCTCCATAAGGAGGAGAACCATGAGCAAGAAACGCAAGCAATACAGCGCATCATTCAAGTCCAAAGTTGCCCTGGCGGCCCTCAAGGAGGATCGGACCACATCTGAAATTGCCGCTCGGTTCCAGATCCATCCGACGATGGTCAGCACCTGGAAACGCGAGCTGCTGGAAAATGCTCCGGACCTCTTTGAAGGCAAGAGAAAGTCCGGCAAGCAGCCCAACGAGCCCAGCTCTGACGAGCTGTATCGCGAGATCGGCCGACTGACGGTGGAACGCGATTTTTTGTCGCGCAAGCTCGATCAGTAAGCCGTCAACGCCGCTTGACGATGATCGAGCATGGTCATCCCCAAGTCAGCATTGTGCGCCAGTGCGAGCTGCTTAAACTGAGCCGCTCGTCGGTGTACTACGTCCCTCGTGAACAATGTCAGGAGGATCTAGATCTGATGTATCTGATTGACCAGCAGTATATGGAAACGCCGTACTATGGCTCTCGTAAAATGCGT
>AQOF01000069.1 GCA_000565345.1 Salinivibrio costicola subsp. costicola ATCC 33508 = LMG 11651 | reverse complement strand
ACATTGCCACTTGGTGTCGGGATCATGGCAGGCACTTCATCACTTGCGGTAACAGCGCGATGGCCGAGGCGTCATGGACGGAGACCCGGTAGCCGCCGGGGGTTTCGACCACCAACGTCATCGGCGATGAAGACATTGACACGGGAACAATGACGCTCTCGGGCTCGGTGGATGATGTTGTGAGCTTTTTCTGCCAGTAATAGAACTGCGACTGGGCAATTTGGTGCTGTTCGCACCAGGCGGCGATGGTGAGTTGGCTGTCTTTTTGATGCTGCAGGCGCTCCTGCCAGAGTGTCATCTTGTCTTCGCGTGTCATGATATCGCTCCGATAGTGAAGGAGCTATATCAATATCAGGTCATCGTGGTTATGTGAATGTGGGGAGAAATGGCCGCTTACGATTCTAGAAGGCATAATTGCATTGGCAGAAGCATTTGATAAAAAGGTTATCGCTGAAGGTGTAGAAACAATTGAACAAGGTGAGCTTCTGCTCGAACTCGGATGTTTTCACGCCCAGGGTTACGCTATGTCGCCACCTTTGCAGCCAGAAAGACTTCCACAGTGGCTCGCCAGTTGGAAGCCATTCCTGCAATGGACTCAAGGACACAAAAAATAAGTGAGCTATTGGCAAAGATGGTGTATCGAGATCATGCACTAGCCTATTGCGCAGTCTCCATTTATTTCACGCCATCGATTAAACGAACATCCCTCACTACACCAGCCAGTCGCTTAAAACCTCGTCCTGGTCCCTGCGCGATCTCTGGTTAAGAAAGTAACTGTTTCACTTCTTCTCACAAACTTTCAGAAGGGAAAGCTAACATAGTGTCATAAATGCAAAGAAGGAGTTTAACTCCCTCTTTATTTACAGATGGACGTGTCAACTTAACTTGCCTTACGCAGCCCTATATTAGCCTGTGCCGCACAGTTGATTGTCTGCGTCGCCTCGTCGCGATGGTAATGACGAGCTGTGTGCTCTTTACGACGCCCAGCGCTGAACGCAGAAACACGCTTAAGGTAACCAATAACTCGAGTGCCGTAATCAATGTTATTGGAGTGGCAGCTTGAGCATTCACTTAATGTGCGTTTATCGATGTGTTCACACTCGTTACAAATAGTGATTTTGACGTTAATGCAGAAGTAGTTACAGCCGGTTTTCGCAGCGATATTCAGCAACGACAAGTAACCCGTGGTGTTCAGTTTTTCATCGAGGTTTAGGTGTAGTGCGGAGCCGCCGTCTAAATACTCCACCAGTTCTTTACCGTGCATAACGAATTTATCTAAGGCATTGGTTTCATCGTCCTCAACGACATAGAAGTACGAGTTGTAGCACTCGCGCGATACTTTATAACCGTCGGCTTTGTCCCATTTTGCATTCTTAACACCTAAGTTTTCTGCAGGCACAAACTCGGTATTAAACATATAACCGTATTCCGCTTTGGCGGCTTTATTGGCGTCATAAATAACCTTCAGGTGACGTTTGACAAAGCTCTTATACTCTGGGTTATTGCTTGCTCTAATGCCTTGAGATTCCGCGGCTTCGACCATGCCGTTAATGCCAATGGTCAGGAATTGTTTGTCCAGACTAATAAAACCAGCGTCATAGACTGTCAGCATACCCGCTTCTTTGTACTCCTCCATCAGCTTGCGGTAAGCCACTTGATACTTATGAATTTTGCTAATTTCCTCTTCTAAGTCACGACCGTCCTGCACTAGACGGTTCATATTAATGGTAATGACATTGATAGAGCCTGTCGCAACACCGCCGGCCCCCAGGGTGTAAGAGAAGGTATTGTCGCTAATTTCCGAGCGCAGACGGCAACAGGACGCAAGTGAGTCGGCATTGTCTGACAAATACACAAAGAACGAATTACCGTTGGCCAATTCAGCCGCCATTTTTTTCGCGAAGACCTGATCTTTACAAGCGCCGTCTTCCGTTAACATGGCAACGGTCACAACTGGGAAGGTCAAAATAGACTTTTCACGCTCTTTATTGAACCAGTCTAAGAAGAAGTCCTGCAAAGCACTGACGGTTTCCCACTTAGGTTTACTAAAGTCTCTCGGAAATACGAAGTCGCCAAACATGCTATCGAAATAGTGCTTGTCGTACACAGAAATGTTCCAGAACACACTTTGATAACCGCGTGCAGCCGCAGGTTGATTAATCGCATACACAACGTGCTGTAAGTGATTTTCGATTTGCTTGCGGTGCGTGTTTAAGTAGTCATCACCGTAGTCTTTACGCGCGAAATAGTCGAAGTAAGTTAAGAACTCAACGGTTGCCACAGCGCCAGCGTATTGCGAGCTAACCGCAAAAACAAAATTCACAAAGGAGCCACAAAACGACTCTAAATGTTTAGGCGCCAGCGACTCACCACCGAGTTTCGTCAAGCCGTCCATTAAAAACGGATACATAGTCACTGACACGCAATATGGCTTCAGACTGGTCTCATCGTGCACGTAAATTTCATGATTTTCTATTTGACGTACGTATTCTTTCGCTAAGTTGTCGTCGAACAACGCCGCAATTTTGTTACTAACCTGCTTGCGGTTAACCTGTACGAAGAAGTCTTTCATCAGCTCAGCTTCTAAGGTCGCGATATTTTTCTGAGTAACGTTCGCGTTGGCGTCCATTTTCGAACCGTCCGCCGCATTCTGTGCGTTCAGGTAATCCGCAATAAAGTCTACTTTTTCTGAAACCTGGTCGTCGTTTAAACGCAACATAATTATTCTCCTGTCAGAAACTTGCAGTTCAGTAGCTGCTTTGTTCTTAAATCATAAAATTTTTGGTTGGTATGGGGGCTGTCTAAACCGCCCTTTTCGGCTATCCATGGCCCGGTTTTTAAGTACGTCAACTGCTCCCTGATGCGCAAAGAGACATCCTCGTAACCTGTATAAAGGCAGGTTTCCAGCCCTTCTGCGCGAACTCGTTTTAAGTGTTTTATCAGCGCTTCTGGTTGCCATTCACCGCCCAGAAACAACACGCACGTAATGAGCCCTGTGTACATAGTTAAGCGCTCCTGTAAGTAGTCTTCGGTCAACGCTAAACCGCTGCCGACTGGCCAACTGTCCACACTATGACAACCTTTACACCCGACCGGGCATCCGGTGATGGTGTAAGCTAATGCCACTTCACCCGGCACTTCCTGCCAAACAATCTGTTCAGAGCTGTAATGTAGCTGTTGCGGATAGCCTGCCATAAAAACCATATCTAGAGATCAAATTCAAATATAGCACTACATATTGTGCCTTGATAGCATAGATGACATAAAACACTGTGCATTGATCAACTTCAAAAAACACGTTAAACACCTCTGGTGCAGGGTATAAAATACCTTTTAAGTTTTTTTACCAATAAGGTTAAAAAAACCCTTTACTTTTGAGTCATAAAAACCATAAGGGATAATTTCACAATAAAATCAAATGATTAAATATTGGCACTGAATTTGCTTTGATCATAAAAACAATGAGATCAACATCAATATTCATTCTTATCTGAGGGAGTAACAACCCATGATGTGGTTCAGTGGTATCAAGGGGGTCAACAATGGCTGGGTATCGTAAGCTTTGGTGGACACTAATCGGTGTTCTTGCAATTACTTTTAGTGTTTTAGGGTATTTTGGAACGGAAGTTTACCGGGAGGCACCGCCTATTCCGGATAAGTTCATGAGTACCGACGGTAATGTCATTGCAACCGAAGAGTCGGTTCTTGACGGACAAACCGCGTGGCAGTCTGTGGGCGGTATGCAGTTAGGCTCTATTTGGGGTCATGGTGCGTATCAAGCGCCTGACTGGACAGCCGACTGGCTGCACCGTGAACTGCTGGCCTGGTTAGACATTCGGGCACAGGAAGTTTTCGGCAAGTCGTATGACGAGCTGGACGGTGTTCAACAAAACCAGCTCGAATATGAACTGAAAGAAGAGTACCGCACTAATACGTACGACAAGTCGTCTAATACGGTTATTTTAAGCGAACGTCGTATTCAGGCTATTGAACAAACTGGTGAGTACTACTCGAAGCTATTCAGTGACGACCCTGAGTTGCGCCCTACCCGCATCAGCTACGCCATGAAGGAAAACACACTGCCTTCAGCTGAGCGCCGTGCGCAAATGAATGACTTCTTCTTCTGGACCGCATGGGCAGCTGCTACTGAGCGTCCTGATGCCGAAATCACTTATACCAACAACTGGCCACACGAAACACTGATAGACAACGTGCCTAGCGCAGAAAACATCATTTGGTCTATTGTCAGTGTCATTCTCTTAATTGCCGGTATTGGCTTCCTAATTTGGGCGTGGGCATTCTTAAGCGACAAAGAGGAAGAAGAGCTGGTTGCGCCAGAGCATGACCCTATCTCGAAGGTTAAGCTAACTCCATCACAGAAAGCCTTGGGCAAATATCTGTTTATTGTGGTTGCGCTGTTCGCGTTCCAGGTACTTCTGGGTGGTTTAACGGCTCACTATACTGTTGAAGGGCAAGAGTTCTACGGCATTAATATCTCTGAGTGGTTCCCCTACTCACTGACTCGTACCTGGCACATTCAGGCCGCCATGTTCTGGATTGCTACCGGGTTCTTAGCCGCAGGTTTATTCCTGGCGCCGATTATTAACGGCGGCAAAGATCCTAAGTACCAAAAACTTGGCGTAGACGTCTTGTTCTGGGCGCTGGTGCTGGTCGTCGCAGGTACCTTTATCGGTAACTGGTTAGCCATTGCGCAAATCATGCCTGAACACTTGAACTTCTGGTTAGGTCACCAGGGCTATGAGTACGTCGACTTAGGTCGCTTATGGCAAATTGGTAAGTTCCTCGGCATCGTCTTCTGGCTTGTGCTAATGATGCGCTGTGTTGTTGGCGCCTTCAAAGAGAAAGGTGACAAGAACTTACTGGCATTATTCACCGCCTCAGTCGTTGCCATTGGCCTGTTCTACGGTGCCGGCTTCTTCTACGGCGAGCGCACTCACATTTCTATCATGGAATACTGGCGCTGGTGGATTGTTCACCTGTGGGTAGAAGGCTTCTTCGAAGTATTTGCTACTGCCTCTCTGGCGTTCATTTTCCACAGCATGGGCTTGGTCTCTCGCCGCATGGCAACCGTTGCTGCACTAGCGTCAGCATCATTGTTCATGCTTGGTGGTGTACCGGGTACCTTCCACCACTTGTACTTCTCAGGCACAACCACACCGGTTATGGCGGTGGGCGCTACTTTCTCAGCGCTAGAAGTGGTACCGCTAATTGTGCTGGGCTATGAAGCCTGGGAAAACTACAGCCTGCAAAAACGTGCAGACTGGATGCAACGCCTTAAATGGCCACTACTGTGCTTCGTAGCCGTTGCGTTCTGGAACATGTTGGGTGCCGGCGTATTAGGCTTCATGATCAACCCGCCTATCTCGCTGTACTATGTACAAGGTCTCAACACTACGCCTACTCACGCACACGCAGCACTGTTTGGTGTTTACGGATTCCTGGCATTGGGCTTTGTATTGCTGATACTGCGCTACATTCGCCCTAATCTGCAGTTCGACGAAAAGCTGATGAAAATGGCTTTCTGGACAATGAACATTGGCTTAGCGCTGATGCTCTTCACCAGCTTGCTGCCAGTCGGTTTCATTCAGTTCTACGCCGCTGCAACTGAAGGTTTATGGTACGCACGAAGCGAAGCCTTCATGCAACAACCACTGTTGCAGAACCTGCGTTGGTTCCGTACTGTCGGTGACATGGTCTTCATCGTGGGTGCATTCGCTATCACTTGGCAGGTCATTAAAGGTTTACGCCATAAATCTGCTTAGCTCTTAATAAACCAAGCTTGTACGATTTTATGTGGAGGCTTGGTTTTCCTTTTTGGAGATCCCATGCAGTTAATCGAAAAACTAGGATACGTCCGCAGCAATCAATGCTCGTCAACCCAGTCACAGTTACGACAACGTATTGAACAGCTCGAGTCAGAAAACAGCACCCTGTTAAGTCAACTTGAATCAGCTAATAAAACCATCTCCCAGCAGCAGAAAGAGCTCGCTGACTACCAGCAACGCTTGTCTTTCATTGAGAACTTCACAGAATCATTATCCGGTTACCAAAACACCTTTTCGCAACTCAGTAACTTGCTACAACGCGAACGGGAAACCATTCTCACTATTGACCAAAATAATCAGTCAGGTGAGTCCACTATGTCTGCAGTAGTAGGGGATTTGTCGTCGATTGTCGGTGATATTGAGTCAACTTCCGAGAGTATCGCAGCGTTAAAGGGCCATACTCAGGAAATTGAACAAACCAGTGGCGATGTCCGCGGTGTCGCTGAAACCACTAACTTGTTGAGTCTGAATGCCAATATCGAGGCTGCACGTGCCGGCGAACATGGACGTGGTTTTACTGTGGTTGCTAACGAGGTTAGAGCGCTTTCTCAGCGCACCACCGAATTGACCGATCGCATTAACGACAAAGTGGGACAAATTGTACAAGGTGTTGATTCAAGTCACTCTTTGAGTGTTGAAGCCATGTACACCACACGTGAAAATATTGAGTCGACAAAGCAATATTTAGCGTCGTTGGCCGAAGAAAATACGCACATTAAGCAACTGGGCGGCAGTATTTCTAACAGTGCGTTACTGGCGCAAATTGAGCTAGCCAACATTGAAGAAATGCAATTGCGCATGGACGTATACCGTGTGTATTTGGGCACATTAAATGCGAGTGACTGCAATGTTGTTGATTCTGACGAATGTGGCATTGGTCGATGGTATTACTCGGAATTATTTCGCGAGCGTTTTAAAGCGCATTCAAGTTATCAGGCCATTGAAGCGCCTCACGACCGAGTTCACGTCTGTGCACAAGCAGTTATCGACGCCATAAAAGAAGACGACCACGGCCTAGCTCAGCAAGAGCTTGAGAAAATGGAGCAATACAACCGCGAGGTGAGTCAGCACATTCGCACAATGTCGGAGAGTTTACTGGAGGATGTATGAGCCGCAAACCCGATACCAAAACCGCGATGTATCAGTTACTGGACGTTATTCGCGAATACACTCTCTTTGACTTTAAACAATAAGATTGGTAAGATTTTATTTTATTAGAATATTTTTTAGTGAATTATAGCCGTCCTACAATAGTTATTCTTGGCTAAGAAAAGTTTCATGTCCAATATATAGTAAAAGAGCGTACAAGCAAGAATTAACATGCATACACATCGGTGCATATAGATAAAAAAGCGCAGACACTGTCTGCGCTCTGTATCTTAATCATATACTCAGATCATCATTCATATTATTGCATCAGCGGTGAGTTTTCTAATTGAAAGTCAAATCCTTTTATATCTGAGTCTATTAATATGGTTTGAATATATTGTGCAATATTTTTCCGTTTAACCTTCTCATTAAGATAAAGAGATATCGATTCTTTTACCATATTAAAATCAAGCTGACTACCATCAACTCGACGATTGATATTGGCCACATGTACGCCATAGCGGGTTTCAATAGGTTTATTTAATAGACCCATGGGCGCGGTAAATATTTGTTTTTCGAACTCAGCTACTGTTTGACCTTGAGTGATTTGTCCTAAATTCCCCCCTTGTTTAGAAGAGGGACAGGCTGAGTATTGTTTCGCCAAATCGTAGAATGTGGCTTTATTTTCTTTTAGTAACTCTATTAAATATTCTGCAAATTCTACTACCTTTATTCTCTCTTCAACATCCTCTGGAGGACAAGCCAGCAGGATGTGATCTACTTCTAGCAACGGTGCTGTACAAAACTTATCTTTATTTGTTATATAGTAATGATAACACTCTTCGTCAGTAGCAGATGGATAGATCCCTTCGAATTGTATTAGTTTTTCAATAATGTCATACTCTTCAGTTGGTTCAAGTTTTTTGTCTTCAGGCCAAAGAGATAAGCTTACTGCTCGTTGTTTTACGACTTCGTTAATAATTAGAGCTTCAACAGCCTTAACCATCGCTTCTCTTTTCGTTTCTGCAGGATGATACTGAACCTCCTGCATTATTATCGAAGAGTCTAGTTTAACTTCATTTATAGTGATTTCTGGAACGTCTGACACATTCATTGTACTACTCCTACAACTAGAAAAGACAAGCCTATGAAGGCTTGTCATTTTTTTATTTTTGACGCACGATTTGGTATTGCCGTGTCAAATATTCGATAGGCACACTCCAAATATGAACCAATCGACTAAATGGGAACAATAGGAACAAGGTTATTCCCCAAAAAACATGTGCACGATAAATCCAATGAACATCAGATATAAAGGTTATAGCCTCTTCCGGTCTAAAGGTTAATAAATACTTCGACCATGTCATTAAGTTTTTCATTTCTTGACCATCCATATGACCACTAGAAATGAATATAGAAAACATACCTAATATGAGTTGTAAATAAATAACTAGAACAATTGCGGTATCCATTCGTGTACTTGATGCACGAATTCTAGGATTAAACAATCTTCGGTAAACTAAATAAGTCAGACCAATAAAGCATAATACACCAAAGAAGCCGCCTGCTCCCATGGCAATTAACTGTTTAGCTTGTAGGGTAATGCCTAACATATGCCACACTTCGTAAGGTATAACTAATCCACCAAAATGACCGAAAAAAATGCCAATAATACCTATGTGAAACAGATTACTTGCTACTCGAAAATGTTTATTTGAGAGCATTTGACTTGAACCGGTTTTCCATGTGTATTGATCTTTATCATAACGAATCAAGCATCCTAAAAAAAACACAACAGATACTATATATGGATAAATACCGAAAACTAACATATCGATAAAGTTCATAGCTAGACCTCTTTTGTTTGAGTGGCTGATGCTGTCTCATTCATTGACATCCAATTTACTGGCACTTCCTGATCTTTGCGTTGATTCTCAGTTGGCCGATGCTGATTGGTTGGACATCCACCGTTAACACTATCACCACCAAAAGTAACAGCCTCTTCTTCCCATACTTTATCTAATTCTTTAGGTGTATGATCTTCTTTTTCATTTTTAACCTGCTCTCGAAGTTCTGAGATATTAACTTTCGCACCACATAAATCCAACAGTCCCCACATTAAACTCGCATACCCTGATTCACGCTTTTCTAAACGAACAGCGAGTAAACTTAAAACGGGAATAATATCTTCTATCCAACCAATTCCTTGCTCACCTTGCGTTGACGAAAATTCAAGAAATAGAGGGAGATGATCAGGCAATTCATTATGCGCAATTTCAAGCCCTGCTTTTTCATACTGAGCGAGTAAGTCGACCATAGCTTGGCCTCGATCTCGTGATTCACCATGAATATGTTCATAAATTAATAGAGATAATGAGCGACCACGTTCAAACAACCCATCGTAGTCAGACTGCCAATCGAGTAATGGCATTTCACTGCATCGGTCTATAAAGGAAATAATCTCTTTTTTATTTCTCTTTGATAGAACACTAGATGTTACAATATCCATCAACTCATCTCGATATAACTCGATTTCTAACTCTGGATAATCTAGCAATCGACCAATTAGTGCAATAAGTTGTGAAGTATTATTTCCACTTTTTTGATTTGTCATTTTTCTTACTCCTGTATCTCTACGGGGATAACTTCACGCACCGTCTGGCTTTTACCACCAAATAGGTCAGTCTCGCCGGTCGAACACCCATTACCAAATGTAAAACCACAACCGCTTTTGATGTCGTAAGCATTTTCTGCATAACTAGTATGGCTAGTCGGGATTACGAACCTGTCTTCGTAATTTGCAAGCGCCATGACCTGATACATTTCTTCAATTTGTGCCTGGGTTAGTTTAACTGCGTCGAGAACTTCAAAATTTTCCTCACACTCAACTTGTTGACTACGCTTATACTCACGCATTGCCATCAATCGCTCAAGTGACCGTATAACAGGTTGTTCTTCACCTGCAGTTAGCAAATTAGCAAGATATTTTATCGGAATACGTAATGACTTTAGGTCAGGAAGTACACTACTTTTCTCAATTTCTCCGGCTTCTACTGCGGATTGAATTGGCGATAAAGGTGGCACATACCAAACCATCGGCAAAGTACGATACTCTGGATGAAGCGGTAACGCGACTTCCCATTCCATAGCCATTTTATAAACTGGAGACTGTTGCGCTGCTTCAATCCAATTAGCAGCTATGCCTTCTTTCTCAGCTTCAGCGATCACGGCCGGATCAAAGGGATCTAGAAATATATCTCTTTGCGCTTGATAAAGATCTTTATCATTCGGTACCGATGCCGCTTGCTCAATTTTATCAGCATCGTACAACATAACACCTAAGTAACGAATGCGACCTACACATGTTTCAGAACAAATTGTTGGTTGCCCTGCTTCAATACGTGGATAACAAAAAATACATTTTTCTGACTTACCCGTTTTCCAATTGTAATATATTTTTTTGTAAGGACACCCAGAGACACACATCCGCCATCCACGGCACTTATCTTGGTCAATAAGTACAATACCGTCCTCTTCACGTTTATAGATGGCACCACTTGGACAAGACGCAACACATGCAGGATTAAGACAGTGCTCGCATAAACGCGGTAAATACATCATAAACGTATTTTCGAACTGACCATAAATGTCTGCTTGGATTTGATCAAAGTTCTTATCTTTGCGACGTTTTTTGAATTCGGTACCTAAGATCTCCTCCCAGTTAGGCCCCCATTCAATTTTTTCCATCCGTTTTCCGGAAATCAGCGAACGGGGTCGCGCAACGGGCTGATGCTTACTTTCTCCCGCACGATGAAGGTGCTGATAATCAAAGTCAAATGGTTCGTAGTAATCGTCAATTTCAGGTAAGTCGGGGTTTGCGAATATATTAGCTAAAATCCGACGTTTCCCACCTTGTTTCGGCTCTAATTTTCCTTGCTTAGTTCGAATCCAACCACCGTTCCATTTTTCTTGATTTTCCCACTCTTTGGGATAGCCGATGCCAGGTTTAGTTTCAACATTATTAAACCACGCATACTCCATTCCTTCACGCGATGTCCATACATTTTTACAGGTAACCGAGCAAGTGTGACAGCCTATACACTTGTCGAGATTCAAAACCATGCCGATTTGAGCTCTAACTTTCATATTATTTCTCCACCTCGTGAAGATTTTCATCTAATACATCTTCACTGTCATCATCCAGCCAATCCACGCGATCCATTTTTCGAACTACTACAAACTCATCACGATTACAACCTACAGTGCCGTAATAGTTAAATCCGTAAGATTGTTGTGCATAACCCCCAATCATATGGGTTGGCTTCATAATTGCTCGAGTTACAGAGTTATGAATACCACCTCTAGTACCAGTTAGCTCGGAACCCGGTATGTTCACAATCCGCTCTTGCGCGTGATACATCATTCCCATTCCTTCGGGGACACGTTGAGAAACAACGGCTCTAGCAGCAATCGCACCATTTGCGTTAAATGCTTCGATCCAATCATTATCTTCAATGCCAGCCGCAGTCGCGTCTGTTTCTGACATCCAAATAATTGGTCCACCGCGTGATAGTGTCAGCATAAGTAAATTATCTGAATATGTGCTGTGAATCCCCCACTTCTGGTGTGGTGTAATCCAATTAAGCACAACTTCTTTATTGCCATTAGGCTTCATACCCTGCACATTTTGCGTGGTTTTCAGGTTGACCGGCGGCTTATAAAGACAGTGCATTTCACCAAAATCACGCATCCATTGATGATCTTGATAAAATTGTTGCCGACCTGTAATCGTACGCCAAGGAATTAGCTCGTGAACATTGGTATACCCAGCATTGTAAGAAACATGCTCGTCTTCTAACCCGGACCAAGTCGGTGAGCTAATAATTTTACGTGGTTGCGCGACAATATCTCTAAATCGAAGTTTCTCTTCTTCTTTAGGCTTGGCTAAGTGAGTATGATCAAGACCGGTAACTTTACTAATTGACTCCCAAGCCTTGACAGCTACTTGTCCATTTGTCTCCGGCGCTAATGATAAAACTACTTCTGCTGCGTCAATGGCTGATTCAATTTTTGGTCTGCCTTGGTTAACACCTGGTTTAATGTGCTTTTTATTCAACTCACCTAAGAATTTAACTTCGTCTTGTGTATTCCAATTAATCCCCTTACCACCGTTTCCTAGTGTATCCAGGAGTGGTCCTAATGACGTGAACTTTGCATAGGTATTCGGATAATCTCGCTCCACCATCATCATATTTGGCGCTGTCTTGCCAGGAATGAGATCACACTCTCCTTTCCACCACGCCTTAATGTCGAATGGCTGGGCTAGTTCACCAGGAGTATCATGTTGCATAGGCACGGTGACAATATCTTGTTCTACACCTAAGTGTCCTTCGCACTGTTGGGAGAAAGATTTTGCAATCCCTTTGAAAATTTCCCAATCACTTTTTGATTGCCAAACAGGATCCACAGCTTTAGATAAAGGATGAATAAATGGATGCATATCGGACGTATTCAAATCGTCCTTTTCATACCAAGTTGCGGTAGGTAGAACAATATCTGAATACAAACAAGTTGTAGACATTCTGAAGTCTAGTGTAACTAAAAGATCAATCTTTCCTTCAGGTGCACTATCACGCCATTTTATATCTTCAGGCTTCTCTTCCCCTTCCTCGCCTAAGTCTTTACCAAGCAAGCCGTGCTTGGTGCCCAGAAGGTGACGAAGCATATATTCATGACCTTTCCCTGAAGATCCAAGTAAATTAGACCGCCAGATAAACATGTTTCGAGGATAGTTTTTTGGATTGTCAGGATCTAAACAGGCAAATTCTAAGCTTCCTGCTTTTAATTGATCCACCGTATAATCTACCGGATCTTGCCCTTGCTCATGTGCATCTCGGCACACCTTCAAGGGATTTTTACTCAACTGTGGCGCTGACGGCAGCCAACCCATGCGTTCTGCACGTGAATTAAAGTCTATGATCGAGCCCTCCCAATCTTTTTTATTAGATAAAGGAGAGACAATTTCACTCATATGTAGCTTTTCATAACGCCACTGATCAGAATGTGCATAAAAGAAGGATGTGCCATTCATATGACGAGGTGGGCGACTCCAATCCAAACCAAATGCTAAAGGCTGCCAACCTGTTTGTGGACGAAGTTTTTCTTGACCTACATAGTGAGCCCAACCACCACCGCTTTGTCCAATACAACCGCACATGATTAGCATATTGATTAAACCACGATAGTTCATGTCCATGTTGTACCAGTGATTCAAACCAGCACCGACAATGATCATGGAACGACCACGTGTTTTTGCTGCAGTGTCAGCAAATTCATTTGCAATTTTAATCACATCATTTTGGGGAACGCCTGTTATTTGTTCCTGCCAAGCTGGCGTATAGGCAAGATTATCGCTATAGGATTGTGCGCAATTCGGATCATCATATCCATTGTCAACACCATAGTTAGCAAGCGTTAAGTCAAATACAGTAGTGACCCAAGCTTCCGACTTATCGGCAAGCTTGATCTTTTTAGCCGGGATACGATGCGTTGTTACTTCATCATGAACTGTATGTTGGAAGTAGCCAAGTTCATGTTCATTGCCCCCAAAATATGGGAAATTTACGGTAATAATCTCATCGTGATCATCTTTTAAGCTCAGGCGGAGTTTCACATCACGATTCGTTGCACCATCACGTTGCTCAAGATTCCATTTAGCATCGCGTTCCCCCCATCGATAGCCAATCGAGCCTTTCGGCGACGTGAGCATATTTGATGACTCATCAATTGCAATGGTTTTCCACTCGGGGTTATTGTCTTGTCCAGCTTTATCATCCAAGTCACTCGCACGAAGGAACCTCCCTTGCTGCAGACCTCCTTTTTCGGACGGTTCCAACATGACGAGCATTGGCATATCCGAATAACGTCGTACATAATCATCGAAATACTGTGTTGTTTTGTTGACATAAAACTCTTTAAGAATGACATGTCCGAATGCCATGCTTAGTGCGGCGTCGGTTCCTTGCTTGGGTGCTAACCATTGATCGGTAAGTTTAGCCACCTCAGAATAATCAGGGGTAATGCCAATTACTTTCGTCCCT
This sequence comes from Salinivibrio costicola subsp. costicola ATCC 33508 = LMG 11651, assembly GCA_000565345.1. GTDB lineage: Bacteria > Pseudomonadota > Gammaproteobacteria > Enterobacterales > Vibrionaceae > Salinivibrio > Salinivibrio costicola. The sequence goes on along the minus strand of AQOF01000069.1, from coordinate 14,588 downwards.
TTATATCGCACTTCAGTTAAGAAGTGAGCGTCGGGTGTGCGTGTTTGTGGAACATTCGACCCCCAACACATAATATAATTTGAGTTGTACCAATCCGCTGACTCGGGGACATCAGTTTGCTCTCCCCAAACTTGCGGTGATGCAGGAGGAAGGTCGCAATACCAGTCATAGAAACTTAAGCAATTACCACCGATTAATGACAGATAACGTGCACCTGCCGCATATGAAATCATCGACATCGCTGGGATAGGCGAGAATCCAAAGATACGATCGGGCCCATACTCTTTGGCCGTGTAGACATTAGACGCACCAATGATTTCGTAGACTTCATCCCAATGCGCGCGAACGAACCACCATACCACGTTTTTCTTTATATTCTCGTGTTTTTGTGGGATTTGTAACAATTGACTCCCAAGCGTCTACTGGGTTGGCATGCTGCTTTTTTGCTTCACGCCATAGTTTAATTAAGCGCTTACGAATTTTGGGGTATTTAAGTCTATTCGCACTATATATGTACCATGAATAACTCGCACCGCGTGGGCAACCTCGAGGCTCATGATTAGGTAGGTCAGGACGAGTTCTAGGATAATCGGTTTGTTGCGTTTCCCACGTTACAAGTCCATTCTTGACATAGATTTTCCAACTACATGAACCGGTACAGTTGACGCCGTGAGTTGAACGGACAACCTTATCATGCTGCCAACGTTGCCTATAACTGTCTTCCCACTGGCGGGGCTCTTGCGTTGTCACGCCATGACCTTCAGAAAAGTTTTCTCTTTTCTGGGTAAAATAACGTAGCCGATTTAGAAAGTGGCTCATGCCTGACTCCTTTTCGATGGCTTAACTAGTAAACGGTTAACGTGATACGTTAAACTGCGACTAATCCTAAACTCGTTTTCGAATGTACTCTGTGTATATAAGTAGACGTCAAGTGCAGGTATTGTGCAATACGGTAAAAACAGCAAAAAACAGACAACTACCCATAAAGGGGTATGAGTGAGTATCTAGTAAAAAACTTGATTTTCAATACAATAGACAACTTAGAAGGCAAATAGACGGGCTGTATTATCATGAACAATTACTTAGAGGTAACCCCTGATGAGCAGGGTATAAACCGTTCTATTGGTATTTTCGACTCTCTCGTATTCAAAATCGGATTTTTATTGATAATGATTAGCATTATCGCCTTGGTTAGTATGGTCTCAGCCGTGTATATTTCAGATAATGCACAGACTGATGCTCATGCAATAAATTTATCTGGTTCAATGCGTATGCAATCCTATCTTATTTTGAACAAGAAAATAACTAATAATAAATCTGAAGAAATAGACCGTTTAATAAGTGATTTTGAGAAAAAATTGTCTAATCCTGTACTAATGCAAGCTACTAAAAAAACGGAAAAGAAAAAATTACATGACGCTATCTGGTACGATTGGAACAATGAAATTAAGCCGCTAATTTTAGATTCACATCTAACAAACCAAAAACTGAATAAGCTAGAAAAAAAATTAAACGATCTCGTTGCTAACATCGACCACCTAGTAAAAACTTATCAAGTACATGCTGAAGACAACAACCGTTTGATCAGACAAATACAAGCCGCATCTCTTTTAATTACAATCTCATTTATATTCTTAGCGATTTATATGGTCAACCATCTCATTAGACGCCCACTCTCAGATTTAACGATAATAGCGACTAAAATAGGTCAAGGTGACTACACAGTTCAAGCTGATGAGCATGGTCATGACGAACTATCAATTCTTGCCAAAACCATTAACAGAATAGTTAGAGCTATTAATGACTCACATATTCGCATGGAAGAGAAAGTGCGAAAAAAAACAAAGCAGCTAGAAAGAACCAATGAGTCTATTCAACTACTTTACTCTATTTCCAATAAATCCAATCACTCCCATGGAAGCAATATTGATTTTCAACCACATCTTTCGAAACTGTCAGAAGTAACAGGTATTGAAGGGTTAGAGCTATGTCTGATGACAGAAAATGGCACCAAACCCTACCATCATTTAAATACTAAAAAGAGTATCTTGCCATTGAGCTGCCGCAATCGAGATTGCAGTGATTGTGTAAGCTTCGATAGTCCGCTGGAATCCGAGGAAGCCTACACATTTCCTCTCGTCTATGATCATAATCATTTCGGTGTATTGAACTGTGTACCTCGTAACCATGAACCACTCCATCCTTGGCAATCACAGCTTATTCAGTCTGTTGCAGAGCAGTTCGCGATTACATTAAGTTTAAAACATCGCCAAGACGAGGGACGGCGATTAGCACTCGCTCGTGAACGTACCGTTATCGCGCGTGAGTTACATGACTCTCTCGCACAAGCACTGTCCTACTTAAAAATACAGGTTGCTGTATTACAAAAAGGACTCACTGATCCGTCGGTTGATATCAGTATCGAGAATACGATTTCAGATATAAAACTGCGTTAAATGGTGCATACAAGGAACTCAGAGAACTGTTGACCACTTTCAGATTAAAACTTGAGGGTAGTAACTTACACGAGGCACTCCAGGAAAGCTTTAAACAATTATCAGATCGTTTCAGTGATAAAGAAATTAAATTTAATAATGAAATTAAAAATATGCCTTTTTCGGCTACTGAGCAAGTTCACCTACTACAAATCGCTAGAGAAGCAGTACAGAATGCCATTCATCATTCCGAAGGAAGTAAAATCGTTATTCTTCTTACAAGTCGCAAAAAAAATGGTTACGTCACTTTGTTAATTCATGATGACGGGATCGGAATTGATACATCAGCCAAAAAAGAAACCACTATGGTCTTGCTATTATGAAGGAAAGGAGTAGAAGCTTAAAAGGCACGCTTACAATTGGTAATCACGCAAAAGGTGGTACAGAGGTTAGATTTGACTTCCAACCTGAATTTAACATTCCTTTAGATGTAGAGAAAACTTATGACTGAAAATTCATCAATTGGGACGATCTTAATGGTCGATGATCACCCTGTTTTTCGCAGAGGTTTGTCGCAACTCTTTTCATTGGATAATGACTTAAAAGTGGTTGGAGAAGCTGACTCTGGCTATGATGCGGTCGGATTGGTAACAGAGCTCGACCCAGACTTAGTAACGTTAGATCTTAATATGGACGGCATGAATGGATTAGAAACGATACGAGCACTCAGGGATTCTGGTTATACAGGACGCATTATCATGTTAACTGTCTCTGACCAAGATGATGATGTTGTCGAAGCGATAAGGTTAGGTGTTGACGGATATTTACTAAAAGATATGGATCCTGACGATATCGTTGAGTCCATTAAGCAAGCGGCTGTGGGAAAAATGGCAATCAGTCCTAAACTCACACAAACACTTGCGGGCGCACTACGCCAGCCTGCTCCCCACAGTGACCAGCGAACATTGTCAAGCCTCACCGCCAGAGAAAAAGAAATCATCAAATTGATCGCAAAAGGACTGAGTAACAAGCTTATTGCCAGAGAGCTAGATATATCTGATGGGACAGTCAAAGTGCATGTAAAGCACCTACTAAAAAAGTTAAACCTACGCTCCCGAGTAGAAGCCGCGGTTTGGATGGTTAACGAAGATAAAGAGGTTTGAAATGGAATGCTGTAACGAAGCATCGGTATTAACAGTCGAAGATGCGCAAGAAAAAATCGTAGATGCTATTGAGTTTAAAAACAAAACTGAAATCGTTCAGTTAGACATTGCGGGTGGTCGGTACCTCGCTGAGGATATTTTTGCACCCTTTGATACGCCTTTTTGTGATAATTCAGCAATGGACGGATTTGGATTTATTCATGACGATTTCAAGCGTCATAGTGAATTTAAAGAAGTTGGGGAGTCATTAGCTGGGCATCCCTTTAGGGGCTCCATCAAAAGCGGTGAATGCATAAGAATTATGACGGGGGCTACGGTTCCAGAAGGAATAGACACTGTTGTAATGAGAGAAAAAGTCACAGTTCAAGGAAAAAGGATCCAGGTACATTCCACCCCTCAAGCCGGGCAAAATATCAGATTAAAAGGAGAAGATATAAAAGAAGGGCAAGTTGTACTCAAAAAAAATAAAAAGATCAATGCTGCCGATATAGCTATTATGGCAACGTTTGGTATGAGAGAAGTCAATGTATACCAACCTGTCACCATCGCTATCTTCTCAACCGGTGATGAAATAATCTCAGTCAATAAGACCAAAGCCCCTGGACTTATTTATGACTCAAACAAACCAATGCTTATTCACTTACTCAAAGCCTCTGGGTTTAACATTTTAGATCTTGGCATCATTCCTGATGATAAAAAAGCGATAGAAACAGCAATCAAAAAAGCAGAGGATGCTGACGCGATAATAACATCGGGAGGTGTATCGGTTGGAGATGCAGACTTCACAACAGAAGTACTCAAAGAACAAGGTGACATTGATTTTTGGAAATTAGCTATCAAGCCAGGTAAACCGTTTGCTTTTGGACATGTGGGAGCTACCCCATTTTTCGGTTTACCAGGTAATCCAGTATCGGCATTGCTCACCTGTCAGATCCTAGCTATTCCAGGTTTATTAAAGCTGAGCGGTAGTTCCACCATTTACCCACAATGGCTCACCGCCACATTAACCACATCGCTAAAAAAACGTCCTGGGCGCACAGATTACCAACGTGGTATTTATTCAATAAACGAGCAAGGACAATTAAGCGTCGCAAGCTCAGGGGCACAAGGCTCGGCATTACTTATGTCTGTATGCAAAGCTAACTGCCTCATTCGCTTACCGAAAGATAGTGAGGATGTCGCGGAGGGGGTCAGTGTTGAGGTGCTTCCCTTTGCCTTCATTCCCGGTTTATAAGACTAAGGGGTGACTAGATGACGTCACCCTAATTTCCATTATAGACGCCAGCGCAAAGCCGCTTGTTTGTCTGAAGGTTTAGCGCTTACCCACACCCAACCTTGTTCCTCAATGTTTTCTTTTTTCCATAAAGGTACTGATATTTTTAGCTGGTCCATAATAAAGCTGGCTGCCTCGAAGCTATCTTTTCTATGTTTGCTGGACACACCAACAAATACAATTGGCTCACAAAGCCCAATCACACCTATGCGATGCACAATAGAAATCTTTTCTACTGCACTCCATCTAAGCTGGACCTCCTCGGTAATTTCCATCATTGCTTTGTTTGTCATTGATAGATAGCTTTCTAAATATATCTCTTTGACACTTCGGTTTTTCTCAGAACTCCCACGCACTCGGCCAACAAAGGTAACAATGGCACCGCATTCGCTGCTGCTCTCAGTCAGTGCTTGAGTAAGCTGATTTATATCTAGGTGATCTTCTTGAATCCTATACATAATTAGCCCCCAGTAACTGGCGGGAAAAACGCGACTTCATCATTTTTATTGATCGAAAAGTCGCTCTCTACAATCGTATGATTGACCGCGGATATTACATCAAGATCATTAAGCCATAAAAAAGCTGTGTTCTGTTCGATTAGATGTTTTATCAATTCAGAAACAGGTAGAGGAGTTGGTACCTCAAGGCTAATGACACTTTCACCTATCCTTTCTCTTAGCAAACCGAAAAACCTGATTTCAATCATAACCCATTCCTCTGTCTATACTACCAGACTGTCCACCAGATTTATGTCGTACGTGAACCCCTTCGATAATCATGTTTTTATCGGCAGCTTTGCACATATCAAACAAGGTAAGCGCCGCTACCGAAACACCGGTTAATGCTTCCATCTCAACCCCTGTTTTGCCATCTAAAATACAACCACAAGTAATTTGAATACCGTTAGGAAGGAGCTCAAAGTCTATCCATATTTTTGATAGATTCAGTTGATGACACAGTGGGATAAGGTCAGAGCATTTTTTTGCTGCTTGGATCCCTGCTATCCTGGCAGTTGAAAGGACATCCCCTTTTTTAATCTGATTCTCTTTGATGCTATTTACAGTCGATGGAGACATTTTTAAAGTTCCGATCGCAACTGCCTCTCGCCTCGTTATCCCTTTGTTGCTGACATCGACCATATTTGCTTGGCCTGTGGCATTGATATGACTAAACTCACACATAATTAGCCTCTCGACACACATTCATTCGCATCAGCAATGTGAGGAACAAAATTACATGGGCCATGTTCGGCATCCAACTGTTCCTTGATTAGCGTTTTCCAACCTGTTTTACATGCACCTGTCGATCCAGGTAGAGCGAATATGATCGTTCTATTCGCGATACCTGCTACACAACGAGATTGAATGGTCGAGGTGCCAATTTCTTGATAAGACACCAACCTAAATATTTCACCAAACCCTTCAACTTCCTTGTCGAAAAGAGGCTTAATTGCTTCTGGTGTCGAATCTCGATCACTAAACCCTGTCCCACCAGTAATTATTATGGCAGAGATAGAATCGTCAGCTATCCATCTAGACACAGCCGCTCTAATATCATAGATACTATCACGCACGATTAGGTGTTCATTAACACGGTGACCGGCCTCTTTTACCGATAAAGATAGAAAATTACCTGAGGTGTCATTACAGCTTTTTCGGGTATCTGAAACAGTTAACACCGCTACATTTAAAGGAACAAAGTTTGATGTATGATCAGCCATTTATACTCTCCAATAGGTGTTTCGCATAGTGCCATTCTTCGGGTGTATTACAATTGTGTAGTTCATCATGATTGACACATAACTCACCTGAACTGACTGCGAGTTTGTCACACGCACGATTAACAGAAAGCTCTCTATTTTCCTTAAGAACGTGATTGATGATTTCTTTTTCTCTTTTACTGTTCATGAGAACTAAAGGAAAAACATTACTTTTAGATACTTTTTTTGATTCATTTTTTTTCTTAACTTCACGAATCAAAGAGGTTATTGTCAATGAAGTTATAAGTGGCATGTCTATAGGTATAAAAACGAGAATAGATTGAGGGAAATAAATCATTGCAGAATAAATACCCCCCAAAGGACCTCGATTTGAATATATATCGCGTATATCGCTATACTCTTTTTCACCTGCGCAAATAATAACCTCATCGCATATTGACTGTCTCAGTATGGTAGCTTGTCTTTCAACAAGGGGCTGGGCACCATAAGCAAGAAGTGCTTTATCTTCCCCCATCCTTTTAGACAGGCCACCCGCCAGTACCACACCGACAACCTTTCTCTCTTTATCATTGCTCATGATACTAACCGCCTAACATCGCCAGGTTTTTTGTCATTCCACTATTATCATGATGTAATAAATGGCTCTCACGCTTATACTGGAGCAATGCTTCGATCTGTTCTTTCGTACCAACAATATCTCCTCGACACAAATTGTCTCGAAGACTTGATGCGCTACTAGCAAAAAGACATAGGTGTAAATTTCCGGTAGAAGAAACCCGAAGTCGATTACAAGACTTACAAAACTCTTCACTATAGGGCATGATCAAGCCAATTTTTCCTGTATAGTCAGGGTGAGAGTATTCATCTGCTGGACCTGCATTCGCTTCTTTTTGTGTCTTTTTCCAACCTTGCTCAATAAGACGATTTTGCAGCACCTGTCCACTTACGTGTTGACTTCGGTGAAAATCGCTATTGTCGCCGGTACGCATCAGCTCAATAAAACGCCAAGTAACTTCCTTATCTTTTGTAAAGGCTAAAAACTGTTCCCACTGGTCTAAGTTGTATTGTTTCATCAATACAGTGTTAATTTTCACGTTATCCAAACCACTATCTAGAGCGAGATCAATGGTATCAAGGACCGAGTGCAGCTTTTGCTTCCCCGTTATGGCTCGAAACTGATATGGATTTAATGAGTCAGCACTAATGTTTAACGCTGAAAGTCCTGACTTGATATATTTAGGTAGAGTTTTGGGAAGATTAAAGGCGTTAGACGTCATCGCCACTTTCTTTATGCCACTTGTGGATGCAGCAATAGCGATGATATCACAAAGATCTTTTCTTAATGTTGGCTCACCACCTGTTATTCTAATTTTAGAGGTTCCCAAAAGAGAAAAGGCATGCAGTAAAGTTTCTATCTCAAATAGTGACAGTTCGTTTTTGCCAGCATTGCAATCATTACCATTGGGTAGGCAGTAGTTGCAACGGAAATTACATAAATCTGTTACCGATAGGCGTAGATACTCGAACCTACGACCAAATGCGTCATATAGCATGTCAACACCTTTCCAAATCCGGGAGGCTGGCTGGTTTCCCAAGCCAACCCGGTAGCATCCACTAAATACTACGGCTCATTGCTCATATACAAATACGGGTGTACCTTGTACGTAGACGACAATGTGCTTCGGGTTGATTAAAGTCTTACTATAGTCTCTGATGTACCAAAACTATATAGTCCTTTATGTATACCCACAAAGGAGTATCGGACAAGTCATTGATTTGTTTGCTTCTTGGCTAAAAGTAGCACTAGAGTTAGTTTCAAAATAAGTAAAAATGAAATGAATAAAGACATGTCTGGATAAAACATAATAATCGACGTAGGAATAAACATTGAGAATAATGCGCTCAGTGCCCCACTCACACCAAAAAACGAAAACACATTCTTATGCATACGACTCACCTCTTCTTCATATAAGGAAGAGGAAACAGACATAGCTATTCCTGACTCAACCCCCAAGACAAACATAAATAATAAATAAAATGAAATGTATAAAACAAAAGATCCTTCTACACTAAAACCTGTCATAAATATTAAAAGGCATACTACGACGAAAACTGCATTTATAATAAACAGCCGCTTAATATCGGATCCTCTCTCAGTAATAAAATTACCGAAAGCTTTCCCAACAACGCCCATGATCGGGACAAAAAAAGCATAATCTAGTGGATTTACACTTTTAAAGTAAAGCCGAGTAATAAATGGGAATACAAACGTTGCTCCCAATAAAAAAGCGAGCGAACTGCCATATATAATAGCTGAAAAAAATTCTTTATTATTTAGATCACAAGTAAATACTTTATCTATCTTGGGAAAGTCTCTATCTCTTTTAACTGAAAACCAAAGAACAAAAAATAAAACAAAAACTAGCGGTATATACAAAAGCGGATATAAATAAAAACAACCCTGACTTATACCACTTTGAGAAAACAAAAGTCCTATAAAGAATGAGAATGACAAACCAATGCCACCAATACTATCAGCGTAAGTAATTCTAGATACTGCATCACGCTGACTAAATCGCAACATCATAAATCGCATTACTGTGACTGAACTACCAGATGCTAAGCCTGTCAAGCTAGAAACTGCCAACAACATAATATAATTTTCGCTAGGAAAGAGTATAATAGCAGCCATCCATAAACATGGTAAAATGAGGAGAAGTGTAGAAATTAGCAACCAATTAATCACACCGAAAATTGTCGCTAGAAAATCCCAAAGAATTCGAGACAAACTACTTCCCAAAAAACAAAACAAGATCAGGATAAGCTTCGAAATGAATGTTAGGTTATACCCATAGTCTGGAAGATTAAAGACAACAACGGGCCAGGCTCCCCATACAAGGAAGGAGATAAATAAATGCATAATGGTTACCATCTCTATCTCCTTTTCATTCCTTTTTTATTCGGTTAGTTCTGGAAGGTCATTTTCAGTTCTTCCTGATCGCCATTCTTTGCTTTCAGATTTTCTAATCGCAAAATGCATCCAGGTTAACGCCAAACTGCATAATACAAAGAGCAACATAAAGCATGTTTGCCAGACTCCAACTAGATCATTTAACATGCCAAATGTCAGAGGAAGAAAGAAGCCACCAAGCCCGCCAACCATACCAACAGCACCACTTACAACACCCACATTATTGGGATAATAAACAGGGATATGTTTAAAAACTGCCGCTTTTCCTAAAGACATGAAAAAACCTAGCACGATACAGATTACAGCAAATTGATAGACGTTAGTTTCTAATGAGAAATTAATAACACCTCGTATTCCCTCAACACTGTAATGTGTATTGGGATAACTAAGAATAAAGGCGCAGACTACTGATGCGATAAACGTCCAGTACATCACTTTACGAGCACCATACCTGTCCGATAATATTCCACCAAGTATTCTAAACAATGAACCTGGAACCGTGTAAAGCCCTGCTATCAAGCCTGCTTGAGCCAAGGACACATCAAATACACCGATTGTATATTGGGGTAACCATAGTGCTAATGCCACAAAGGCACCGAAAACAAAAAAGTAGTACAAGGAGAATCGCCAGACCCTTACCTCTTTCAAAGGATGGAGCTGGCTATATATAGATACTTGCTCTCGCGGTCTTTCTCTTTGTTCGTTCTTTGCGAGAAAATAAAACCCAACTCCTGCTGTAGCCAAAATAATTGCATAGATTTGAACCGCACTGCGCCAGTCCATGATCAGTAAGAGCATTGGCATACAGAGCGAGGTCACAGAAGAGCCGACATTTCCCGCGCCAAATATCCCTAAAGCTGTACCTTGTTGGTTTTTCTTAAACCACGCCGATACATATGCCACACCAACAACGAAGCTACCGCCTGCCAATCCAATGCCCAGTGCGCAAAGCAACAGCAAGTAGTAACTGTGAGATAGACTCAGCAACCATGCAGAACCGGACGACAGGAGCATGACAACCGCAAAAACAGTACGGCCCCCAAAGTAGTCAGACGCGATTCCCAAAAACAATCGACTGACTGAACCTGTGAGAATCGGTGTCGCCATTAACAGCCCCAGTTCCGTGCTAGAAAGCTGAAACTCTTCCGCTATTTTTACACCCAATATGGAAAATACCGTCCACAATGGCAAAACAAAGCGTAAACGAAAATGTTGACATTCCCAACGCAAATCTCTGTTGCGCCTTTGAACTATCGACTGCCTGTGCCATATGGCTTTCCTCCGACTCATAGCTAGATAAAACTTATAAGATAAAGAAGGAAACCTCCATACACTTAAAGTATCATGATTTACTCAAAAAGTACTCCATTGGTAGTATGCAATAGTATTAAACATTATGTAATTCTACATATAGAAAGACATTAATAGGAACTAAACTGAATTTAAAATGAACTAGACTAGAACAATATGGCACCGCCATGCATAACCAACTGAAATTATAAGGAAAATAATTTAATTACCTACTATTAGATCCGAGATTCCGCAGCTATTTTTAGAATTTATTTCGCCGAAGATGCCGACACGTTCGTGACAATTGCGAAATTATGCTGACTTTGAGGCACTAGCAGAGAAGAATGTGATTTTTGATGACGAGTCACGTTTAACCTCCTGATAGTAGTGAGAGATAGTTTAACCGAGTATTGATATCAGAAACCAACTTGTATAGCCACCATTGAATGACCTAGCCACTCGATGCGTGATGGGCGTCACGTAATTTATTAGATAATTAGGTGCGGAATGACGGTTAGATACTCACTCTGCACCAAAAAATGGTGTCCGAGTACCTCCTGCTAGTCATTGTTTTCTTTTTCATTGAGTGCTTTATTAAAGGAAAGTAAGAAATCCTTTTCTGTTTGAATCATGGGGGAGTAAATGGGAAATATTTATCGTTGGGAGCCAGAAGACAATGAATTCTGGGAGCAGTCCGGTAAGCGAATAGCCTACCGAAATCTATGGATCTCTATCCCTAGTCTTCTTTCCGGATTTGCGGTTTGGTTATACTGGGGTATATTAACCGTACAAATGATTAATGCTGGTTATGATTTCAAGCCAGAAGAATTGTTTACACTGACAGCGATTGCCGGTCTCTCAGGCGCGACATTACGAATACCAAGTAGCTTTTTTATTCGTTTTTGTGGTGGGAGAAATACCATTTTCTTCACTACTACGTTACTGATTATACCAGCTTTTTTTACCGGTGCGGCACTAAAAGACCCAACTACGCCGCTTTGGCAGTATCAATTGTTGGCTCTTCTGTCTGGTATTGGCGGAGGAAATTTTGCATCCTCAATGTCGAACATAAGCTTCTTTTTTCCTAAGAAAAAGCAAGGCTTAGCACTAGGTTTAAATGCTGGACTGGGTAACTTTGGTGTGACTACCATGCAAATTCTGATACCTTGGATAATGACATTTGCAGCATTTGGATCGCTAAGTGGAGATCCCACAACACTCTTAACTGATTCTGGAACTATCATTGGAAAAATAAATGCGGGCACGACCACTTGGGTTCAGAATGGAGGATATGTTTGGTTAACACTTCTTCTCCCATTAGCTGTTTTTAGTTGGTTTGGCATGAATAATATTGCCACGAAAGAAGTTACTCCGACTTTACCATCTTTTACAAAAGCAGCCGTAATGATTAGTATAATGATAATCATTGGTTTATTTACATCAGCGATCGGTCTTTGGTTAATATTACCTGAAAGTGCGAATGGTAGCGGCTGGCAAGTACCTAAAGATGTTGCACTTATATTGGTATTATTATCTACATTATTTCTATTGAAGTCATTACCTGGTGCTATTAGTAAAAGCTTAACACACCAGTATCGTATCTTCAAAAACAAGCATACATGGATCATGAGTGTCATTTATACCATGACATTTGGTTCATTTATTGGCTTTTCCGCTGCGTTTCCATTGGCAATTCAACTGATCTTTGGCTATAAGCATATCATCGTGGATGGAGTGATGACTCACTCAACCCTAATCCCGCCGGGCCGAGTGCACTTACTTATGCGTGGATGGCTCCTTTTATTGGCGCACTCGTGCGACCTGTTGGCGGCTGGTTAGGTGATAAGTTTGGCGGCTCAAAAGTGACCCAAGTGTGTGCTGCTGTCATGGCACTATCTGCACTTGGTGCAGCCTACTATATGGCACAGGCATATGAATCAGAAACACCGCAAGAGTATTTTCTGCCTTTTTTCGTACTGTTCTTATTCTTGTTTACCGCATCCGGAGTAGCGAACGGTTCGGTATTCCGCAGTATTGCGATCATTTTCCCCAAGTCAGAAGCGGGTCCTGTTTTAGGATGGACATCAGCCGTTGCCGCATACGGTGCGTTCTACATTCCAATGGTGTTTGGTGAACAAATTGAAATGTCTACACCTGATCACGCTTTGATAGGTTTTGCTATTTTTTATATTGTGTGTATGTTAGTTAACTGGTTCTTTTACTTCCGTAAAGACGTAGAATATTACAATCCATAATGTACCATTAAAAATATATCTAGGCAGTTTTAGACTGCCTTTCATTAAAGGAATAGAGATGAATATAACTAACTATCAAGAACTTATCGAAGCAACTCAACTACAACCTGAACCTCAAAGATTACTATTTGTCTTCGCAAAAGCGGAGTTACCAGAAGGTCATACTATTCAACAAAAAACGACATTTAGTGCGGGTTCAGGAGGTACGTTAATGCCGGTATTGTGCGTTGATAAGTTACCTCAAGAGGTTGTGGATTTTTCACAACTTGTTTTAGAGTCTAATCAAACCGGAATAGTTTGGGACGTGGTATTCATTTCTGCGCTCGATGGACGAGGTGGCTACCCACCCAATAGCGATCAGGCGCAACAGCCACTAAGAATGATGCTGAATCAAATAAATGAAGGAAAAATCGGCATGTTTATTACGGCAAATAGAAACGGAGATTTAATTTCACTCAACCCTGCTTAACAAGGTAAAAACTATAATGCTAGATGAACATGAGTATCAACGCTATGATCGCCAAATTGCTCTCAAATGTGTGGATATCGAAGGCCAAGAGCGGCTCAAAGCGACTCGCATTTTGGTGATAGGCGCTGGCGGCTTGGGATCCGCCGCGGCTCCATATCTCGCCTCCTCTGGAGTGGGCCACATTACAATATCTGATTTTGATAAAGTGGAACTGTCTAACCTACACCGACAAACCTGCTTTACTGAAAATGATATCGGCCGCTATAAATCTGAAGCGATGTGCGATCGTCTGCTTACTAATAATAGTCATATTTCTTGTGTACCAATAACGTCGAAGCAGTCCTCGCAACTATTAACTGAAGCGATTATCGAGCATGATCTCGTCCTTGACTGTACCGACAACAAGCCTACGCGAGAGCTCATCAATGAAATCTGTTGGCAGCAAAAAACCTTACTAATTTCAGGATCTGCCATTCGTACCGAGGGACAGGTAGGTGTTTTTACTGCCAATAAGAATGAGGCCTGTTATCAATGTATAAGCTCACAGTTTAGCGACGCTCCCTCTAGCTGTGTCATGTCTGGGATCCTCCCGCCTGTTGTTGGCATCATAGGATTAATGCAAGCACTTATCGCCGTTAACAGTATTGTCGCCCCAAACTCGGTGGTCACCAACGCTTTTTACTATTTCGACGGACTATCAATGGAATGGATACCATACAAAGTAAAGCCCGCTCCCGCATGCAAAACCTGTGGATAGTTAAGGTTCAGCAAAGCTTGCCACATTAGAAATAGGAGTGTTGATGATGGAACGGTAGTGTTCAGAATTCTGTGTCATTTCGTTAGACTGTATCAAAAAGGAATGACACATGACCAAACCAACATTCGATATGGATGCCGCCTTGCAAGCTTTGCGTGAAGGTAAAGACCTCACTGGCAAAGACGGTATCTTAACCCCTCTCATCAAGCAGCTCACTGAAGCAGCCATGCAAGCTGAGCTTGATGAACACCTCGC
>AQOF01000068.1 GCA_000565345.1 Salinivibrio costicola subsp. costicola ATCC 33508 = LMG 11651 | reverse complement strand
TGACCAGCACCGCCAAAGGGACTGCTGAGAAGCATGGGAAGAACGTAAAACAAAAGGCTGGCTTGAATCGGGAAATCCTGAATACCGCGCCAGCCATGACTCTTAATTTGCTGTCCTATAAAGCGGAAGAAGCTGGTAGTGAATACGTTGAAGTACCAACAAAGCAAGTTAAGCCAAGTCAAACCTGCCCAGACTGCGGAGCTAAGAAGAAAAAAACCTTAACTGATCGCTGGCACTCATGCGATTGTGGCTGTGAGAAGCCCCGAGATGTAGCCAGTGCGCAAGTTAATTTAAACTGGGCGTTAGGTATTTAGGCTGGGAACCAGCCTAAAGAGGCAGCTTAGGCTTTCTTTTTGAAACTCCTTCAAAACGCGCAGCGTTTAGTGGGAGTTGTTCATATCCTGCCAAAAGCTCTCATTGGCAAAGCCTGGATTGATAAAAAGTACTCTCGCCTGTTGTTGCGTCGTCGCGTAGGCAAGCGTATTGAAGAGCATGGCCACAGACGCAATCATCCATACCAACAGTGTGTTTTTCATTCTTATTACCAATCCTCGTATGTTTTTTCCCTTTTAGATATGATAGCGCATCTGTATAGGATTGATTGCGATGAAATCTTACAACAATAAAAAGACGTCTAAGCGCATTTCCCAATGGATTTTTATGGCGACGGTGAAGGATGGCGTTTTGCTGTGCGTGCCGAATCTCCTGGCCAAGTTTTAGCGGCTAAATGCTGGGTTGCTTGTTTGAGTGTTCGCCGTCGAGCCTTTCGTATTGTTGATTTAGCTGTCGATAGCTTTAATTATGTGGATGGTGTGTTTGACGCAGCAGGATTGACTGGTATTGAGTTGGGGACAAACATGCGTATTCGGCGTCAGGGGCAAGTGGTTACGGTCGATGCATTGAACAACCGGTATGGTGCTTTGTGGACCCACCGCGAGGCGTCTATTTTATCGGTATGTATCAAGCCTGCTAACAAGATCGCAATCTCTTAGTCTCCCGCTGCTCGATAAGGCTATCCAGTGTCATACTGAAAAGAAAAGGCGGCAGCGTATGGTTTTTCTCGTCATAACAGCACTTACCGTTTTAGGTGGCGTGCTGGCAGGTGAACACTTTCATTCCTATCTTTTAGGCTTTGGCGTCGCTAGTACAGCCGTGGGAGTTTGTTATTGGATCACTTTTCGTAGCACGCATTATCCGCAGTTTGCTTTATTTTTGTTGTTGCTCGGTGTGGCGGCCAAAATGACAGTGACTGCGGCGGGTGTACTCCTCGGGTTAAAGCACTCGCTTATTACCTCCCGTTTGTGTTTTCTTTGTCTTATCTTTTCTTTTTGTTTGCGTCGACCTATTGCTACTTTCGTTACCGCGAATATTGGTTAACACGTTTTCGACATAAAGATTTACAATGATTGACTCTAGTGCCGCTATCAAGCAAATAAATCATAGAGTTGGGGGGATGTGTGGATAAACTGGCGGATGATCTTCATCAAAAGCTATTTAACGAGGAAGACGCGCGGGCGTGTAAAGACATTGATGGCAGTGCGTGTCGCGAAGTGCCGGGGAATTTTTTTCGTATTATCCTCAGCCAAGGGCTAACTAAAATCGGTGACGCGGTATCTAACCCGAAAATCGTATTACCAGCGTTGTTAACCGCTGTGGGTGCCCCCTTGGCCTTGGTTGGGCTGCTGGTGCCGATTCGAGAGGCGGGGTCGTTAGTGCCTCAGTTAGGTATTGCCGGTTATGTCCGCCAATTTGCGGTGCGTAAATGGGCATGGGTGGCCGGCTCTGTTATTCAAGGGGCTTGTATCCTGGCAATGGCGATCGCAGCGTTGCTTTTAACCGGTCAAGTGGCTGGCTGGAGCATTGTTGGCTTGCTGGTGATCTTTAGTTTGGCGCGAGGCCTTTGCTCGGTGGCATCGAAAGATGTTTTGGGTAAAACCATTCCTAAACCCCAGCGGGGACGCTTGAATGGCTGGTCGTCAAGCTTGGCGGGTGCGGTGACGATTGCTGCCGGTGTGGGTTTATTTAGTGTTTCTGATCAGCAACATGTTTGGGTGTACTGTGCGCTACTAGCATTCGGTGCTGCGCTCTGGTGGGTGGCAGCGGCGCTCTACAGCCAGGTGGATGAATACGAAGGGGCCACTGAAGGCGGTGCCAATGCGCTGACGCATGCGCTTTCTAAACTACGCTTACTGGTGGATGATAGACGGCTGCGCCATTTTGTGATCACGCGCTCCCTGTTACTGTGTTCGGCCTTATCCGCGCCCTATTATGTGTTGTTAGCCAGTCAGCATAGCCAAGCGTTGGCGATCACCACCGCAAGTTTTGTCGCAATTAGCGGCGTTGCGAGCCTCATTTCTGCACCTTTTTGGGGACTTTTTGCCGATCATTCTAGCCGCCAAGTGATGATGATCGCCGCCGTGGTCACGGCGGTACTGGGGCTGGTGGTGGTCAGTATTAGTCAGTGGTACCCGACGCTGTTCTCATTGGCGTGGGTGTTACCTGGCGTCTATTTTGTCCTGACCATTGCTCACGAGGGCGTGCGTCTTGGGCGTAAAACCTACATTGTGAATATGGCCGAAGGTAATCGGCGCACTGATTATGTTTCAGTCAGCAATACACTCATTGGTCTCGTTTTGTTATTGATGGGCGCGGCTACTGCGTGGCTTAGTCAATGGGGGATCATGGTCGTCATTTCGGTGTTGTCCGTTTTTGGTTTACTCGGCGCATTAATGGCGCGCGCGCTGTCTGAAGTAGAACGCTAAGCCGACGGCGGAACAGAAAAGGAACAGAAAAAAGGCGCTGAATCCGTCAGCGCCTTTTTTGATTGGCTCTAATCCTTAGACTTTAAATTGGCTAATTAGGCGTTTGAGCTCGTCACCGGAGTGGTTCAAGTCTGATGCTGTGTGCGCAGAGTCATTGCTGGCACTGAGTAATTGGCTCACAATATCTCGGATAGAAATCAAATTGCGGTGGATATCCTCGGTGACTGTGGTTTGCTCCGCGGCCGCAGACGCAATATGGGTGGTCATGTCATTGATTTGGGTGATCGCATTGCTCACCGAATCAATGCCGCTGCCAATTTCGTTGGATGCCTCTGAGGTTTGCTGGCAGGTGTCATTGCTTTGTTTCATGCCCTCGACGGCCTGATTCACATAAGACTGCAGCTCGTCTAACATCTCTCGAATTTCGTGAGTGCTCTTTTGCGTGCGACTCGCGAGGGTTCTCACCTCATCGGCTACCACTGCGAAGCCTCGTCCTTGTTCACCGGCCCGTGCCGCTTCAATCGCCGCATTCAAGGCCAATAGATTGGTTTGTTCGGCAATATCGCCAATCACAGACAGCACGCCGGTGATTTTATGCGACTGCTCGTTGAGCGAATCAACGTTGTTACTCGATGTATTCATTTGCTCCACCAGTGTTTTCATGGAGTTAATGGAAAACTCGACTTTGTCTTGTGCCTGACGTGGATCACCGGTGGCGGCACTGGTGGCATCTGCAACTTGTGTGGCACTTTGAGAGACCTCTTGTGCGGCAGAGCTCATTTCGGTCACCGCCGTGACCACTTGCTCGGTCTCGTTATCGTGCGTTTGTAATTGGCTAGCAAACTGTGCGGCTTGGCTGTCTATATCACGAGCGGACTGGCTGACTTTTTCCGTGACTTCGACGACGCTGCGGATGGTGGTTTGCAGCTTGTCGATAAAGCGATTAAATGCATTGCCCAGCAAAGCTATCTCGTCGTGCCCTTTAACCGTTAGACGTTGGGTCAGGTCGCCATCACCGTCGGCAATATCATTGAGGTTGTCCAGCATGTCTTTCACTGGCGTTGACATCCGTTGGGCAACAAACGCAACCGCAACAAAGGTAACAATCAGAATAATAATCCCGGCAATGACCATTCGTGCAGTTTGTGCCGCTAATGCTTCCTCTGCGTTTTCACGGAAATCGGCAACGCGTGCCTCAATGTCGTCAATATACGCCCCTGTGCCCAACATCCATTGGCCGTTATTGACCATATTGGCATAGCCAATCTTTTCAATCAGTTCATCGGTGCCCGGTTTTTGATAGAGGTAGGTGAAGGTGCCATCGCCACTTTGCGCTGCTTCGAGTAGGCCCACAATAATTTTGTTGCCTTTGGGGTCAGTAAGATTGATCAAGGAGCGGCCTTCTAGCTCTGGCTTTAAGGCATGGAATACGTTATTGCCTTGTTTATCGTAGATGTAAAAGTAGCCAGCCTTACCAAAGGTCACTTCGCGCAGTGCGTCTTTGACATTTTGTGTAGCATCGCCGCTCGCTTGCTGAGCGTTTTTTACCACAGTCGCGGCAATTTCGGTCGCTTCGCGAAGCTGCATTTTTCGCTCATCAATTAATTTGGTTCGAAAAGTAGCAATATTTTCATCGACGAGCTCACGCTCGTAATAAGTAGTGATAAACAATGTGATGAGAATGGATAATACCAAAGGTACAATGGCAAGCACTAAAAGCTTCCCGCGCAGCATTAACTTCAACATACCAGATACCTTGTGTTATTTGTGATTTCGAGTTTGCTAAAGTATGGAAGACATTTTGCCCGTTTGCCGCGCAAAAAGCCCCTTTATTTAATGTGGATTGGCAAATGTCTTGTAATGCTTAATGGCTGTCTAACTTATTGCTCAAGCTTATTTTCACTAACCATATGAATTGAAAAAAATTTATACTATAAAAACCGTAAGGTAGAGCAAAGTCAGTGAAATCGAGGGAATGATGAAACTAAACGCAGACATGGGTGAGAGCTTTGGTGCGTGGACGATGGGAATGGATAGCGCGCTGATGCCATGGATTGATATGGCCAATATCGCGTGTGGTTTTCATGCCTCTGATCCTGATGTAATGGCGGCCACGGTCGCACTTGCAGTAAAGCACAATGTGAGTATTGGTGCTCATCCCGGCTACGCCGATAAGCAGGGCTTTGGCCGTCGTCATATTGATCATAGCCCAGCACAACTTAGTCACCTCATTCGCTATCAAATCGGCGCATTACAAGGGATCTGTGCACGCTTTAATGCGAGCCTTGATTATGTGAAGCCTCATGGTGCGCTGTATAACACCATGATGGTGGACAATGGTTGCTTTGAGGCGGTATTGGCCGCGGTGGCTGATACGTTGCCTAATACGCCATTAATGGTGCTGGCACTGCCTGATAACCGTCCACATCGCCAACTTGCCCAACAAGCCGGTGTGCCGCTGATTTTTGAGGCCTTTGCCGATAGAGCCTATCTGGCGTCAGGGCAATTGGCGCCGCGCGATTTATCGGGCGCTGTGTTAGATGACGCCAACGCGATGATTGCGCAGGTGTTGCAGTTATCTCAACATGGCACGGTGACAACCCTTGAGGGACAAACGCTCTCTCTGTCGCCGGATACGGTGTGTGTGCATGGAGATAATCCACAATCGGTCGAGGCGATAAAACAACTCAGAAAGGCCTTAACACCATGACACTCAAGGTTGAGCAGGTCAGTGAAACCACGGTGATGATCCGGTTGGGTAATGAGATCGATCTTGCCTTAGTCCCACAGTTATCTACGCTGTGTGAGCGAATCCAGCAACACTTTGGCCGTGGTGTGGTTGAGTTAATTCCCGCCTACACCAGCGTTCTGGTGGAAGTGAATGTTGGCTTACTCTCGCCAGAAACGTTGAAAACGTGGGTGATGAATCAAGGCGATTCACTGCGAGTCACCCGTGACTCAGGGAGTGGAAAACACGTGACGTTGCCGGTGTATTATCATCCCTCGGTTGGGCCCGATCTGGCTGCGGTCGCCGAGTTTGCTGGCGTGAGTGAGCAAGAGGTGATTGCGCGACACAGCCAACAAACTTACACCGTCTGTGCGATTGGTTTCGCGCCCGGCTTTGCCTTTCTTGCGTCGGTGGATGAGACAATAGCCATGCCCCGTCATACCACGCCTCGTCATCAGATCCCCGCTGGCAGTGTGGGCATTGCACAACAGCAAACTGCGGTGTATCCGGCTACATCTCCTGCTGGTTGGCAAATTATTGGCAATTGTCCCAAGGTATTATTCAATCCCCGTCAATCGCCCATGATGCCGTTTGATGTAGGTGATACCGTCCGTTTTGAGCCAATGTCAGAGTGTGATTACCGCGCGGCAGGAGGTCAATGGTGGCAGGAATAACGGTGCTCGATCCCGGTGTATTGAGCTTGGTGCAAGACATAGGACGTTATGGTGTGGGCAAGCTTGGCTTAAGCCAAGGCGGGCCGGTCGATTGTCATGCATTTGCTTGGGCGAATTATTTACTCGATAACCCCGCGAATACACCGCTTATTGAGATAACTATGGGCCAAGCGCGCTTTCGTGCTGACCACGCTATTTCGATCGCTATCACTGGCGCAGACATGCAACCTTGCATCAATGGTCAGCGCGTGGGCATGTGGCAGACGTTGGCGCTGAATGCCGGTGACGAGCTGAGTTTGAGCTACGCCCGCCGTGGCTTGCGAGCCTATCTCGCGGTGCGTGGCGGGTGGGCGGTCGATGGTGCATTTGGCAGTGCAGCCACAGTGGTTCGCAATCAACTCGGTGGCCTTCACTCTGGATTGGGTGAGCAGGTAGGCGGTTTACCGTTAGCAAAAGGGGATTGGCTAGCTTGCCGACCCCATGCTCTGTTGCCGCGAACTCGAGGTGTGCCTGCGCGTTTTATTCCTGACTATGATGCGCTGACGCCGTTAGCTCTGCTGCCGGGTTATCAACTTGATAGTTTTAGCTCAGAGGCACTGGCGGCATTTTTTGATGGGGAATACACGGTTGATCAGCACAGTGATCGTATGGGCGTGCGGCTCAATGGACCTCGCGTAGTGAGCAAGCAACCGGGCATTGTTTCCGAAGGCATTGCGCTCGGGGCCGTGCAAGTGCCCCCTGACGGACAGCCGATTGTGTTGCTAAACGATCGGCAAACATTAGGCGGTTATCCCAAGCTTGGCTGTTTAACCCGTGCCAGCTTAAGCATGTTGGCGCAAACGCGTCCGGGTAAGGCCGTCCGCTTTTACCCGGCCAAGCTGACCGATGCGTCGTTGCAATGGCAGACCTTTGTGCAGTTTTTTGACTGGATCTAGCCCGCAGAAAAATGGATAGACGAGCCTCTGGAAGACAGAGACTCGTGAAGGGGAGTCACGCGCAAACGATGGACTAGCGGAAGCGGCTGATTTGCTCTAGGGCTTTTTCCATTTGCGCAAAGTCCGGTGACGCGTTTTCTATCGGTCGGTTGGTGTTATCCATGTATTGATATTGTCCCCCCGCGCCCACTTCTAAAATGGTTTCATCGGTCACTAACGCATAGCCGCTGTAGTTTGACGATAACACCCAGTCTTGACCCGGGTTGGGTGCAAGCAAGTCATGACCAATCGCGTAGCTGGCCGGATCGGACGTTACGCCCAAATAATGCTTCATCAGGGTGAGCGCAACATCTTGGTGACTGGTGAGCTGTTTGCCAGTATCGACCTGTTTTGCATCGATGCCGGGGCCGACCATCGCGAAAGGCACGTGAA
This sequence comes from Salinivibrio costicola subsp. costicola ATCC 33508 = LMG 11651, assembly GCA_000565345.1. Lineage (GTDB taxonomy): Bacteria > Pseudomonadota > Gammaproteobacteria > Enterobacterales > Vibrionaceae > Salinivibrio > Salinivibrio costicola. The sequence continues at coordinate 9,282 of AQOF01000068.1, read as the reverse complement.
TTTGTGGATCAGTAAAATTGCTGTTGTGTCCCCAAAAATTCAGCTGGTTGTCATTCATTTCTTGGCCGTGATCGCCGGTGAGTACCAGCAAGGTATTATCGAACTCCCCACTTTGTTTTAGCTCCTCAATAACCTTCGCAACCAGGCTATCAACGTAGCGCACACTGGTCTTGTAGCGATTGAAAAACGGTGTCGGATCCGTGTCGTTATTCAGCTTGAGGTAGTTGACTGCATCTAACATAGGCTCGTATTTGGGAGTGAAATCCGCCGGAAAGTCATAGCCATGTGGCGCATCGTAGAATAAAAACGAGAACGTGGGACGGTTCGTGTCACGCTGCTGATGCCAACGGATCCAATCTTGAGTGAGATCTGCGTCTAGCTCGGCGGGCGAGTCGCCCTCAGAACCGTTACGTAAATCAGACACCTTGGCAAACACGGTTTGGTTGAATTCCGGCTTTTTCAGTTGCGCGGCAGTAAAAATACCCAGTTGATAATCCAGTGCCTGCAGGCGGTCCATCAGTACCGGTGATTGTTGGTTGGCAAGAAAGCTGTGCCAATAGGTGCCAGGCATGCCATAAAACAGGCCAAAAATGCCGGTACGGGTTGCGTTTCCTGTAGCAAGGTGATGTGAATAGGTACGGCCATTTTGCGCCAACGCCCAAAGGTTGGGGGTATTGTCGGCATTAAAGGTATCAGCACGCCATGAGTCAACCACCAAAAACATGATATTCACTGGCTGTGTAACGTCGGTCGTGCTTAGCGGCGAAAGGGGATAGTTAAGGTCGGCTTCGCGATCCACATCCATGGCTTTTTGGCGTGCCAATGCTTGTTCATCAATCCAGCCGTTTTTGCGCATCATGCTGTTGGCCGTGGCTGGATAGAAAAGTGGCAAATAACGTTTCACCGTTGTCACGGGTTGGTACGCATAGGCAGCAGCCCAGATATGAATCCCGTGGGTGGCGAGCAAAGTAAGAAACGTGAGCAGCGCAAATTTTTTGCCGACTTTGTGCTGGGAAGAAAAACGTGTGCGCGACAACGCAGCCAGAATTGCCCATTGCGCGGCGAGGCAGGCAATCACGCCGCCGATCACCATCAACCAAGTGATAAGCGGGAAGCTGACAATCTGCCCGGCGAGGATCAGATCCAGCACCATGGCATTGATATGGAATCGGTACTGGGCAAACACGATGGTATCGATGAAAAGGGTGATCACACCCACCGACGCTATCAAGGCGAGCAATGGTTGGCGCACCTTGGTTGGCAGTAGTAACAGCGGGAGTGTTACCAACCAACAATAGCGGCAAGTAAGGCCATCTGGCTAAAGATACTGACCACGATAAAGGTGATGCCAAGTGGCTCAGTGGGAAAACTAGGTAGAAACGCAAAGTAGCGGCTCGCTATTGCCATTAACACAAGGGCGTTAATGGTGATAAACCAGCTATGTGTTTGAAGTCGCGATTTAAAAGACATGGTTTCTCATCACAGTTGAGTTAATCAATTGGCAACGTAACGGGCGCGTTGCCGAGTTGTATGACGACGTGTGTTAGTGAATAAGTGGGGCACCAAAGTAATGCCACAAGGTAGTAAGCCAGATCACACCTGCCAAAAGTAAACTGACAAATACAGCCGCAGAGCCAATATCCTTGGCTCTGCCACTCAGCTCATGGCGCTCTTCACCCACTCTGTCGACCACGGCTTCAATGGCTGAGTTAAGCAGTTCGACGATAATCACTAACACAATGACGCCGAACATCATCAAAGATTCCGTCAGCGGCAATTGTAGCCAGAGCAATACGGCTAGCGCCGCTGCCAATAATATAACTTCTTGGCGTATCGCCGCTTCATGGTGATATGCCGCTTTTAATCCAGCCCAAGAATAGCCAGTAGCCTTAATGATACGTATGATCCCTCGCGGCTTTTCTGAGGGGGATGTATTGGCGCTCATAAATACATTCTCGTAACAATTTGGTCGATAGGCTGGCATTTTACATTTAACCGAGCCAACTGCATAATCGGCGCGATAACTTAATTGGAATTTGTTATGCCTCTGTTTACTCACGCCCCACGCTCCCTGTGTTTTTTACGCCTGTCTGCGATTGGCGATGTTTGTCATGCGGTCGCGGCGATTCAAGCCGTGCAGCGCCATTGGCCGCAGACGCAGATCACTTGGGTGGTTGGTAAAGTTGAGGCACAGCTTTTAGCCGGGCTTGATGGGGTGGAGCTGGTGGTGTTCGATAAAAAAGCGGGCCTGGCAGGCATGCGTCAAGTCTGGCGGCAGCTGAAAGGACGCCGGTTTGATGCGTTAGTGCATATGCAGCTTGCTTTACGCGCGAGCTTATTGACTGTGGGGATCGGCGCGCGCTATCGCGTTGGGTTTCACCGTCACCGAGCGAAAGAGGGACAGTGGCTATTTACCAATAAACGGATCCCCGATACCCAATCTTGCCATGTGTTAGATAGCTTTTTCGCCTTTACCCAATACTTGGGCGTGCCGGTTACGCCGCCGCAGTGGCAACTACCACTTTCTGAGGACGATCATGCCTTTGCCGAAGCGCAACTGAGTGACAAGCCTACTGTCGTGATCAGTCCCGCGGCGAGTAAGGATGAGCGCAACTGGCTGCCAGAGCGTTATGCTGAATTTGCCGACTATGCGGTCGGTAAAGGGTATCAGGTGGCACTCTGTGGTTCACCGGCCGCGCGTGAAAAAACGCTATCAGCGCGTATTATTGCCGCCGCCAACGTACCGGTGATGAACTTGGTGGGACAAACCAGTCTCAAGCAATTAGCCGCGGTGCTCGCACGCGCCGATGCGGTGCTGGCTCCCGATTCTGGCCCCGCACACATGGCAACCACACAAGGCACGCCTGTCTTAGGCCTTTATGGCCATAGCAACCCGAAGCGGACCGGCCTTATAACAATCTCGCGGATGTGGTCAGTGTTTATGAAACCTTTGCTGAACAGCAACATGGCAAGCCCGTTGAACAGCTAGCATGGAGCACGCGGGTGAAAGGCGATCACGTGATGGCTGCCATTGATGCACAGCAGGTGATCGACGCATTTGAAACCATGATGGCGAAGCAATAAAAAAAGGCCCCGTAGGGCCTTTTGTGTATCAATGCCAGTATTAGCTGGCGAGCTGGCGGAGCACGTAGTGAAGAATGCCGCCATGGCGGTAGTAATCCCACTCAACCGCGGTATCGATGCGGACATTGACGTTAAACTCAATGGTTTTATCATCCCGCATGGCACGCACTTTGAGGGTGGACGGTTCGCCGCTAACCTCGTCAAAGTCGAATGCTTCCGTACCATTTAAGCCAAGCGATTCGACGGAGTCACCGTCTTTAAACTGCAACGGAAGCACACCAAAGCCAACCAAGTTAGAACGGTGAATACGTTCAAAACTTTCAGCAATGACGGCTTTAATGCCTAATAGGTTAGTGCCTTTTGCAGCCCAGTCACGACTTGATCCCGTGCCGTACTCTTTACCCGCAAGCACCACAAGTGGTGTCCCCTCGGCTTGATAGCGCTGAGCCGCTTCATAGATGCTCATTTGCTCATTGGTGGGCAAATAGGTAGTCATACCGCCTTCGGTGCCCGGCGCCATTTGGTTTTTTAAACGTACGTTGGCAAAGGTACCGCGCACCATGACTTCGTGGTTACCGCGGCGCGAGCCATAACTGTTGAAATCTTTCGGCTCTACACCTTTAGATTTCAAGTATTCGCCCGCGGGGCTATCTGGCTTAATTGCGCCGGCGGGTGAGATATGGTCAGTAGTAATAGAGTCACCTACTTTGACCGCACAGCGCGCCCCCTTGATAGGTTTTATCTCAGGAAGTGCCATGGTCATGCCGTCAAAGTACGTTGGCTTTTTAACGTAGGTTGAATCGGGCCATGAATAGATCTCATCTTGTGGTACTGGTAATTGTTGCCATGCCTCGGTCCCTGCAAACACATCTGCGTATTTGTTTTTATAAAGCCCGTCGGTCATTGCTGCTTGAATGGTGTCTGCCACTTCTTTTGGCGTTGGCCATATATCATTAAGGTAGACGGGCTTGCCTTGTTGATCGTTTCCTAGCGGCTCTTTGAGAACATCAATATTCATATTGCCCGCCAGTGCGTAGGCAACGACTAGTGGTGGTGAGGCTAGATAGTTAGCTTTCACATCTTGATGAATACGGCCTTCGAAATTCCGGTTGCCCGATAGCACGCTAGTGGCTAGTAAATCCGCGGAACGAATGGCTTCTGCAATTGGCTCAGGCAATGGTCCTGAGTTACCAATACAGGTGGTACAGCCAAAGCCAACGATATTAAAGCCAAGCGCGGCAAGCGGCTCGAGCAGGCCGACGTTTTCTAAATAAGCCGGCACTACTTGTGAGCCCGGGGCGAATGATGTCTTAACCCAAGGCTTAGTATTTAAGCCTAAATCTCGCGCTTTTTGTGCCACTAATCCGGCTGCCACCAGTACGGCAGGGTTCGAGGTGTTGGTGCAAGAGGTGATCGCAGCAATCACAACCGCGCCGTGCTCAAGGTTGAATGTTTCTCCTTTGTATTCGACCGCCACTTTGCCCTGTTCGCGTAGGCTTGGGTTGTCCACGGCTGTTTGCCCGCCTTCGCTGGCAAAGCTTGCAATCACATTATTCGCCGCTGCTTGCTCTTTTTCTAACAGCTGATCAAACTGACTTTTTGCCTCAGTTAAGGCGATGCGATCTTGTGGCCGTTTCGGACCGGCAAGACTTGGCACCACATCGCCAAGGTCAAGTTGCAAGGTATCGCTGTAATCTGCCACCGGTGCATCATCATCGCGCCACAAGCCCTGTGCTTTGGCATAGGTTTCGACCAAGGTAATTTGATCCTCGGTACGGCCTGTCAGGCGCATATAACTGAGCGTTTCTTCATCAATCGGGAAAATGCCGCATGTTGCGCCATACTCTGGTGCCATATTGGCAATGGTCGCGCGGTCAGCCAACGGCAGCTTCGCAAGGCCCGGGCCATAAAATTCAACAAACTTACCCACCACACCACGTTCACGCAGCATTTGGGTGACGGTGAGTACTAGGTCAGTGGCAGTAGCTGACGCGGGCAATTCGCCTTTTAGTTCAAAGCCGACCACTTCAGGGATCAACATAGTAATAGGCTGCCCAAGCATTGCGGCTTCGGCCTCAATACCGCCAACCCCCCAGCCAAGCACACCGAGCCCGTTAATCATGGTGGTGTGAGAATCTGTACCAACCAGTGTGTCTGGCATGGCTAACTTGTTGCCACCTTTTTCTTCGACGAGTACGCCGGGAGCGAGATATTCGAGATTGACTTGGTGCACGATCCCAGTACCTGGAGGCACGACACGGAAGTTAGAGAATGCTTGTTGGCCCCAACGTAAAAATTGGTAACGCTCGCCGTTACGCTGGAACTCAATCTCGGTATTTTTCTGGAGAGAATCAACATGGCCGTAGTCGTCCACCATAACGGAGTGGTCAATGACCAGGTCAACCGCGCCGAGTGGGTTGATTTTGGCCGGATCACCGTTTAAGTCGCGCATGGCAGCACGCATAGCGGCTAAGTCAACCACGGCAGGCACGCCGGTGAAATCTTGAAGGACAACGCGCGCCGGAGTGAAATTGACCTGATCTTGTCCGGCGTGGTCGGCTTGCCACTGACAAAGCGTACGAATGTCATCCGCAGAGACATTCTTACCGTCTTCTTTACGTAGTAAGTTTTCTAACAGCACTTTTAAACAGTAGGGTAAGCGACTGATATCGAATGGCTCGGGCAATGCATCAAGTCGATAATAATCATAGCTCTCACCGTTGACGTGTAGGGTACGCCGGGTGTTGAAGCTGTCTTGGCTTTTGGAATCAGGTGTATTGCTCACGGGTGCCTCCCCTGGTCGGTTATTGTGAGTAAAAGAAACGGTCATCATGCGTTACAGGCAACAGTCTCTCTTGGGGATTGCTTATTTTACCTTCATTATTGTAAATGGGGTTTTGTTGAAGTTAAAGGTTCGTTATCACGATACGGTCGATGGTTCTCATTGATCAATCCTTTTGTTTCACAACGTGCGCAAATAGCGCACTCAATGAGAGTATAGAAGGCTCTGCATCAGCGGGCGCTTCCGCTAAAAAGGGCTTATTTGGTATCAATGAACCATACTGATTTATTCTAAATGGCAACTTTTCGTGACAGTAATTAGTCATTCTGCCTATGGAAAATATCGCTATTTTCATCTTTGTTAGCCATTAATGCTAATGTTTTGGAAATGTTAATCATGCATCTGGAGCGTTTCAATCGCTTAACGTTTTTAACTAGTCTAAAATGCTATTTAGGGCTTTTTTGGTCGATAAATCTAGGGGTAAAACTGGAAATAGTAGGGGATTTAATTGATTATTCCATGTAGCGCATTTGTTAAATTTTTTGTCTGACAATTGCATTGCATCACTGTGTGCTTCGGCATGACAAAAGGAGACAGCCATGAATACCTCAACCCTACTCATGCAGCTTAATCAGTTAGATGATCATCATATCAAGCAACTGCAACCTTCATTTAACCGGTTACCTGGCACTTCGCATGCGGATGGTGGATTTCGCCTGCGTCGTTACTCGATCGTTCATGTCTTTGACGGCGGGGTTGAAAAGCTGCCGCCACGACCATTTATGCAAACTTCTGATATCAATGAATTCCAAGGTGATGTGGCACGGACGTTTGAAGATATCGAGCCCGAGACAGTACAAACGCCAGGGTTTCATGCGATGTGCCGAACCTTTCGCGACCTCTATCAACTTAGTGATGATAATGATATCGAAATCCACCAGATTCGTATTCAGGCGGATAATCAATCTGTGCAGGTCGCCCCAGAAGGCGTTCACCAAGACGGCTTTGATCATATCGCCATTGTGAGCATTGGCCGCGATAATATTGATGGCGGTGATTTTCAGGTGTTTCGTCACAAAACTAGCGCACCACTCTTTAGTCTCCCATTGATGCCGGGTGAAATGGCGGCCCTCGATGATCGTGCCCTTTGGCATTATGCTGAACCGATTACTCCCGTTAATCATGCGCAATCAGGCACGATGGATGTATTTGTACTCACAGCAACAAGGAAGTAACGATGATACCGGCAGTTTTTTCTCCCCATGCAGTACGAGGCCATTTTCCTGCATTGACGCAAACTATTGACGGCCAATCCGTTGCTTTTTTTGATGGGCCAGGGGGGGCGCAAGTACCGCAATCTGTACTGGATGCCATGGTGACTTATCTGGGGCACTATAATGCGAACTTGGGGGACAATTTTTTTCTGGGCATCACACCACCGCAATGATGCAACAGGCACGTGATAGCGCCGCTGCTTTTGTCAATGCGCCATCATCGGACTGTATGGTCTTTGGCCCGAATATGACAACGTTGACGTTTTCGTTAAGTCGCGCAATCAGCCGTGATTGGCAAGCTGGTGATGAGGTGATTGTCTCGGCACTCGATCATTATTCTAATGTCTCTAGCTGGCAGCAGGCCGCACACGATAAAGGGGCGACTGTTAAGCAGGTGCGAGTGGATGAATCCAATTATTCGATCGATATGACGCACCTTGTCAGTCTTATTACGGACAAAACCAAACTGATTGCGGTGACGCTGGCCTCAAATACCACTGGTAGTTTGGTGGATGTAGCAAACGTGGTAGAGATGGCAAGAAAGGTTGGTGCCAAAGTCTATGTCGATGCTGTCCATTACGCTCCGCATTATTTGGTCGATGTACAAGCATTAGGCTGTGACTTTCTTGCCTGTTCGGCGTACAAGTTTTTTGGCCCACATCTGGGTTTTGTATATGTGGCGCCTGAGTGGGTACAGACGTTGAAACCTTACAAAGTCGAGCCAGCCACAAACCAAGGTCCCGGTCGATTTGAAACAGGTACTCAGAGTTTTGAGGCGATTGCCGGATTTATTGCGGTGGTGGAATATCTCGCGCAGTGGGGCGATCCTGATTGTTCACTAAGAGAAAGATTGGCACAAAGCTATCGCCAGTATCAGGCGCATGAACAGCAGTTATCCGCCCATTTTATTGACCTGATGCAGGCCTATCCCAATGTTCACATTTATGGGATCACGGATGATGACCAGTTGGCTTATAGAACCCCAACCTTTGCGATCCGGATTGAAGGCGTCACGCCCGCGGATGTGGCGCAAGCGCTAGGGAAGCAACATTTTTGCGTGTGGAATGGCCACTTTTATGCCCAAGGTTTGTGCGAGCAGCTTGATATTTTAGACAAAGGCGGTGTGATCCGTATCGGTATGATGCATTACAACACCGTTGATGAAATTGACCGGCTACACCAAGCCTTATTGCCATTTATTAGCGATTAAGGTTAATCAATCTCTCAAGCGGCCAAAAGGGCCGTTTTTTTTAGTTAAAATTGGCCTCGATTGAGATTTAAGTGTGAATTTATTCACAATGCAACCTTGAAACGTTAGCTCGCGCCTAGGCGAATGCCTATCCGTACGTTATGATCACCACTGTTAGCGCTGCCCAAGAAGCTGTTCAGAAAGAAATCATTTAAAAAGAAACCAATAATAATTAAGGCGAGACCCATGACTGAAGAACAAAACGCCTTTTGGCATCAATATCTTGCGACTCTTCCCTCGGACCAGCGGCCAGCCGATGATCAAGTAGTGGTGGACACCTTAAGTCATCACACGGTGAGAGCGAATGAAGTCGCGACATTAGTGAGCCTAAACAAAAAGAAAGCGCATTGCCGGTTGCGCAGCTCTTTGGAAGAGAAAAATGCGGTGATCCCTCAAAAAGGACATTATAAGATCGTCCTTAATGGTCACCAGCGACCCGTGTGTATCGTCAAAACCACACAGGTGAGTTATTGCCCGTTTAACCAAGTTAACGCCGAATTTGCGGCACGTGAAGGCGAGGGAGATGGCTCTTACCAATGTTGGCACGAAGCGCATTGGGGTTACTTCTCCCAGTACGCCAAAACACACGGCCTGCATTTTGATGAGCACTCGGATGTGGTGCTTGAAGAGTTTGAGAAAGTTTATCCATTCTAAACATCAAAGCCGCGCTGAGCGGCTTTTTTGTTTGCCCAGCGAAGCTGGCAAACCCGTCAGGTTGAAAGAAACCTGAATCGCCCCGGCTGAGGGGAAGATAATCCGAATCGCAAGGGCGTTGCTGGCCAACGGCAGGGTCTGAAGGAAGCGATAGGAAGTTAGAGGCACACAACGAGAGTGAACCTGTTTCGGCTCGATAGGTGGGTAAGCGGGCGAAATAGCGCAAAGCCCAGTACTCA
>AQOF01000067.1 GCA_000565345.1 Salinivibrio costicola subsp. costicola ATCC 33508 = LMG 11651 | reverse complement strand
TTGGTTAAAAGTATTAATTTTAACAGACATAAAAAGAAGCAATGATAAAACACTTAAACAACTTAAAATTAAAACAGTGTCATGGGGGCTAAAAATTTTAATTACAAAACCAGAAACAATAGCACCTATAACAGTATTTATCGAGTTTACAAAACCTCTTATCCTGAACGCTCTTTCTAAATCCTTACCTTCATACAATGTAGGAACAATACTTGACCCTATTGGTGTATAACAATGCAAAGTAAAGACGTCACAATATACACAGCACCCAATTTAAATGGTGCAAGATTATGATCAAAGTTAAGTGAGATTAGGGATATAGAGGTAATTATTACACATAATAAAATAATATTTTTTTTGTTAAACCTCTCAGATAAAGAACTGAATAATATTAATGTAATTACTTGTATCGCCCAAGACGATGTAATAAACCATCCAAGCTCAACTTTAAGAGAATGATAGTTAATCATAACCCAAGCTAGCAACATCCCAACGGAGCGGCATGAAGATGTGAATATAATATCGGCTATTTGATAAATATAGAAACTCTTATGCTTCACTTTCTTTTCCTTCTTCAAATTTTTTCCAGACTTCATCAAACACAACAGCTGCATTCATAGCTCTTGTAAATCCCGAAAAAATTGAATTTTGGATGAGTACTTCTTGAATTTCCTTCCTTGTAAATCCAAGTTTATATGCAGCAAGCCCCTGAAAAGAAAGCTGCCTTTCAGCTCCTCCCAATGCTATTAACGCTGATAGTGTTGCTATATGCCTTTCTCTCGTAGTAAGAATACCTCTTTGATACGCATCTCCATAAATACTATTGATTAGCCTTTCTACTAAATCTGGAGCTATTGGATACAGATCATTTTCAAGTCTATTTAAAGCATCACCGTTAAATAGTTTCATCAACTCGATAGTGCTTTCATCTAATGAGTCAATAAACCCCACGCTTAAATTCCTCTACATCAGTTTTACAGTCAGATATTAACTTGTTACCTAAATCCGTTAGTTTTCCGCTTTTCTTGATTACAGAATAACAGTCATCAAACTGACTGATATTTTTATTTAAATAAGAAATTGCATTTGAGTCTGTGTTATCTAATAAATAAACCTTATAAAAGAATGCTGCTATTCTGTATAGCACAAATGCAGCATGGTAAATACCATTCATCGTCCTAAATCCAGCGCGTAACGGTGAGGGATATCGTTCTGAATCTGGATTTAAAATGATTTCGTCCTGAATCATTATTGAAAGCAAAAGTTGATGGGCTGATTCGTGTATGATTTTATCTACTATAAAGTATTTTTTCTCATCACAAGTTTCTTCATTTATAAAAACTGTTCCTAATTTATGGAAGTCACTCCCTGAATAGACCACTTCACTATCTAAATGCTTTAAGCTTTTAAATATAAAGAATTCATCTACGATAGTTAATATCTCATCATATAATACACCATCAATGTTTCTTATGTATTCCAATGAACTAGTTATTTTGTTATTCAATTCATGGTACTTACCTTCACTTACAGGAAGGTAAGTAAAAGTATAAACATCATCATTTATCTTTGAATAAAAATCAAAAAGATCTACCCCAATGCTTTCTTTATTGCCAAGGATTACCTTTTTCTTAGAATAGATGTCTAGTTTTATTATCAAATCAAAACACTTTTTAATATTATCAATATTTTTTAATTCAATGTTTTTTCCAACTTCCCTGACAAGGTAAAATAAAAAGCCACTAGAATGGTCTATTCTTTCTGACTCTTCGATAAATAAATTAACCTTGTTTAATGTTTCTTTATCGAGTATAGCCTCACACACATCTAAAACGTATCGTAAGGAGCTATGTATACTTTCTGATTTGAATTTCTTTAAATTTTCAGCCTGACATATTGTCGGATAATGATAAAATTCCATATCCCCTCTAAAAACAAGCAGTCATATTGACTGCTTGTTTATCTATTTTAATTACTTCGAGCCAATCGTCATGATAGTTAAGCAAGCCGATTTGTTCTTTAGGGTAACCATTTTTTTAGCATCAAATTTCTTAAGAATTTTTAGTCTCCTGATATAATTCCCATGTCAAAATTGACGTAGATCAAAATCGCATAATTAACTAACGCCCACAACTAAAAATATGAAAAAAATAATAACAATCGATAAAATATTAATTATTGTCACAAATTTTTAAAGTGTTAAATTACATAATTACTTATTAATGTGATATTTGTAAAAAATCTATGTCGCTCAGGGCGAGCGCATGAGCTACTTGCTTGTGTCCTTGGGCGTTGTTTCCTAAACCATTGAACTTATCACTCCAGCGGCGATCAGATCATCAAAGTCTCAAAACAGGCCACAGATGATGAGCAAAGCCAAGTACAAAATTAGCAACTGGAAGCAATACAATCAGGCATTAGTTAACCGTGGTTCGATTACCTTTTGGGTTGATGACGCCACTATCCAGGGCTGACACTGCAAAGAGCATCATGGCAAACGAGGCAGAGGCTTTACGTTTACCGATGGAGCTATAGAAACAGCGCTGATGGTTAAAGGTATTTTCAAGCTCCCTCTTCGCGCCCTGCAAGGCTTTCTCGACTCGATATTTGGCCTGATGGACGTGCCGCTAAAATCGCCGTCATACAGTTGTATCAGTAAACGGGCGAAGACGGTTGAGGTTAACTACCGATTACCCAGTCGTGGGCCCGTTGCTCACGTCGTCATTGATGCCACCGGTTTAAAAGTGTTCGGCGAGGGAGAGTGGAAAATGCGCAAACATGGCCAGGAAAAACGCCGTGTTTGGCGAAAGCTGCACCTTGCGATTGACGACAGTACACATGAAGTGATTTCTGCCGTCGTTAGCTTATCGTCTGTGGGCGACAATGAAGCCCTACCGACGCTGCTCAACCCATTACGCCGAAAAATCGCCCAAGTCAGTGCAGACGGCGCTTACGATACGAAGGCCTGTCACCAGGTGCTCAAGAAAAAAGGCATCAAACCGACCATTCCACCGCGCAGTAATGCGGGGTACTGGGAGGATCGGTAGATTTCAAGGTAGTTGACCAGATTTCCTAATTAAGCGGCGCTTTGTTTACCGCCTCGTTGATTGTCTGCTGAGCTGCTTGGTTGAGTGTTACTGAACTAACAGGGTCCAGTCACGCGTTTCTTTAGCCTAACGCTCTCTATCAGAAACTGGCATGTCTCGATACAAAACGTTACTCACTCCTAAGCTGACTCTGCGTAATTACAATGCACAAGTTGGCGAAGCATTAGTCAACGTGAAAGTGATGAACAAAGTCATAAGACTCGGTATGCCTGTTAGTTATCGAGTTGATTGAAGGGAGTAATCCTTTTGGGATCAGTGCGTTAGGTGAATGATTTGATCAACAACGCCCTCTCAGCCTGCTGGCAAAGAGAGTGACGACTGAAATAACTTTTATTAAGGAAAATTTACGTAAAATTAATGTGGTTGAGTTTTCACTCTAGCTTGAAATGGGGCAAAAATGAGCTAGCCCCCACCTCCCCCCAAACCACTTACCCTAATCCTTCCTATGCTGACTCTCTACTTCTTCGGCGAGCATGCCGTAGATCACGATAAGGTTATAACTGACCATGCCGAGGACTTGGCCGTTTTCGATAACAGGGGCGCGGCTGATGCCGAAGCGTTCGAATAAACGGGCGCAGTATTTCACATTCATATCGGGAGAGACGCTAAGCGCGGGTTTGGTCATAATCTCATAAACATTCACCCGTGATGGCGCGCGGTTTTTGGCGAGCACTTTTTTGGCAATGTCGTTCATTAACACCAGGCCGAACTCGTCGCTATCATCGCGTTTATTAATAATCAGTGCTTTGACATTTTCTTGGCGTGCAATGCGGATCGCTTCTTCGACCGTGGTGAGCCCATCAATACACACGGCATGGGCATGCATCACATCTCTTACCGTTTTATGTTGTTTCATAACTCATCCTTCACCACTTCGGTTAATTCTTGCATTTGGTGGGCCACGCCCACGGCATCTTCCACATCAATTTGCACCGCGATACCACTGCCAGGCGTGGCATCAAACTCGCCCACATCATTAATGGTTTCGAGTATGGCGCGCGCCAGGTGCTCTTCCACCAGGAAGATAGCCACGTCTCGCTGTACATCCAGCGTGAGGCCTAAAAAGGTTTTTTTCTGAACCAAGCCTTCGCCACGTGCGTTGTTAATAATGGTCGCGCCGGTGGCGCCGGCTTGTCTGGCGGCATCGAGCACCGCATCGGTTTTGGCATCTTCAATAAACGCCATGATTAATTTGAACCGCATAGGCTTTCCTTACGATGAACGCTGTGCGTGCTTTTTTTGTAAATAGGCTGTGATTTGGGCATAGCCCATCACGGTGATCATCGGAAACAAACTGGCAAACGCAATTAAGCCAAACCCGTCGAGCATCGGGTTTCTTCCCGGTACGGTAGAGGCTAGCCCCAACCCGAGCGCCGTCACCAAGGGTACGGTGACGGTTGAGGTGGTCACCCCGCCAGAATCATAGGCCAAAGGCACGATAAACGGCGGGGCAAAATAGGTTTGGATCACCACCACCACATAACCGGTGATGATGTAATAATGGAGCGGATCGCCCACCACAATGCGATAGCACCCCAAGGCAATCCCCATCGACACGCCAAGCGCCACCGAGGCGCGCAACCCATTTACCCGAATTGCCCCGCCCGAGACTTTGGCGGCTTTGATCGCCACCGCGATTAATGAGGCTCGGCCACCGTGGTGCTAAAACCTATCGCTGCGGCAAACAGATACACCCAATAGTAGGCTTGCCAATCGATCTCGCCGCCTGCTTTGAGTGCCGCGCCGACAAAATCGGGAGCGGTCAGCTGCTCGGCCATCGACGATCCCAGCGGGAATAGCGCCAGCTCCAGCCCCATTAAAAACAGGCTCAAGCCCAAGATCACATAGAAAAAACCGAGAAAGATCCGTTTGGGGTTGTTGAGCGCTTTGCGCAATACAAACAGCTGAAAGCCAAAGATGATCACGATAATCGGGATCACATCGCGCACGGTGGAGAAAAAGGTGTCGAGAAACAGAGTGAGTGGATTGTTCATGCCACCACCATGCCGTAGGCCATCACGAAGATCATCGGTGACAGAGAAGCAAAAGCAATTAAGCCAAAACCATCCACCATGGGGTTACGCCCTTTGATCACGGTCGCCAGCCCCACGCCAAGCGCGGTGACCAATGGCACCGTGATGGTCGAGGTGGTCACCCCACCCGAGTCGTAGGCAATGCCGATAATACTCGGCGGAGCGACCATGGTCATTGCCACCACCAGCAAGTAGCCGCCAATGATTAAACGGTGGATCGGCCAGCCTTTTATAATGCGCACCACGCCCAACACAATCGCAAACCCGACCGAGAGCGCCACCGTGATCCTAAGGCCATTGGCGTAGTTGTCTTTAGCCGCTTCGCTGGTGTGTATCATCCCGCCGTTAGCGGCGACATCTGCCGCCTCTGACGCTACCGCTGTCAGAGCAGGTTCGGCAATGGTGGTGCCAAACCCGAGCAGAAACGCGAACGCAATCAACCAGCCTAAACTGCCTTTGTGGGCCAGCGAATGCGCCATCGATTCGCCGATTGGAAATAGCCCCATGTCTAAGCCGTATACAAATAAGGTCAGCCCCACGACCACCAGCACCAAGCCAAAGGTAATTGAGATCCAGTTGGGCAGCGGTTGTTGCAGCACAATGACCTGAAAAAAGCCAATCACCAAGATAATGGGTAATAGATCACGAAAGCTTCCCAGCAATGATTTGAATAACGCTTGCATGTAGGCGACATGACTCCTTGCGTATTAACAGTAAACACGGTGTTTATGTGCCTATTTATGTTAACACTCCCAAACCAAGGTGCGAGAAGCAGAGTAAAAAACTGCGCGATCCAACCGATTTTGGTTGCGGTACGTATCAGGATGCAAAGCAATCACTTGCGCTAAGTCTAAAACCCTCTTAGCGTTACGGTTAGGGATTACAACAACACGTTTAGGACATCAGGCATGAAGATTCTTATTACCGGCGGCACTGGCCTGATAGGTCAGGCGCTGATTCCGCGATTACTCTCTGAGCATCAAGTCACCGTGTTGTCTCGGTCGGTGCAAAAAGTGACGCAATGTTTTGCCAATAGTGTGACACCGCTGGAGCGGCTCGATGACTTGTCGCATCTGAATGATTTTGATGCCGTGATTAATTTGGCCGGTGAACCTATCGCCGATAAGCGTTGGAGTGAGCAACAAAAAGGGATTATTTGTACCAGCCGCTGGGGGCTGACCGAAAAGCTGGTTGAAAAAATCCATGCCAGCAGCACCCACCTCACACCTTTATTAGTGGCTCGGCGGTGGGGTATTACGGCGATCAGCAAGATCGCGCCTTTGATGAAACCTTGATGGTTCATGCCGATGACTTTGCCCAGCACGTGTGTCATCAGTGGGAGAAAATTGCACTGAAAGGCGCCTCAACCAACACCCGAGTGTGTTTGCTGCGCACCGGCGTAGTGTTAAGTGCCGAGGGGGGCGCGTTGAAACGGATGATGCTGCCTTACAAGCTTGGCTCGGAGGCCCGATCGGCAAAGGGCAGCAATATATGCCGTGGATTCATATTGATGACATGGTCGGTGCCATTATCCACCTGCTCAACACCCCTGAGCTCAAAGGGCCGTTTAACTGCACCGCCCCGGAGCCAGCGACCAATAAACGGTTTAGCCAGGCGCTCGCCAGTGCCTTAAAACGCCCGCATGTGTTCTTTGTTCCCACACTCGCGATCAAAACCATGATGGGCGAAGCCTCGCACTTGTTGCTCGATAGCCAGCGCGCCTTGCCGCATGCGTTAGAGGACTCAGGCTTTGAGTTCCAGCACCCCAAGGTGGAAGAAGCGATGCAGTCTTTATTTAAATAGCGACTTTTGCCTTTCGCACAAGTGTGTTGCTGGCCAGGTTTTGCTGGACGTTTGATACAAAAAAGCGGGTATCAATTTTCTTGATACCCGCTTTGTTATGTGTAAAACGAGGATGCTTTACACCCGCACCGTGTTAACGCCGTTGCGGGTCAATCAATTTACCCAGCATTGAGGCGACGGTGACAAACACCAACCCCACTGCTAACACCGGTAGCGCCGCCCAAAGCTCGGGATGCAAACGCACTTCCATTTCAAAGCCCCATTTGAGCAGCCCTGCCATCGCCGCTTCAGCGCCAAGCACCGCCATTAACCCCGACACCAAGGCCATCACCCCATACTCACTCCACAGAGTGCGTTGAATACGGGTGCGGCTGGCCCCCAAGGTGCGGTAGAGGTTAATTTCCTGCTGGCGTTCGCTCAGGCTGATACGCAGCAAGGTCAGCAGCAGTAACAAGCCGCTGATCACCGCTAGCCCTGCCAACACAGAGAGCGACAAGCCAATTTGACGCAAAATCGATTGAATACGACTGCTCATGGTGCGCAAATCGAGCAGCGTGACGGTTGGGTATTCCCGCGCCAACTGATTGAGCAATGACGTTTGTGATTCATCGAGCCGGAAGCTCACCAACCAGTTGGCCGGTTTGTCGGCGAGAGTGTCACGATCGAAAATAAAATAGAAGTTAGGCCGCATGTTGCGCCATTCGACTTCACGAATCGAGTTGACCGTGGCGGTAAAGTCTTGGCCGGTGACGCTAAAGGTGAGGCTGTCGCCAATCTCAATCCCTAAACGCGCGGCAATATCCGCTTCCACCGATACGCCATTTTCGGTTGGCCAGTCGCCTGCAAGCACCTCATTATGCGAAGGCAAGGTTTCACGCCAGGTAAAGTTAAGCTCTCGGCGCAGCGCTTCATCGGCTTCATCGCGCTCGGCTTCATCGGTGGAAACCTGGTAGCGCTCGCCATTTTTGCCCACTAACCGGCCGCGCACGATCGGATACGCATCGGATCGCATCAAGCTGGCTTGGTCGAGCTCCCCCACGTAGTCTTGTTGCGCACTTGGTGCAATGTTCATGGCAAACACATTGGGCGTATCGGGTGGTAGCATCCGTCCCCAATCGGCGAGCAAATCGGTACGCAGCAGCCAGATGATCGCCAAAAGCATAAAGGAAATGGCTAGCGCGCCAAGCTGAACACTGCTGGCGAGCTTGTTGCGGGTGATCCGGCTGAGGGCCAATTTTACCGAGGGCGCGCGTACGCGCGATTTCACCAGCTTGAGCAGGCCTAAGCCAGCCAATGCGAGCAGCACGATCATCGCTGCCATCGCCGCTAACACACTCCATAATAAGGTGTTATCAAACGCCCACAGCGCAAGCGCGCCAACCGGAATCGCTATCAGGATAGCGGCGGTACCACGACGATGCCGCCCGCTGCCAGCCTGCGATTGCACGGCTGCCAACGCGGGCGCATCCAGTAATTTCAGCAATGGCACGCCCAGTGCAGGTAACGCCACCAGCAAGGCAACCCCTGGCGCGAGCACCCATGGCACCCAGCCGTAACTGGCAGCGGTGAGGGCAATACATCGGTTAGTGGTAAACGCAGGAGCACTTCTAACAGGTAGCCGGCGCCTAAGCCCACCACGGTCGCTAACACAAACAATAAGGTCAGCTGACGCGCTAACCAGCGCCGCACCCACTGCTGACTGGCGCCCAGGCTTTTTAGCATCGCCACCAAATCGGCGCGACTTTTGGCATAGTGCTGACACGTGAGCGTTAAGGTGGCCGCGGCCATCACAATCACTAAAACGACGGTAAGAGATAAATACTGACGGCTGCGATCGAGCATATCGCCAGTACGATCAGAGGTGTTTTCATCCACCCAGCGCTCGCCGTCTTGCAGCGTATAGCTGTCCCTTGCGGCACTTAAACTTGGCTCATCACCGGTTAAAAAATAACGATAACGTACCCGGCTCCCTTCGCGTACCACGCCGGCGGCAGGCACATCATCACGGTGCATCATCACCGCAGGCATTTGGCTAAAAGGATTAAACGACAGCTCTGGCTCGGCGGCCAAGGTGCCACTGACGCTCAGATCAAGATTACCAATCGAGACCTTATCGCCGGGCTTAACATCGAGCAAACTAAACACCCGCTCAGACAGCCATAGCTCACCGGGCTGAATGCGTTGATCCCCCGTTAGGGCTTGGCCGTTTTGCTCCAACACCAGATCGCCACGCAACGGATAGAGGCTATCCACCGCTTTCACGCTCACCAGCTGCATGTTTTGTTCGCTGAACGCCATGGTGCCAAAGCGGGTTTGTGCTGATACCGTGGTGCCCGCTTGTTTAAAGGTCTCAATTTGCTCGGTGTTCACAGGCTGGCGCGTGCTTAACACGGTATCAGCAGCAATCAGGTTGCGCCCTTGTTGGGTGAGGACGTTTTCAATTCGATCGGCCAATGCGGAAAGCGCGAACACACAGGTGATAATCAGCGCCAGCGCCACCGCCACCGGCCATATCTGTCCATGCAAAAGCTCTCGCCACGCCCAGCGGTTAAGCAGTCCATTATTACTCGCCATTGACGTGCTCCTGTAGTTTGCCGCTGTCCATCATCAAGGTACGCTGACAGCGTTTGGCCAGCGCCGGATCGTGAGTGACCAACACCAAGGTAGTGCCATGCTTTTCATTCAGCTCAAACAGTAAATCAATAATGGTTGCGGCGGTTTTTTGGTCGAGGTTACCGGTTGGCTCATCGGCAAATAACACGTGCGGGCGGATAATAAAGGCGCGCGCGAGGGCGACACGCTGTTGTTCGCCGCCAGAGAGCTGTGAAGGTAAGTGTGTTTCTCGTCCTTGCAATCCTACCGAGGCCAGCAGTTGCTTGGCGCGGGTTTCGTCTTCGTTTTCGCCACGAATGGTCAGTGGTAGCATCACATTTTCTAATGCATTCAGTGATGGCACTAAAAGAAAGCTTTGGAACACAAACCCCACCGATTCCGCGCGCAGGGCGGCACGGGCATCTTCGTCCAAGGTGGAAAGCTTGTGCCCGAGCAGATCGACTTCGCCTTCACTGGGCGTATCTAACCCGGCAAGCAAGGCCATAAGGGTCGATTTTCCTGCGCCCGACACGCCCATTAGCGCAATCGACTCACCCGCCTCGATTTGTAGCGAGACATCCTGCAAAATGGTAAGCGGCTGTTCGCGTGTCACGACATGTTTTGCAATTTTTTCGGCTCGAATAACAGGAGAGGCCATGTTACGCATCCTTACTTTGTTGTGTTTTTTGTGGGTGAGCAGTGCCAGTGCACAAACGCTCCTCGTCCTCGGTGATAGCCTAAGCGCTGGCTACCAAATGGCGGCTGAACAAGCCTGGCCTGCCAAGCTGCCGCGCGCACTCAACGACCATAATGTCGAGGTTGAGGTGATTAACGCGAGCATTTCCGGCGACACCACCGCCAATGGCCTACAACGTTTGCCGCAACTGCTTGAGCGCCACCAACCTGAGTGGGTGCTGATCGAGCTCGGCGGCAATGATGGCCTGCGGGGTTGGCCGTTCAACCGTATACGAGACAACCTTAAGCAATTGATCACTCAGGCACATACGGGCGATGCCAAGCCGCTGTTAGTACAAATCCAGATCCCGCCCAATTACGGCCAGCGCTATGCGCAAGGGTTTGCTGATATTTATCCTACACTGGCAGAGCAAACACAAACCCCCTTACTGCCCTTTTTTATGGAGTCTGTGATCCAAAAGCCTGAATGGATGCGTGATGATGGCATTCATCCGATGCCGGCCGCCCAAACGTGGATTGCCGAGTTTATGGCAGAGCAACTGGTACCGTATCTGTCACAGCCTGACAGTTAATCAACAATAATCAACCAATAGGGATAACGATGACAGCCACCACCCCTTTAAAGAACGCGATCCTTATCACCGGTTGTTCAACAGGGATCGGTTTTGCCTGTGCCAACGCCTTGCATGCTCAGGGCCACACAGTGATCGCAAGCTGCCGACAAGCGGAGGATGTCACTCGGTTGCAGCAACAAGGATTAACCTGCATTCAGTTAGATGTCTCGGACAGCAACAGCATTGATCGCGCGGTGGCCACGATTGATGAAATGACCGGTGGGGTCTTGTTTGGTCTCTTTAATAATGGCGCTTACGGCCAACCTGGCGCGCTGGAAGATTTGCCCACCGACGCGCTGCGCGCTCAGTTTGAGACCAATGTGTTTGGCTGGCACCATTTAACCCAAGCCTTATTACCGATGCTGCTCAGTCATAGCGGGGGACGGATTGTGCAAAACAGCTCGGTGCTTGGCATTGTCGCGCTCAAATACCGTGGAGCCTACAATTCGAGTAAATTTGCGCTTGAAGGCTGGACCGATACCCTGCGTTTAGAGCTGAGCGATACGCCGATTAAGGTGAGCTTGATTGAGCCTGGCCCGATTGAAACGGCGTTTCGTGCCAATGCGCTCAGCGCCTTTAAACACTGGGTCGACCCGAATAAAAGTCGCCACCAGCAAGCCTATCAAAGCCAAATCGACCGTCTTGCTGCAGACGAAGGCGGCAACAAATATACCCTACCCGCCGACGCACTGGTTGCGCCACTGACGCATGCCTTGTTCTCGCCTCGCCCCAAGGTGCGT
Organism: Salinivibrio costicola subsp. costicola ATCC 33508 = LMG 11651; assembly: GCA_000565345.1. Classification (GTDB taxonomy): domain Bacteria; phylum Pseudomonadota; class Gammaproteobacteria; order Enterobacterales; family Vibrionaceae; genus Salinivibrio; species Salinivibrio costicola. Next base: position 5,378 of record AQOF01000067.1, on the reverse strand, counting down.
TATCGCGTCACTCAACCCACCGTATGGATGGCGATTCTCAAGCGACTGCTCCCTAGCGGTTGGCTGGATCGGGTCTTGCTCAAAGGCAGTTAATGCAACAATAAGCCGTCGCGGTAAAAAATGTGCTGACTGCCTCATTTGTCATACTTTTGTCATAGAGGTGGGCTAATCTAATTTGTAATGACGACAAAGGCTTTGGGCAACGGGGCCTTCTTGTTAACAGGTAGCATTATAAAGACAAACACAACAACAGGAGCCGGCGGATGACCTTACATCAGTTAAACTGGCTCTGCTTGAGCGTCGCATTGTGCGTGGTGCTCTTGTTCTAACCCGCACGTGTTATTGTTAAAACGTCGCTTGTTTGCAGACCGACGAAATAGGCCACCAAAAGGTGGCTTTTTCGTTTCTCGCCCCCTTGTCGGCTTTGCACATTCCCGCGAGCTTAAACACGCAATTACAGGGCCAGTTGCTTGAATTTCTGCGCGTTTGCCCCCACCCTTAGTGAAAATCCATATCGTCAGGATCCATGATGAACGCAAACTATATCGTCGAATTAACCGAGCATAATTTTCAGCAAATTCTCGAATCATCGTCACGCACGCCTGTGCTGATTTACTTTTGGGCCAATATGATGCCCGAAAGCGTGGAGCTAAAACCCACCGTCGAACAAATTGCTCACGACAGTCATGGCACCTTTACCCTTGCAACCATTGATTGTGAAGCGCAACAAATGATTGCCGCCCAATTCGGTGTCCGTGCGCTTCCAACGCTGGCATTGTTCAAAGATGGTCAGCCAGTGGACGGTTTAGCTGGCCCACAAAACTACGACACAGTGCGCGAAATGCTTGATAAGCACCTACCTAGTCAAGAGAGCCAAGCCTTTGATCAGGCGCGCCAGTTAATGGCAGAGGGCAATTATACCGATGCGCTTGTGATCATTAAGCCGCTGGAGTCCAGCCTTGGCGATAAAGCGGAATACAAGCTTGCCCTTGCAGAATGCTTGGTAGAAACCCACCAGTTTGATGCCGCACAAGCCATTCTTGAGACCATTTTGCTGCAAGATCAAGACGCGACTTATAAGTCATTGATCGCAAAAATTGAATTGCACCATCAAGCCGCAGATGGCCCCGAAATTCGACGCCTGCAAGCGACGCTTGAAGAAAATCCAGGGGATGCAGGTGTCGCGTACGAGCTGGCTTTGCAGTTTAATCACATTAACCGCAGTGAAGATGCGCTTGAACTCTTGATGGGTATTTTGCGTCGCGATCTTAATTACGCCGACGGTGAAGCCAAGAAAACCTTTATGGATATTTTGGCAGCACTCGGCCAAGGCAACGAGATCGCCTCACGCTATCGCCGCCAGCTCTATTCACTGCTTTACTGATCGTTTAATTGACTGCTGGCGATTGGGTCCCCGATGCGCAACAACTTGTGGCATCGGCTTTTAAATCGCCTAACTCACTGTCACCGCGCAGTGCTTCGATAATCGGACACTGCGCGTCACCATCGCCCGGACAAGCCTGAGTCAAGGCTTTGCAGTGTGGTTTTCATCGCCGCCAACTCTGCGATTTTTTCATCAATTTCAACCAGTTTACTCTCTGCTCGCGCTTTGACATCGGCACTACGCAAAGACGGATCGCGCGATAACGCCAATAAATCGCCACTCTCATCTAATGTAAAACCCACCAGCCGTGCACGGCGAATCATTTGTAGCTCACTGACATGCTGTTCGCCGTAATCCCGGTAACCATTATCGGCACGATGCGGCGGGGTGATCAGTCCTTTTTGTTCATAAAAGCGGATGGTTTTGCTGGTTAAGCCGGTTTTTTCGGCCACTTGTTGAATTTTCATATTCGTCGCTTGACCTTCCAGTAACTATAAGGTTTACAGTTTAGCTTAACTGAAATTGCGACAACCGCCAACATCTCACGATGAGAGGCTATCAAGGAGAAGCAATGACGACGACAGACACCAAGATCACCTATTACACACTGCCGTTAAGTGGCCTAAGCTGCCAAGGCTGTGTGAAAAAAGTGACGAAAGCGCTCGAGGATATCGACGGCGTTCGCATTGAGGACGTTGACACCCAATCACTCTCGCTTGAGACCTGGGGCGAAAGCGAACAATTTTCTCTTCGCCAAGCCGTCTCAGCAATTGAATCGCTTGGCTATCATGTCGGCTACCGCCATCATTTCACGCTAAGTGGCTTAAACTGTGGCCGCTGTGTCGCTAAAGTAGAAGCAGCATTGGACGAGCAGCCCACCGTGTTTACACACGCCGTCAGTAAAACCCATGCCGAGGTGCACACGAGCTTGAGTGCTGATGCACTGATTGAGATTATCCACCAGCTGGGTTATCAAGCGGCACGCGCATCTGATAATGACGCAAACGTGAGCACTGACAACGAATCACCAGCGCAGACAGACGCACGTAACGCGAATCCAGAAACCTCAGAAGCATCGGAAGCATCGGAAGCATCGGAAGCCAAGTCATCCTCGGTCGATAACCCTGCAGATTCAAGCAAGGCCAGCCGTCAGCAATACGTATTATCCGGTATGACCTGCGCAAGCTGCGTGCAAAGCGTAGAAAACGCGATTAGCGGTGTGGATGGCGTGGCGAACGTGAGCGTTAACCTAGCCGAGCGTAGCGCGATTGTTAAAGGCAGTGCATCGTCAGACGCCATTGTTGCGGCAGTAGCAAACGCTGGCTATGGCGCGGAAAAAGTCGAAGACGATAATGATCGGCGTGAGCGCCAGCAAACCCAGCAAGCCAACGAGCTAAAAAACTTTAAGCACAGTACGTTCGCAGGCTTAGGCTTGGGGGCGCCGCTGATGGCTTGGGGCGTGTTCGGTGGCAGTATGACCATTCAATCGAGCCAAGATCAGTGGGCGTGGGGCGCCATTGCGGTGGTAACCCTCTTGCTTCTTGCAACCGGTGGCCGTCACTTCTTTGCCAATGCCTGGCAAGCGCTGATGCACAAACGTGCCACCATGGATACGTTGGTGGCGCTCGGTACCGGTGCCGCGTGGCTGTATTCCACCGCGGTGGTCATCGCGCCTGCATTATTCCCAGAGCAAGCCCGTCATGTGTATTTTGAAGCCTCAGCCATGATCATTGGTTTGATTAGCTTAGGCCATGCGATTGAAGCACGTGCCCGTGCCAATACGTCTAAAGCACTCGACCAATTACTTGATTTACAGCCACCTACAGCCTTAGTCATTGAAAACGGACAAGAAACAGAGCGTCCGCTTGATGAAGTGAAACAGGGAATGACACTGCGGGTTAAACCTGGCGCTAAGGTACCGGTTGATGGTGAAGTGGTTGATGGCAGCAGCTATATCGACGAATCCATGCTGACCGGTGAGCCTGTGCCTGTTCATAAAACAGCGGGGGACACGCTTCATGCCGGGACCGTGAACCAAAAAGGTGGCTTAACCTTTAAAGCCACTGGTGTGGGCAGCGATACCATGTTGGCACGTATTATTGATTTAGTGCGCGAAGCGCAAAGTAGTAAGCCTGAACTGGCGAAGCTTGCCGACCGTATTTCAGCGGTATTTGTGCCTATCGTGGTCGCCATTGCCATTGTTACCGCGGCTATCTGGTATTTTGTCGGTCCAGAGCCGTCGGTCAGCTACATGCTGGTCACCGCGACCACGGTGTTGATCATCGCCTGCCCCTGCGCGCTTGGCTTGGCGACCCCTCTATCCGTTACCGCTGCGGTGGGTCGCGCCGCCGAAGTCGGGGTCTTAATCCGTGATGCTGATGCGCTGCAAACCGCGGCAAAACTGCACACCTTGGTGTTTGATAAAACGGGCACATTGACCCGCGGCCAGCCCGAAGTCACGCATGTGAATGCTATTCACGGCGACCAAAAGCGCCTCATGGCAATTGCTGCCTCACTGGAGCAACACTCCGAGCACCCATTGGCCCAAGCGATTGTTGGCTATGCCAAGCAGCAGACACTGTCGTTGCCGACATCAAATGACTTTAACAGTGAATCTGGCAAAGGGATCCAGGCCAAGATCGAGGGTGAACGTTACTACATCGGCAACCAAGCGTGGATGCAGGCACAAGGGATAGATACTGACGCCCACCAAACCGATATCGACGCCATGACTCAGCGTGGCGAAACCGCGATTTACCTTGCCAATGCGGACAGCGTACAAGCGCTTATTGGTGTCAGTGATCCGATTCGTGATGATGCCATAGACGCTATCGCTCGCCTGCAACAACAGGGCCTTGAGGTGATCATGCTCTCTGGCGACCACCCAGATACCGCCAATGCCATTGGCCGTCAGCTGGGCATTGATCACGTTATTGCCGGTGTGCTGCCTGATGGAAAATCGGAACAAATCCAGTCTCTCCAACAGCAAGGTAAATGCGTTGCCATGGTCGGTGATGGTATCAATGATGCGCCGGCACTTGCGCAAGCCGATGTCGGTGTGGCGATGGGCAGCGGCAGCGATATTGCGATAGAAAGCGCGCAAATTACGCTGATGCACCAACACCTTGGCGCTTGGCAGACGCCATTGGGCTATCTCAAGCCGCGGTACGCAACATGAAACAAAATCTCTTTGGTGCCTTTATCTACAACACCTTGGGGATCCCGATCGCTGCCGGCATCCTTTACCCCTTTACCGGCATGTTGCTCAGTCCGGTGATCGCGGGTGGCGCAATGGCGCTCTCTTCGATCACGGTGGTGACCAATGCAAACCGATTACGTTTTTTCAAAATAAAATCAGACGATAAGTAACAAGGAGCGATAATGAAGCGTTTACAACTACTTGTAGCAACAGTGGGCCTAATGAGTGCCTCGGCGATGGCCGCGAGCGGTGTGGTGTATAAATCCCCCAGCTGTGGCTGCTGCGACGATTGGGTTGAGCATATGGAGCAAGCCGGCTTTGAGCTAGAGGTAAAACCGCATGACAACATGGCGTCAGTCAAGCAAGACATGGCGTCCCAGCTGATATGCAGTCATGTCATACCGCACGTATTAATGGCTATGTGATTGAGGGACACGTTCCTGCCCAAGAGGTGAAAAAGCTCCTGACCACCAATACGGGATTAGAAGGACTGGCCGTTGCAGGCATGCCGATTGGCTCACCAGGTATGGAATACGGCGATCGTCAACAGCCTTATACGGTCATGGCGTTTGATAAGGCAGGCAATACCCAAGCATTCCAGCACTACCCTAAGCCTTAAGTGCTGGACCGAGAAAACGAAAAAACCCCAGCCAAAAGGCTGGGGTTTTACGTTGGTCGGTGAAGAGGGATTTGATGGGGCGGCCCCCGCGGGACCGGCTCCCGGCCCCCGACCCAAACTACGCTCTCCACTACCTGGATAGTGGTCGGTGAAGAGGGATTCGAACCCCCGACCTC
>AQOF01000066.1 GCA_000565345.1 Salinivibrio costicola subsp. costicola ATCC 33508 = LMG 11651 | reverse complement strand
ACACTGTGCCGATGGTCAGCTCGGTTTTCTCCTCCACACCATTACTGGCTTTCTTAGGCCGAGCCTTACTCACTACTACGGATTCATCTGCCACCTCACACCAACGTTCACCTTGAGTTGCCTCTTGATGAACGCTTCCAGTGTTTCTCTGGATGGGGTGCCAGGCTTCCCCAGTTACTGCACTGGCTCCCTGTCAGAGACGCCACCCTCAAGCACTTGATAGGTCTGACTGAGTATTGGGCTTCACGCTATTTTGCACGCTTACCCACCTATCAAGCCGAAACAGGTTCACTTGCGTTGTGTGCCTCTAACTTCCTATCGCTTCCTTCAGACCCTGCCGTTGGCCAGCAACGCCCTTGCGAGTCGGATTATCTTCCCCTCAGTCGGGGCGATTCAGGTTTCTTTCAACCTGACGGGTTTGCCAGCTTCGCTGGGCAAACAAAAAAGCGACGCCGAAGCGTCGCTTATATTCTTACCGTAAGTGCCTGATTAACGCTTGTGTTTGGTCAGTTCGATCACTCGAAGCTTCGCAACCGCTTTAGCCAGGTCACTGGCCGCTTGAGCAAAGTCGACGTCTTTATGCTGATTATGGATTTTATCCTCAGCGCGACGCTTCGCTTCTTCTGCCTTGGCTTGGTCTAGCTCTTCACCACGAATTGCCGTATCAGCCAGTACAGTGACTGTACTAGCTGAACTTCAAGCGTGCCGCCAGAAAGATAAATAATCTCTTCGCTACCGCCTTGCTTGACGATACGCACCATGCCCGGCGTGATAGCGGTCAGCAGCGGTGTGTGTCCTGCGTGAATACCCAGTTCACCTTCGCTACCGGTCACCTGAATATGCTCGGCACGGCCAGAGAACAATTGTCGCTCTGCACTGACCACATCCAGCTGGAAGGTTATCGCTGCCATATCGCCTCCTACTCAAGCCTTACAGGTTTTTCGCTTTTTCGAGTACTTCGTCGATGCTACCGCAGTACAGGAAAGCCTGCTCTGGAATATCATCGTACTCGCCACTGAGCAGGCCTTTGAAGCTTGCAATAGTATCTTTCAGCGAAACATAAACACCTGGTTGGCCGGTGAACACTTCAGCGACGTGGTAAGGTTGAGTCAAGAAACGTTCAATCTTACGTGCACGTGCAACCGTTAGCTTATCTTCTTCAGATAGCTCATCCATACCCAGAATAGCAATAATGTCTTTCAGCTCTTTATAGCGCTGAAGCACAGATTGCACACCACGTGCCATATCATAGTGGTCTTGACCTACCACCAAGGGGTCCAACATACGTGATGTCGAATCCAATGGGTCGATCGCTGGGTACATACCCATAGACGCGATGTTACGTGACAATACAACCGTTGCATCCAAGTGGGCAAAGGTGGTGGCTGGTGACGGGTCAGTCAAGTCATCCGCTGGCACGTAAACCGCCTGTACGGAAGTAATCGAACCAGTACGGGTAGACGTGATCCGCTCTTGCAATACACCCATCTCTTCAGCGAGCGTTGGCTGATAACCTACTGCTGATGGCATACGACCCAACAGTGCAGATACCTCAGTACCGGCAAGGGTATAGCGATAGATGTTGTCGATGAACAGTAGAACATCACGGCCATCATCACGGAATTTTTCCGCCATGGTTAGACCGGTCAGTGCGACACGCAGGCGGTTACCTGGTGGCTCGTTCATCTGACCATACACCATGGCCACTTTTGACTCTTCAGGGTTTTCGATATTAACAACACCGGCTTCCTGCATTTCGTAGTAGAAGTCGTTACCCTCACGAGTACGCTCCCCTACACCAGCAAATACAGACAGACCTGAGTGTTGCAGTGCGATGTTGTTGATAAGCTCCATCATGTTGACGGTTTTACCAACACCCGCACCACCGAACAAACCGATTTTACCGCCTTTCGCAAACGGGCAGATAAGGTCGATAACCTTAACACCGGTTTCCAAAAGCTCAGTGGAATTCGATTGTTCTTCGTAAGTTGGCGCTTCACGGTGAATCGAGTAGCGCTCTTTTTCACCGAGATCGCCACGCTCATCAATTGCATCACCCAGAACGTTGACGATACGTCCTAGCGTTGCTTCCCCAACAGGGACTTGGATTGCAGCCCCTGAGTTTTCTACTTCGATTCCACGACGCAGACCATCAGATGAGCCCATAGCGATAGCACGAATTACGCCACCACCTAGCTGCTGCTGAACTTCCAACACCAGACGCTCGCCTTCACGTTTCACATTCAACGCATCATATACCTTAGGCACTGCGTCTTGTGGAAACTCTACGTCGACTACCGCACCGATGATCTGAACGATCTTACCTGTAGCCATCGTTATTCCTCTAAACTAGTTCGTTAACCTTTGCCTTTACACCGCACTTGCGCCAGAAACAATCTCTGACAGCTCTTGGGTGATCGCAGCCTGACGGGCTTTGTTGTACACCAACTGCAGATCATCAATCAGATTACCTGCATTGTCGGTCGCAGCTTTCATCGCCACCATACGCGCCGCTTGCTCACTGGCGAGGTTTTCCACCACACCTTGATACACTTGTGACTCGGCATAGCGAACCAACAAAGTATCGAGCAAGGGCTTCGGCTCAGGCTCATAGATATAATCCCAAGCGTGGCTAGTCTGCATATCCTCGTCGTCTGACTTGGGCAAAGGCAGCAATTGATCGATCACTGGGGTCTGCACCATGGTGTTCTCAAATTTATTGAAAACAACATATAAGCGGTCCAGCTCACCTTCATTGTATTTTTTCAGCATCACCCCGACCGTACCGATCAGGTCTTCCAGTACGGGGGTATCCCCCAAACCAGAGGTTTGTGCGACTACATTTCCGCCGTAATTGTTAAAGAAAGCGGTCGCTTTCGCCCCAACCAATGCCATATCGATCTCAGCACCTTTGTGGGTCCAGCTTTCCATATCTGTGATGACATTTTTGAACAGGTTAATGTTCAAGCCACCACACAATCCGCGGTCAGTAGAAATGATGATGTAACCAACGCGCTTGGCTTCCCGCTCTTCCAAATAAGGATGACGGTACTCCAAGTTACCCAGTGCAAGATGACCGATCACTTTGCGCATAGTGACAGCATATGGACGTGACGACTCCATGGCTTCTTGCGTTTTACGCATTTTGGAGGCTGCCACCATTTCCATCGCTTTAGTGATCTTCTGTGTGTTTTTCACACTTCCGATCTTAGTACGAATCTCTTTTGCGCCGGCCATAGTTACTCTCCGTTAGTGGGTGACCACCTAAGTGGTCACCTACAATGTTACCAAGTCTGGGTCGCTTTGAAGTCGTCCAACAGCTTTCTCAACTGCGCTTCAACGTCATCGTTGTAAGCACCAGACTCATCAATCTGAGCAGCTAGGTCGGCATACTGCGCCTTCGCAAAGGCGAGCAGAGAGTGCTCAAAGTCACCGATCTTGTTCAGCTCAACGTCTTCCAAGTAGCCTTTTTCAGCCGCAAAAATAACCATGGCCTGCTCAAAGACAGACATTGGCGCATATTGCATCTGCTTCATCAGCTCGGTCACTTTCTGACCGTGATCCAATTGCTTCTTGGTTGCGTCATCCAGATCCGATGAGAACTGAGCAAATGCAGCAAGCTCACGATATTGTGCCAAGGCTGTACGAATACCGCCTGACAGTTTTTTCATGATCTTAGTTTGCGCAGAGCCACCGACACGAGAGACCGAGATGCCTGGGTCAACCGCGGGACGGATACCGGCGTTGAACAGCTCAGTTTGCAGGAAGATCTGACCATCGGTGATCGAGATAACGTTGGTCGGTACGAAGGCAGACACGTCACCCGCTTGGGTTTCAATGATAGGCAAGGCGGTTAATGAACCGGTTTTACCTTTCACTTCACCTTTGGTGAACTCTTCGACATAGTGCGCGTTTACACGTGCAGCCCGCTCAAGAAGACGTGAGTGCAAGTAGAAAACGTCACCCGGGAAGGCTTCACGGCCTGGTGGACGACGTAGCAGCAGCGAGATCTGACGATATGCAACAGCCTGCTTAGACAGGTCATCGTAAACAATCAGCGCATCTTCACCGCGGTCACGGAAGTACTCGCCCATTGCACAACCTGCATAAGGTGCCAGGTATTGCAGAGCAGCCGCTTCAGAAGCCGATGATACGACGATGATGGTGTTTTTCAGTGCATCATGCTCTTCCAGCTTGCGAACTACGTTGGCAATGGTTGAGGCTTTTTGACCAATCGCGACATAAATAGAGTAGATACCAGAGTTTTTCTGGTTAATGATCGCATCGATCGCCAACGCTGTTTTACCGGTTTGGCGGTCACCGATGATCAGCTCACGCTGGCCTCGGCCGATAGGGATCATTGAGTCAACCGCTTTATAGCCGGTTTGAACAGGTTGATCGACCGATTGACGAGCGATAACGCCCGGCGCAATCACTTCGACAGGCGAAGTGGTTTCGGTTTCGATCGGTCCTTTACCGTCGATTGGCTCACCCAAGGTGTTCACCACACGACCTAACAGTTCAGGACCCGTCGGTACTTCAAGAATGCGACCAGTACCGGTGACTTTCATGCCTTCTTGTAGGTCCGAATACGGACCCATCACAACCGCACCTACAGAGTCACGCTCAAGGTTTAATGCTAGCGCATAACGGTTACCAGGCAGTTCAATCATTTCCCCTTGCATCGCATCAGCAAGGCCATGGATACGAATAATACCGTCGCTGACTGACACGATGGTACCTTCGTTACGCGCTTCACTCACAACGTCGAATTTTTCGATGCGTTGTTTGATCAGATCGCTAATTTCCGTGGAATTAAGTTGCATGCTCCAATTCCCCAAATCAAGACTGCAATGCATCGCTCAGGCGGCGCATACGGCCACTTACTGAGTTATCGATGACCAAGTCTCCAGCTCGAATAATAACCCCGGCAACCAGGCTTCGTCTACACTACAGTTCAGCTTTACTTTGCGCTCAAAACGCGTCGTTAGCTTTTCACTGATGGCTTGTTGTTGCTCTTCGGAAAGAGCCGTCGCTGACGTGACTTGCACATCAACTTCTTTTTCCAATTCCGCGCGCATGGCGAGAAACTGTTCACAAACCTCAGGAAGCGCTTTTAGACGCTTGTTTTCCGCCATCATTTTAATCAAATTTTGGCCGAAATCGTTGAGCTGATCGCCACCCACTGTGATGAAAATATCTGCTAATTTCTCGGCAGAGTAGGACGCGTCTAACATATGTTTTACGCGCTCATCACGGGCAATCTCAGCAGTAAAGGCAAGCATTTCAGCCCATTGGACTAACTCGCCTTTTTCTACCGCAAAATCAAAGGCTGCTTTCGCGTAGGGGCGAGCGAGTGTTGTCAGTTCAGACATTGCTGCCCCTCCTTGTTACAGTTCTGCAGTGATTTTATCGAGAAGATCTTTATGCGCGTTCTGGTCAATAGAACGCTCAATAATTTTCTCGGCACCAATAACAGCGAGCGATGCGACTTGCTTACGCAGCTCATCGCGTGCACGGTTACGCTCTGCTTCCAGCTCGGCCTTACCCTGGTTTAGGATATTGTCGCGCTCAGCAGCCGCTTCGGCACGTGCCTCATCGAGGATTTGTGCTTTGCGTTTGTTGGCCTGCTCGATAATGTCAGTTGCATTGCGCTTCGCTTCTTTCAATTGATCAGAAGCGTTCGCCTGGGCTAAATCCAGGTCTTTGGCGGCGCGATCAGCCGCCGCGAGACCGTCAGCGATTTTTTTCTGACGCTCTTCAATCGCTTGCATCAATGGTGGCCATACATATTTCATGCAGAACCATACAAAGATAGTGAACGCGATTGCCTGGCCTAGCAGAGTTGCGTTGATATTCACAACGGCGCCTCCTTAATCATAAGCTAAAGGGTCTGTTCAGCTATTAGCCAGTTTACAGTTGACCTACGAATGGGTTCGCGAACGTGAACAGCAGTGCAATTACGATACCGATCATTGGAACCGCATCAACAAGACCCGCGATGATGAACATCTTAACTTGCAGCATAGGAGCCATCTCAGGTTGACGTGCTGCACCTTCAAGGAATTTACCACCCAGCAGGGCGAAACCAATCGCAGTACCAAGGGAAGCAAGACCTACAATGATGCCCACGGCAATTGCAGAAAAGCTCAATAAAGTTTCCATCACTATCTCCAGTTTTCGTTGTCGGCTATAAGCCAATAATGACTAACAAATTGCTTTCTAAAAAATGTCATCAATGATCTGAGTCTTCGTGCGCCTGCGAGAGATACACGACGGTCAACATCATAAAGACAAAGGCTTGAATCGTAATGACTAGAATGTGGAAAATTGCCCACGGCACAGAACCCAGCCATTGCGCCCACCACGGCAGTAACGCCGCGATAAGAATAAATACCACCTCACCGGCAAACATGTTACCGAACAGACGCATCCCAAGAGAAATAGGCTTCGCCAGTAACGAAACTATCTCCAACAGGAGGTTGAACGGAATCATGATCGGGTGATTAAACGGGTGTAACGCTAGCTCTTTAGCAAAGCCACCGATACCCTTTATCTTGATGCTGTAAAAAATCATCAAGAAGAACACGCCCAGCGCCATTGCAAGGGTGATATTTACGTCTGCAGTTGGAACCACTTTTAAATATGGAATACCCAACCAGTGTTCCGCCGGATAAGGAAGAAAATCGATAGGAATTAAGTCCATCGTATTCATCAGGAATATCCAGACGAAGATAGTCAGGGCCAAAGGTGCGATCAGCGGATTGCGTCCATGGAAGGTTTCGCGGACATTGTCATCAACGAACTCAACCAAGATTTCGACAAAACACTGAAGCTTACCCGGGACACCTGTCGATGCTTTCTTTGCCACTGATCGGAAAATGCCTAAGAAGACGATACCGATGAGGACAGAGAAAAACAGGCTATCAATATGAACCGCCCAAAACCCCTCACCGCTTGACAAGTGTGTCAGGTGGTGAGTGATGTAGCTAGACGGTGTAAGCGCATCACCTGACGCAGCCATAACTCATCCTATTTGTTGTTGTTAATGAATAAAACTGGCGCAAAGATATTAATCCCTAATGCCAGCAAATAGGCCAGTTTGAGGGGAACAAGTTCCACCTCGACATACAGGTAAGCAAGGACAAACAGGACGACGGTCAGTGAAATTTTTAAGACTTCACCGCCAAAGAAGGACGCGACCACAAATTTTGCAGCTCTTGCCCCACTAAAGAGGAAAGCACACGACGCAAACACAGCATTGGCTATCACAAAGATACCCCCACCGATTAACGCGGATTTTCCCCAGTCGACATTGATAGCAAGTGCCATCAAGATTGCCGTTGCTAATACGACGCCAGCCTGCAAAAGCACCAATTTTGTCGCGATTTCACCGACCCGGCCGCGCGAGCGTCGATACCATGTATTTGTTCCTCGATTCCGTTCCACTTAGCACTGTTGCCGTGCTGGGAAAACAGCAAAAATTATACGTTTCGCCCCGACTAATGCAATCGCATCAATGTAAAAAAGCAGGGAAAATTTTACAACAGCGTAACCTGATCACAGTAAGCACTTTTATGTAACAAAAAGCGACTGGCATAAGTCACATTTCTTCGTCGAAAATTGCAAGAATTTGCGCTAACTTTTCAGATTCTTCGAAATTAATCACTAATTTCCCACTGCCGTTTTTCTGTTGTGTTAAAGCGACACTCACGCCAAATTTATCGCCTAGGCGTTGCTGAAGGGCTTCAACTTCAGGTGATAATTTAGGCTTTTTCGCTTCAACTGGTGGCGAAAGCATTTTTTTTACCAGTTTTTCTATTTGGCGAACCGTCATTTTCTTATTGACCGCGGTCAAAGCCGCATCAATTTGTACGTCGCTTCCAGTGCCAGCAAGGCACGTGCGTGGCCCATTTCGAGTTGTTTGTTAAGCAGCAATTGCCGCACCCCGGATTCCAAACCATTTAACCGAAGTAGGTTACTAATAGTGGTCCGAGACTTTCCCAGTGACTCAGCAAGCTGTTGGTGAGTCAGTTCAAATTCATCCACTAAGCGCGCCAATGCCTGCGCTTCTTCCATTGCATTCAAGTTTTCGCGTTGAATGTTTTCAATTAAAGCGACCGCGCTCGCGACCTTATTGCTCATTTCTCGTACCAAACAAGGGACTTGCTTTAATCCTGCTTGTTTAGCGGCTCGCCAACGACGTTCACCGGCGATGATCTCATAGCGTCCCGCCGCGATCTGACGCACGACTAAAGGTTGAATCACACCTTGAGCACGAATTGACTCAGTCAGTTCTTCCAGTGCTTCTTCAGCCATGCCTTGGCGCGGCTGATATTGACCCGGCTCCAGCACGGTGACCGACAGCTGTTGTAATTCGCTATTACTGGTATCGGTCGATTCAGGGGCCACTGTTTGTGAAGACTGTGCTTGTGCACTGGTCGCCAATAGGGCGTCGAGGCCCTTTCCAAGCCCGCGTTTCGCTGAATTCATTGTTTTCCTCAGGCATTGACAGCGTCTGGCGAGGAGCGAGCTTGCTCTTCGCGACGCAGAATTTCACCCGCAAGGGCGAGGTAGGCTTTAGCACCGCTCGATAGTTTGTCGTAGTACATGGCGGGTCGGCCATGACTTGGCGCTTCCGCGAGCCGCACATTGCGGGGAATCACTGTACGATACACCTTATCACCGAAGTGTTTTTTGATCTGATCCGATACTTCGGTCGCTAATCGGTTTCTTGGGTCGTACATAGTGCGCAAGACACCTTCAACGTGAAGGTCGGCGTTCACCACGCTTGCCAGCTTGCTAATGGTATCCATTAAAGCAGTCAGTCCTTCCAGGGCAAAGTACTCACATTGCATCGGGACAAGAACGGAATTAGCCGCAGTCATCGCATTGATGGTCAGAAGGTTCAGTGAAGGGGGACAGTCAATAAAAATATAATCATAACGGTCAACGACAGTCTCGAGCATCGTGCGTAGACGTACCTCTCGAGCGAACACTTCCATGAGTTTTATTTCTGCTGCTGTCACATCACCGTTGGCAGCGACAAGGTGATAACTGCCCGCCGTATTTTCAACCACAACTTGTTCGAACGGTGTTTCTTCAATGAGTAGGTCATAGGCCGTTGCATGGACATCGTACTTATCGATGCCACTCGCCATGGTCGCATTGCCTTGTGGGTCCAAATCGATCAGTAGCACCTTGCGATTGGTGGCAGCCAGTGATGCTGCGAGATTGACACTCGTGGTGGTTTTACCCACGCCGCCCTTTTGGTTTGCTACCGCGATAACTTTACCCACGTGCTTTCGACCTCTACTCGTTACTCTTATCTCTCAAGATTACTAGATGACGCGCCCCTTCCAATCCCGGTACCTTCAAAGCTTTGATATCGGTCACAGAACAATCAGTAGGAAGCGCATCAATTTCTTGTTGGTCCACTTGTCCTTTCAACGCATAGAAGCATCCTTGCGCATGCGGTAAGTGGTGACACCAGCTCACCATGTCGCTCATCGATGCAAAGGCGCGACTGAGTACAGCATCAAATCCATGCTCAGGGGTAAAGTCTTCCACCCGACTTTGGACCGGGGTCACATTTGTCAGCCCAAGTTCGTGAAGAACTTGGCGAATAAAACGAATCCGTTTACCCAAACTGTCCAATAGGGTGAACTGTTTGTCCGGATTAGCAATGGCCAATGGGATGCCTGGTAGTCCCGGTCCTGTGCCGACATCGATAAACTGTTGGCCTTTGAGGTGGGGCGAGACAACGAGACTATCAAGAATATGTTTCACCACCATTTCGTCAGGATGACGGACCGAGGTTAAATTGTAAGCTTTATTCCATTTGTGCAGCAGACGCACGTAGTCCAGTAACTGCTGTTGCTGTTGTGCTGACAGGACAAGGCCAGCTTGCGCCAGCCCATATTCGAGTTGTTGTTCCATTTTATGCCCCTTTTTTCAGCATGCCTTGCTTTTTCAAATGGACAAGCAAAATGGAGATCGCCGCCGGCGTAACGCCAGAGATACGTGATGCTTTACCCACGGTTTCAGGACGCGCATCGGCGAGCTTACCTTTCACTTCGTTCGATAAACCTTTTATGTGGTCGTAGTCGAGATCAGTAGGCAATTCGGTATTTTCATGACGTTGTGATTTAGCAATTTCATCTTGCTGACGGTCAATATACCCCGCATATTTCACCTGAATTTCCACCTGTTCACTGGCTTGCTGATCCGCATGAGCCGGTTCAAAACTTGGTAATGTCACAATATCGCGATACCGCAACTCAGGACGACGCAGGAGATCCTCGCCATTCGCTTCGCGTGTTAACGGTGTTTTGAGCATCGCATTCAGTGCTGCCACATCGTCAGAATGGGGATGGATCCATGTGCCACGTAAGCGTTGACGCTCTTGCTCCATGTTTTCCATTTTCTGGTTAAAACGCGCCCAGCGCGTATCATCGACCAAACCGAGCTCACGGCCTTTTTCCGTCAAACGCATATCCGCATTATCTTCACGCAGCAATAGGCGATACTCAGCACGCGACGTAAACATACGGTAGGCTCTTGCGTGCCCATGGTAGAGAGATCATCAATCAATACGCCCATATACGCTTGGTCGCGACGCGGGCTCCAACCGTCTTTGCCTTGTGCTTGCAGCGCCGCGTTACATCCTGCCAGCAAGCCTTGAGCCCCCGCTTCTTCATAGCCGGTGGTGCCGTTGATTTGTCCGGCAAAGAATAACCCGCTAATAAATTTGGTTTCTAGTGTTTGCTTAAGATCGCGGGGATCGAAAAAGTCATACTCGATCGCATAACCTGGGCGGATCACTTTGGCGTTTTCAAAGCCTTTGATCGATTGAATGATCCCCATTTGCACATCAAACGGTAAGCTGGTGGAAATACCATTTGGATACAGCTCATTGCTGGTTAGCCCTTCAGGTTCAACAAAGATCTGATGTTTGTCTTTGTCGGCAAAGCGCATCACTTTGTCTTCAATCGATGGGCAATAACGTGGACCAATCCCTTCAATGACACCGGCATACATTGGGCTTCGAGATAAGTTTTCTCGAATCACGTCATGGGTTTTTTCATTGGTATACGTGATATAGCAAGGCATTTGTTGAGGATGTTGACTGACATCGCCCAAAAATGAAAAGACCGGACGCGGTGTATCACCATGTTGGGTTTGCATCACTGAGAAATCGACTGAACGCGCATCGATACGCGGTGGCGTTCCCGTTTTTAAACGATCGACGCGAAACGGCAATGCACGTAGGCGGTCGGCGAGCTTGTTCGACGGTGGATCTCCGGCGCGCCCTCCGGAGTAGTTATCCATACCAATATGGATTTTTCCACCTTAAAAGGTACCGACAGTCAACACCACAGTGGTTGCGCTGAATTTCAGTCCCATTTCTGTTTCTACCCCAGTGACGCGATCCTGATCGACGATCAAATCCACCACGGCTTGTTGGAAAAGGGATAGGTGTGGTGTGTTTTCCAGGGTATGGCGGATCGCCGCTTTGTACAACGCACGATCAGCTTGTGCTCGTGTTGCTCGTACTGCGGGTCCTTTCGACGCATTTAGGGTTCTAAACTGGATCCCGCCTTTGTCGATAGCTTGCGCCATCGCACCGCCTAGGGCATCAATTTCTTTTACCAGGTGTCCTTTCCCGATCCCGCCAATCGCA
>AQOF01000065.1 GCA_000565345.1 Salinivibrio costicola subsp. costicola ATCC 33508 = LMG 11651 | reverse complement strand
CGAGAATGGTGTACACCGCTTTAGTGATAAAGCGCCCGTTCTCTTTGATTTTATAGTGAATGGCATCGAGCCAGACAATCGGATAGACCGCTTCTAATTGCCGCTCGCGCCAAGCCTGAAGCTCAGGCAATAGCTTATCAGTCACGGCATTGATGGTACCGTTGGATACATTAATACCGTACAACTCTTCGATGTGCATGCGGATATCTTGGTAACTGGTACCCAGCGAAAACAGCGCAAGGATTTTACGCTCCAGCTCATCGGTTAAATGCGTTTGATGCTTTTTCACTAATTGCGGCTCGAATGAGCCTGCTCGGTCGCGTGGTGTACTGAGTTCAAAGCTGCCAGCAGGGCTCTTAACGGACTTGGACGTAGAGCCGTTCTTACGATTAGGCTGCTTTTCATCAGCGAGGTGTTCATCAAGCTCAGCTTGCATGGCTGCTTCAGTGAGCTGCTTGATGAGAGGGGTTAAGATACCGTCTTTGCCGGTGAGGTCTTTACCTTCACGCAAAGCTTGCAAGGCGGCATCCATATCGAATGTTGGTTTGGTCATGTGTCATCCCTTTTTGGTACAGTCTAACGAAATGACACAGAATTCTGAACACTACCTCAATAGTCCACGGATCCGTCGCTATCGGCGACCTCATATTTCTGGAAATCCTTCAAGGCATCCGCAACGACAAACACTATCGTCAGACCAAACAGAGCCTGCTCTCGCTGGAGCAGTATGAAATGTTTGACAAAGAAATGGCACTTGTTTGCGCTGACAATTATAGGGCACTTCGCAAAAAGGGCATCACAATCCGAAAAACTGCCGACGTGATCATCGCGACTTTCTGCATAGAGAAAAAGCTACCTTTGCTGTTTTTGGATCGCGACTTTATCCCCTTTGTTGATCATCTTGGGCTTGAGCCTGCCCTCAGAGAAACATAACGCCCGGTTAAGGGGCAACCAACGCTACTACCAACTATGTAGCGTCGATACCGGCAAAGCGCAACTCGACATTTACGTCAGACCAACTGCACACTTCTTCTCTGTGCCAAACACTGATAAAGGCATTAAAGATGCATTGAAAATCATCAAGCCATATCAGCCTGAGCGCATCATCATTGAAGCCACTGGCCGATTAGAAATGCCCTTTGTGCTCGCGTGTATTGAAGCCAATTTACCCATCGTACGCGCCAACCTGTGCACATTAAACGCTTCGCCGGCGCCATTGGCCGAAGAGCGAAAAATGACCGCTTGGATGCTGAGTTAATCGCACATTATGGCGACGCCATTAAGCCTGAAATCACCATTATCAAGGCGGAAAATATACGTCTAATGAGTGACTTAGTCATCAGGAGAAACCAGCTCCTATCTATGCAAACGATGGAAAAGAACCGGTTGCAGATACTGCCCAAAACCTTGCATTCAACCATCAAACCCATGCTCACTGCGATGAAAAATCAAATCACCAACATTGAGCAAAAACTCGTGAAGTTGATTGAAGCATGCCCTGAATATCAGACTAAAAATACGCTCTTACAAAGCGTGCCTGGCATTGGCAGCATTGCGGCAGCATCTATCATCAGTAACGTCCCTGAGCTGGGCTATATAACTAACAAACAAGCGGCATCTCTCATTGGTGTTGCACCCATGACAAAAGAAAGTGGGCGATATAAAGGCAAACGAGTGATCCAAGGTGGACGTGCTCAAGTTCGTACCGTGTTGTATATGGCGATGATGTCTGCGATGCAATGTAATCCTGTTTTTAAAGCGACGTATACCCGATTAGTCGCCGCTGGAAAGCCGAAAAAAGTGGCCATTATTGCCTGTGTGCGCAAGATGGTAGTGATCTTAAATTCGATGCTTAGAGACGGCGTGATGTGGGATAAAAATCTCGCTAAAATTTAGGATTGACGACATACTCGTTTGTTAACTGACTTTTTCAAAGCGTATAAAGTGCATTTCTAAATCAACGTCAATGTCCAAACAAGAATCGTAGTCGCACCCTACGATATCGCTTACTGCCGATAACCAGAACTTTAGTGCAGCTTCATTTTCCTTCAATACCCGAATTTGCCACTTACCGATATGACGATTCACAACCTCTTTGAATGCACTTTTGCCTATACCTTGTCCCTTAAATTTCCGAAGTACGAAAAACTGGTCGATGTCCAATATTTCTGGAGACGACGGGTACTTACGAACCAATACAAAACCAGCTAAATCTTTACCCACATAAATAAAGTAAGGAACATGACTAGTGCCACTCCAGTAGCAATCTAAAGTTGATGATTTAAACGTGTATAAACCATTTAAGTCTGGATCCCACTTCATAAACTCTGACATATCGTACACATAGTAAGGGAACAAATTCTCCAAAATATGACGAGAATCAGCCTCTATCCGCTTTAGGAATACTTCCATATTTCTCCTAGTCAGTTAACGCCAAAATAAGCCGCCGTTTGAAGCGCCAGCGCAGACAGGTCGACTTGATTTACTGGTTAAATGACCGCTCGACAACTTCCCCGCTGCTCTCATCAAACTCCCAGATTTCAACATCCCTTGGGATCAGGTGACGATAGGTTCGAATGTAGTATTCAGCCAGTGTTTCCTGCCGCCTATCGCTCAAATCCTTAAGGACGAATAGAATTTTCCGAAATCCTGATGGTGCGACGAGAAAATAGTACATCGCTTCGTTCCAAACAGTGAGCTTGGCACTGGGAACGTTATCGTTCGGAGCTGTCCATTTATGTGATTTACACTCGACGAGGATTTTTTGTTCTTCGCAACCCAAATCGAACGCATGTAGTTTGGAAGTGCCATTCAAGCCGACAGGAACCTTAAAGTTCTTCTCTAGTTTCAGCCCAAGCCCAGCAAACACCTTGAGCGCCACGTTCTCGAAATCTCTACCAACATGAGCATTTGAGATTGAACCAATTCTTTGATGCGGCTTACTCATGAATTCCTTTTTCTTCATTTAACGTCCTGAATAAGTCGCTGATTTGGAGCGGCAGCGGAAAATCGGTCGGCTTGATTCACTGGTTAGGCCTTTGTTCGCGGTTAACTATTTGATGAAACAAGCTTTCCATTGTGCCAATTTCATACAACGCGGAAATCATGGCTTTTAGTAGTTTATCGGATGCAGCATAGAACTCTGTTAACACCGGGGCAAAACCCATTACTTCGAGGTCTGAAATAATCTGATATTGACGCATTGCATCCGCATCCCTATGAGCAATAGTATTGTGCCTTGTTTCCGACAGCTTTTTTTCAACCTGTTTTCTCGCCTTTTTCAACTCTTTTAAAGAATCAACTACCGCTTTTTTGTTTTTTTCAGAAAGCCCGGTCGTCTCATATATAAAGTTCATTCGACGCCCGGTAACTTTTCCCATATCCCATTCGTACACTGTCAAAAGCAAAGCCCGCAGGGCAATATTTCTCTTGGTTTCATTAGGGTGAGCGAAGGCATCAGCCTTCAAAGCCTGAATGTCTCTCTCGGCAAGCAAAAAATACAGTCCGATATTGAAAAACTTTTTCGTCGCAGGAAAAAGCTCTTCGTTGGTATTTCGATATTGCTTGACTATCGTTTCTATAGCCGCATTAATTGCCTTTTCCTTTATTCGGAACTCCTTTCCTAATCTGCGATGGATACGAAAAAGGAAAACACTTTTTACCTGTCCTCCAAACTTCTGATGGAGTTTCATTCGAAACCATCGTTCTTGGGTGGCGCGCTCTTTGTCTAAAAATCTGCTACTTAACATTTCATTGTCACTGGCGCAGGCCTAACGCCTTTGGAAGGGAAAAATTTGTGGCGAAGCCACGCTTAAATTTGGCCCGCTTGCCAAACTTGTTAAGTCTCTGGTTCTTGCACGGGCCATTTTTTGAAAGCAAAGACCCACACAAAAATTATGTTTAAGAGTGGAACGAGAGACATTATCGCCCACCATTTATTAAAACCGGCTTTCCCTACGATGCGTGCGATTAACAGTGTCCAAGCTACGCTAAGGCCAAGCATGATAAGAATTATGATTATTTGCCAAATGCTAATGCCACCCATGCTATACCTCCTTGCCATTTGGCCATTTTTTATAACCTAGAACTAGCGCTACTACTAAGACGCCAACACCAAAAGGTGGGATAAGTACAAGAAGCGAACCCCAAGGACTAAAGCCTGCTTTCTTGAATATTTTCCATAGTGGAGGGATAAAAATAATAGCGGCTACAATCAACCTTACTATTTCATCTGCGAACATTTGTTCCATGAGATCTCCTTTGAGGCTTAACGCTTGGCTTTGCGGCGTGCCGGAGCGCAGCGTAGGTTCGTCCGCCAACAGCCACTGGTTATGTGATGGTAGCTCACTCTGGCAACCCCTCAAACTTTGGCACGTCCCCTAACCCCTCGTCCCAAACAGCTTTGCTGGATGAAAAGATATGCGCGGTTGGCGCCATAGAGATTTCAGTATCCAAGCATCCTGCCGGAACGACGTAAGCGGTTAATAAACCGGTGAGTGGCTACTCATCACTGAGATCCACACCCCATGGCATCAGATCTGACATATCGTCCGATGGCGAGCGCTTGGGTAATTCAGCGAACAGGTGTCGGAAGTAATAATAGGGATTGATGTCATTGGCACGGCATGTCATCACCAAGCTATACAGATTAGCACTCGCTTTTGCTCCACCGACAGATGTCGAGAACATCCAGTTCTTTCGACCCGTGGCGAACGGGCGGATGTCTCGCTCTGTCACATTGTTGTCGATGCTAATACGGCCATCTTCTAGATAGGTCAGCAGCTTGGGCCACTGATTTTTCGCATACGTGATGGCCTGGCCTAAGGCGCCTTTGGGCAACACATGCATGCTATCAAGCCAGCGTTTAAAGTCATTTAACAGAGGCAGACTTTCTTGCTGTCTGAGTTGTTGCCGGGCCTCGGCCGATAAGTGTTTCCCGCGTCGCTCGATGCCGTAGAGCTTGTTGATGAAGGTGAGCGCTTTTTCTGGCTTGCCGGCTTTCTTCGAGGGCGACGCCTTTTGCGCATCGGTAAATTTACGGCGAACATGGGCCATACACGCTGCTTGCGTCACATCGTCAACGGTATCGTAAGCACTGTAACCATCGGACAGAAGATAGCCCTGATAATCGCCCAGGAACGCTCGCACACACGCGCCGGCTCGACTGGGTTGATAATCGTAAATCACCACCGGGTGGTCGGTAAATTCACCACTGCGATACACCCACATGTAAGAGGTCGACTGCGCTTTTCTATCTGCTTCTTTGAGCACTTGCACCGTGGTTTCATCGGCGCAGATAAGTGGCTCGCTGGCTAACTGTGCTTTCATCGTATCGATAATCACGTCAACTTTGCTGCCCAGCTGCACACACCAGTTGGCTAAAGTGGCACGGCTAATGTCGATACCCGCTCGGTTCAGCATATCGACTGTACGACTGATATGACGGCAGGTCGCAAGTTCGACCAATTACCACTTAGGTACGGTTTCGGACCGGGATCCGGACCGGGCAAACCGGCCCGGTCCTGAAAAGCACTCCGTCC
>AQOF01000064.1 GCA_000565345.1 Salinivibrio costicola subsp. costicola ATCC 33508 = LMG 11651 | reverse complement strand
CGAAGCAGGTTCACTCTCGTTGTGTGCCTCTAACTTCCTATCGCTTCCTTCAGACCCTGCCGTTGGCCAGCAACGCCCTTGCGATTCGGATTATCTTCCCCTCAGCCGGGGCGATTCAGGTTTCTTTCAACCTGACGGGTTTGCCAGCTTCGCTGGGCAAACAAAAAAAGCCCGCCAAATATGGCGGGCTCATGTCTTCTTGTGCTATCAGTACTGTAACTTACAGTACGTCAACCGCGTTAAGATCTTTAAAGGCTTGCTCCAGACGTGCAACCATTGATTCTTGACCTTTACGCAACCATACGCGTGGATCGTAGAATTTTTTGTTTGGCTGATCATCACCTTTCGGGTTACCGATTTGGCTTTGCAGATAACCTTCGTTGTCTTGATAATACTGACGGATACCATCCCATGTTGCCCACTGGGTATCGGTATCGATGTTCATTTTGATCACGCCATAGCCAATAGACTCTTGAATCTGCGCTTCTGAAGAGCCCGAACCGCCATGGAAGACGAAGTTTAGGCCATTGGTCGGTAGACCAAATTTCTCTGAGCAGTAAGCTTGTGATTCACGTAGGATTTCTGGCTTAAGTACCACGTTACCTGGCTTATAAACACCGTGAACGTTACCGAATGAAGCGGCAATGGTGAAGCGAGGGCTTACAGCAGACAGTTTTTCGTATGCGTACGCCACTTCTTCTGGCTTGGTGTAAAGGTCAGCGGTATCAACATCGCTGTTATCCACGCCGTCTTCTTCACCACCAGTAATGCCCAGTTCGATTTCCAGCGTCATGCCCATTTTGTCCATGCGCGCCAGGTATTCGGCACAGATTTCCATGTTCTCTTCCAGTGACTCTTCAGACAAGTCAATCATGTGAGAAGAGAACAGTGGCTTGCCGTGTTCTTTAAAGAAAGCTTCACCGGCATCAAGCAGACCGTCGATCCACGGCAGCAGTTTTTTCGCTGCGTGGTCAGTATGCATAATCACTGGCACACCATACACTTCAGCCATCGCGTGAACGTATTTCGCACCGGCAACAGCGCCTTTAATTTGCGCTTCTTGACCGTCTAGCTTCAGGCCTTTGCCTGGGAAGAAGCCTGCACCACCGTTAGAGAATTGAATAACCACTGGCGCTTTTACTTTCGCCGCAGCTTCCATTACAGCGTTGATAGAGTCAGTGTTTACCACGTTAACCGCTGGCAACGCGAACTTGTTCTCTTTAGCAACTTCAAATACTTTCTGAACATCATCGCCAGAGATAACGCCAGGTTTTACAAAATCAAAAACTTTAGACATGGCTCTTGTCCTATTAAATCGGGTTGTCTTTGCTGAACTGAGTAAAGATGCGCATCGGCACCCTTATCAATACGGTGCAATCGTTTACGACTCGGCCTATTGTAGTCAAACGAAAGCAAAAACGGGAGACATCACTCCCGTTTTATCGTCGGATTTATGCGTCTTTCGCACGCGCTTCCAGCATTTCTACCGCTGGAAGTGGTTTGCCTTCAACAAACTCAAGGAAGGCGCCGCCGCCGGTTGAGATATAAGACACATCGGCTTTAATGCCAAATTTATCAATTGCAGCCAAGGTATCACCACCGCCTGCAACCGAGAAGCCTTCAGACTCAGCGATTGCTTTTGAAATTCCTGCAGTGCCTGCTTCAAAGTTTTTAAACTCGAAAACACCCACTGGGCCATTCCAAAGAATAGTTTTGGCATTTTTCAAAATGTCAGCCAGTGCTTGGGTAGATTCTGGCCCTAAGTCGAAGATCATGTCATCGTCTTGCACGTCTTCAACACGCTTGATTTCAGCCTCTGCATTTTCATCAAACGCTTTGGCACACGCAACGTCGGTCGCAACAGGGATATGCACTCTTCCATCAAAGATTTCGCCGTATCCATCAAATCTGCTTCATAAAGCGATTTGCCTACATTGTGGCCGTCCGCTGCAATAAAGGTGTTGGCAATACCACCACCGACAACCAGTTGGTCTGCAACGGTAGACAGTGATTTCAAAACGGTCAGTTTGGTCGACACTTTTGACCCACCCACAATCGCCACCATTGGGCGAGCAGGGTTATCCATTGCTTTACCAAGCGCGTCTAATTCGTTCGCCAGCAATGTCCGGCACATGYSATCGGCGACATGCGATCGGTGCATGCCGTCACGCCCACACATGTTTGATGCTTGCGCGCGGTGCGCAGTACCAAAGGCGTCCATCACAAAAATATCGCACAGTGCGGCGTACTTTTTAGACAGTGCTTCGTCGTTCTTCTTCTCGCCTTTATTGAAGCGAACGTTTTCTAGCACGACGAGCTCACCGGCGTTCAGTTCAAGACCGTCTAAGTAATCTTTAGCCAAGCTAACGTTGCAGTCTAGCGCGTCGTCAAGATAGTTCACGACAGGTTGCAGTGAGTATTGGTCTTCAGGTTGTCCTTCTTCAGGACGCCCCAAGTGAGAGGTCACCATCACTTTCGCACCGGCTTCCAAGCAGTGTTTGATGGTAGGCAATGACGCCAAAATACGTGCGTCAGAGGTAACTTTACCGTCTTTTACCGGCACGTTCAGATCCGCACGGATAAAGACACGCTTTCCGGCAAGATCTAAGTCGGTCATCTTAATTACAGACATAGGGTCCTCTCTATAAGGTTGCAAATTGAAACTGACTTAATCAGGGCGACCCCCTTGCGTTAGCGCACTCATTGCGCCATCGCCAAGGTGGTATCCAACATTCGGTTGGCAAAGCCCCACTCGTTGTCGCACCAAACCAACGTTTTTATCAGCTGATGATTACTCACCCGCGTTTGCGACCCATCGACAATGGCACTGTGTGAGTCGTGGTTGAAGTCTATCGACACCAAGGGCGCTTCGGTATAATCCAGTATACCGTCTAATGTACATCGAGATGCGGTTTGCAGAGCTTGATTTACGTCATTAACTTTCACTTTAGTACGTACAGTGACACTTAAATCCATAGCTGTCACGTTTATCGTCGGCACACGCACAGAAATCGCTTCGAACTTGTCAGAAAATTTCGGAAAAATCCTACCGATCCCAACATGCAATTTGGTATCGACAGGAATGATAGACTGGCTAGCCGTGCGTGTACGACGAAGATCGGAATGGTAGGCATCGATCACCTGCTGATCATTCATTGAAGAGTGAATGGTGGTGATGGTGCCAGACTCAATACCAAAGTGCTCATCCAGCGCTTTGATCACCGGCACAATGCAGTTTGTGGTACAAGATCCATTGGAGACAATACGATCGTCTGTCGTCAATGCCTCGTGATTGACGCCATATATCACGGTTCGGTCGACATCTTGGCTCGCAGGGTGTGAAAACAAGACTTTTTTAGCGCCAGCGGCAATGTGTGCTTCGCCGTCTTCACGGGTACCAAATTTGCCCGTACAGTCTAAGACAATATCGACATCAAGATCACGCCAAGGTAACAGTTGTAATTCCGGTAAGTGAAGAAGGCGAATGCTGTCGGTGGCGACAAACAAATGTTCTTGATTGTAAGAAACAGGCCAACCAAATCGACCGTGGCTCGAGTCATACTGGAGCAGATGCGCCATCGCTTCCGGCTCGGCGAGTTCATTAATCGCCACCACTTGAATGCGATCGTGCTTACCGCTCTCGTACAGGGCACGCAATACGCTGCGCCCTATGCGGCCAAATCCATTAATTGCGACTCTGAGTGCCATGTCCATCGGTGCTTGTTTGACGATAGTACACAGTGTATCTCAAGCACGTAAAAGACGCACGTATTGTGTGAGTCTTCTCACGCGAGTTGAGAACAAAGCGTAGTAAAAAAACGCCCGTCCGGTAAAAGTCCGAGACGGGCGTGGCAGTGTGATGGCGGCTTCAATCGATGCAGCAAGACCATCCTTTATTGTGACTTAGAAGCTGATATTCATGCCTAACCAATATCGGCGTTCATCACTGATATAGCCGTAATCCTCATAGTCACGTTCTTTGTCTAATAGATTATAAACCGCACCTTGAAGCTCAATGGCGTCGCTGAGCTGATAGTTCATCCCAGCGTCCACCAAGGTGTAGCTCGGCTCTATATTGCTTCGAGAGGATGGGCCTTTGACAGGATCCATTTCTTCGCCACGGTAGGTCGCGCTGACCCAAGGCTCAACCGCTCGGTGGCTTGCCAGTTTACTTCGCCATACGCGAGCTGCTGAGGAATTTGATTCAGAGGTTGACCTTTATACGCACCGGTCTTCTGCTCCGAATCGGTGTAGGTATAACTGGCGCTTACATCGAGCGTCTCCATGGCAGGCACGAATATGCTCGCTTCAACCCCCTGAGTAACCGCTTCATCAACGTTAATCCGAGTAGTGGACGGTTTAGTTTTTGTCACTTTCTTATCGTCTTGGTCTTTGCCTGTATAGACAGTAGGTGGACAAGTTGACGCGGGACAAGTCACACGGGTGATCTTATCTTTAAAGTCATTATGGAATACTGTTAACGAGCCACTGACTCCGGTGTCGCCTTGATAGTTAATACTCACTTCTGAGTTCACAGACGTTTCAGGTTCCAGGTCGGCGTTACCATAGATATTACCGCCACGACTCACTTGCGCCCAATTCGGCGCAATTTCTCGCAGTTGTGGTGAACGGAATCCGGTCGCGACCCCACCTTTCACTATCCAGCTATCGGTGAGCTGATAAACACCATACAGGCGTGGACTGGCGTGATAATCATAGTTTTCATCATGATCAACACGTAGGCCTAGCGTCACGCTAAATGGTCAATCACTCGCCATTCATCCTCCACAAACAAGGCGGCCTGAGTATTGTCAATTTCAGTTTGGCTCGATGCTTGATTAGAGGAAAAGTCTTCCAGTTCGGCATGGGTCACCGAGCCGCCAACCGTCAAAGTGTGTGTGTCAAAATCACGGATCAGACGGGTTTTAAACTCGGTGTTGTTAATCGTCATCTCACGACTTTTATTGCGGCTTTGCTCGTGCTGTAGGTGTGAGTCTGACCAGCCCCACGCCCAATGCCCTTCATGGCCGAGCGCTACCGATTGTCGCCGATATTCATTATTGCTGTTTTCACAACTGCCTCGACACTGGCTATCATCGGTCGGCACGGTTTTACCCATTTGGCCATTGCGCTCTTGCGAGCTCGCGCCTAAGTCCAGGGTCCATTGTTGAAAATCGCTGGCATCATAGGTCAACGAGGTTGATAGGCTGCGTAAAGATTTATCCTCGTAACCGAAAGTAATGTCGTCTTCTTGACGTTGAACCGTTTGGCCCGATACCTTCATACCCAGCTTATCACTTAGGGCGCCAGAAAGGTAAAAGTTGGCACTTTGTTCATCGCCTGATGCGCGTTTTTCTTGTAATAACGTACTCAGCTGCACATTACCGTGCCACTCTTGCTGGTTACGACGTGTAATAATGTTGATCACCCCACCAATGGCATCAGAGCCATACAATGTCGACATCGGCCCGCGAATCACCTCAATACGCTCAATCGCTTGCAAAGGCGGCAGCCAACCTTGCTCAATGCCGGGTCCGTCGCTATTTGGGCGTGTTTCTCGACTGGTGGTACGCTTTCCATCCACCAGCATCAGGGTATATTTTGACCCCATACCGCGAATGCTTATATCCGTGGTATCGCCACCGCCTGTCACGACCACGCCAGGGATGCGTTTTAGGGCATCCGTGACGTCTCGATAATAACGACCTTCTAGTTGGTCACGGCTAATCACACTGATACTTGCTGGCGCCTTTGCTGTGGCTTGCTCAAATCCTGAGGCCGTGATGACCATGGTTTCAGTATTTTGATCGACCGCTTCAGCCGCATGAATGGCACTTAAGGGGATACCGGCTAATACCATCCCAACTACGCAGGACGAAGACAACTGGACATAATCAACTCCATTCTGTGATAATGATTATCGTTTGTTAACTGATAACTATTCACATCTAAGTCAGGGCGACTAGTGGCAAAAAAGGAACACTTCGTTCCAGTGATAGAACGACGTCATAGTCACCAAACGACAGGTGTGGACTTTCAACGGAATCAAAAAGGACGATTATGCAGGACTTCTCCTCTATTCGTGCATTTGTTGCTTTATGCCGACATCAAAGCCTAACGGCGGCCGCGAAAGCACTGGGACAGCCCAAATCAACCCTCAGTCGTCGTTTAGCGCAGCTCGAGACAGATATGGGGCAGTCACTGACACAACGGCAAGGAAACCGGCTAGTGTTAACCAAAGCAGGCGAGATATTCTCCCGTTACTGCCAACAAATGCTCGATTTGGTCGAGGAAAGTGAAGAAGCGATCCAAGGGTTAAATAATCACCTTCAAGGGCCAATTGACGTGATTTGCCACCCAGGCATGATGCGTGGATGGGCAGGGCCATCGATAAATGCCTTTTTAGCGCAACACCCCAAGGTTTCCATTACATTAACGAGTGACGTCAGCCCAGCGCGTATCCAGTCTGCGGATCTGATTATTTGGGCGGGCGATATGATACTGCCGATGAACTGTCGAGCTCATAAGCTAGGCACTTGGCAATATGGTATTTATGCTGCACCACACTACGTGGCACAACACGGTCCTTTTATGCATCCAAGCGCTTTGGACGGCCATCCATGGCTGGATGTTTTTGCCCTTCGGCGGCAAGGGTTGACGCTCCATAATCACGATAAAACCTATCATTTAAGCGCCATGCCTAGCCGTTTCAATTGCGACATGATAGCGATCCAGTTAGATGCGATTGCAAATGGACAAGGTGTCGGACTTCTGCCGACTTGGAGTGCAGCTGGCTATCAGAAACACCACCCTGATAAAATTATACGGTGTTTAGCGCAATGGCACTCAGCGCCGGTTCCATTGCATCTTTATTGCAGTGCTGGCCGCCTTCCTCTGCGTGTCGAGTCACTCAAACATTGGCTGCAAGAAGCGGCTCCAACCGGCTGGCAACCCGCAAGTTCGCCTCAAGCCGTCACCTAGAACAATACGATACGGCTCGCCTTTGCTATACCTAGAGAGGCCCCCTGATGCATTAACTGACTTGCGTTTATCGTATTTGCGAATAAAATAGACGTCTAGAAGTTAAAACATCTGAGATGATCGGCGAGACAACTCGCCACGTATCGTCGGTATTCTTGATAACCAATGAGAGTGTCACATGGCTAAGCACCTGTTTACCTCAGAGTCCGTCTCTGAAGGCCATCCTGATAAAATCGCCGATCAGATTTCTGATGCGGTCTTGGATGCCATTCTTGAGCAAGATCCCAAAGCCCGCGTTGCCTGCGAAACCTATGTGAAGACCGGAATGGTCATGGTAGGCGGGGAAGTGACGACCTCAGCCTGGGTTGATATTGAAGAGCTCACTCGCCAAACGGTACGCGATATTGGTTACGTCCATTCCGATATGGGTTTTGATGCCAATTCTTGTGCTGTATTGAACACCATTGGCAAACAATCACCTGATATAAACCAAGGCGTTGACCGCGCTGATCCCAAAGATCAAGGTGCCGGCGATCAAGGGATTATGTTTGGTTTTGCCACCAATGAAACCAATGTACTGATGCCGGCCCCTATTACTTACTCACACCGTTTGGTTGAGCGCCAAGCGCAAATGCGTAAAGATGGCACCTTAGATTGGCTACGTCCTGATGCAAAAAGCCAGGTCACTTTCGCTTACGACAACGGCAAGATTGCGGGCATTGACGCCGTGGTGCTGTCAACACAACATTGCGACAGCATTTCAACCGACGATCTCCGCGAAGCGGTCATGGAAGAAATTATCAAACCGGTTCTGCCTGCAGAATGGCTCACCAAAGAGACCAAATTCTTTATTAATCCAACGGGTCGCTTTGTGATTGGTGGCCCGATGGGAGACTGTGGTTTAACCGGCCGTAAAATTATCGTGGATACCTACGGTGGCGCAGCCCGTCACGGTGGCGGGGCATTCTCAGGCAAAGATCCATCAAAAGTGGATCGTTCTGCCGCCTACGCCGCACGTTATGTAGCGAAAAACATCGTCGCAGCTGGCCTTGCTGACCGCTGTGAGATTCAATTGTCGTACGCCATTGGTGTGGCCGAGCCAACGTCTATCATGGTCGAAACCTTTGGCACTGAAAAAGTGGCGCCAGAGGTGATTATTAAAGCCGTTCGTGAGCACTTCGATCTACGTCCGTATGGCCTACAAGAAATGCTCGACTTGCTGCAACCTATTTATAAGCAAACTGCTGCGTATGGTCATTTTGGTCGTGGAATTTTCCCATGGGAGAAAACCGACAAAGCAGACCTATTGCGTGAATTTGCCAAGCTTGGTTAATCTGGCCTGATTCGCTTTTTACAAAGGGAAGCGTTCGCTTCCCTTTTTTGCTCGCAGTGTGAGTCGACACCTATGCCTTCTCTTTCTAACACCTTGATACAGTCGGTCACCGACCAGGTTCACGCCTGTATTGATCGTGCCAACCGGCAACTAGATCGCCAACTGATTTATCCAACAATTGGCTTTACGTTACGAGGGCGCGCCGCAGGCACCGCGCATCCGACAGAATGGCGATTACGGTTTAATCCGGTATTGCTCCAGCAGCACGCCGACGCTTTTTTTCATGAGGTGATCCCGCATGAAGTCTGTCATTTAGTCACGTTCGCACTGCATGGGCGTGTCAAACCTCATGGTCCGGAATGGCGCGACCTAATGACTAACTTGTTTCATGTTCCAGCAAACACGACCCACCAGCTTGATATCACAGCGGTGCAAGGGAAAACCTTCTCGTACCAATGCCGTTGTGGGCCAGTGGCCTTAACGATACGCCGTCATCATAAAGTTCTGCGCGGCCAAGCAACCTATCGGTGCAAACAGTGCCAGCAGATACTGACGCCGGTCAGCGAAAAACATTAGCTATTTGCTTTTCCGTTCACCGTCCCCATATTATTGACACGTTCCCGATTAACACATCACCTATTGCCACCGGTAGCCATGTTACACTGGAGGCTGATTGATAATGGAAAGCGAACACCATGCGAATTCCTCGAATTTATCACCCGGCGCCTTTACCGTCTCAAGCACGGTGACCTTAAGCGATGAAGCGGCGAATCACCTAGGCCGCGTATTAAGAATGCAAGCAGAGCAACCAATTCTGCTTTTTGATGGTTCTGGGGCACAATTTCCAGCGACCTTGACGCAAATCAGTAAGAAACACGTCACCGCAACCATCTCAGCCCGCGAAGAGGTCGGTGTTGAATCGCCACTAGATTTTGAACTGGGACAGGTTATTTCTCGTGGTGAGAAAATGGAATTTACCGTACAAAAATCGGTTGAGTTAGGGGTAAATACCATTACGCCACTTTTATCGGCGCGATGTGGGGTCAAGATCAATGCTGATCGACTGGAGAAAAAACGCCAACAATGGCAAAAAATAGCCATTGGCGCGTGCGAACAAAGTGGGCGCAATATCGTCCCCACCGTGAATCCCGTGATCAACCTAGACACTTGGTGCCAACAGGCATTTGATGGACTGAAACTCAACCTTCATCCTCGTGCACCGTATTCCCTCAATACACTTCCTCAAGCCCCTTCTAAGCTACGTTTGCTGATTGGGCCAGAAGGCGGATTGTCAGAAGAAGAAATAGCGATGACACGTGATCGTGGTTTTGAAGAAATTTTATTGGGCCCTCGGGTCTTACGCACAGAAACGGCAGCGCTGACAGCCATTACCGCGCTACAAGTCCGTTTTGGCGACCTGGGTTAACGGCAAACAGGAGAGACATGATGAAAATAGGTGTAGTGATGGATCCCATTGAGGCCATCAGTGTAAAAAAAGACTCCACGTTTGCCATGATGTTGGCGGCACAACAACGCGGCTGGGAAATACATACTATTTCGATGAATGATATGTCGATGCTGCAGGGTGAACCGAGTGCTCGCACCCAAACAGTGAGTGTCATGGATGATCCTAACAATTGGTATCAAGTACACCAAACACAAACCCTACCGCTGCGCGCGTTTGATGCGATCTTGATGCGAAAAGATCCCCCCTTTGATACCGAGTATATCTATGCGACCTACATGCTAGAGCGCGCAGAAGAAGCCGGTGTTTTAATTGTGAACAAACCGCAAAGCCTCCGTGACTGTAACGAGAAACTCTATACCGCTTGGTTCCCTGAACACACACCCACCACCTTAGTGACACGACGTGCCGACGAGATTCGTGCATTCCAAGCCCAGCACGGTGATGTTATTTTGAAGCCACTCGATGGCATGGGAGGCGCCTCTATTTTCCGGGTCAAACAAGGTAATCCGAATATTGGTGTGATCATTGAGACTCTTACTGAGCATGGCCAACGTTTTTGCATGGCACAAACCTTCGTCCCTGACATCAGCAATGGTGATAAGCGCATCTTAATTGTTGACGGCGAACCGGTGCCCTACTGTCTGGCCCGCATTCCAGCAGAAGGTGAAACGCGCGGTAATCTCGCCGCCGGTGGCCGTGGTGAAGCACGTCCTTTATCGGAGACGGATTGGGCAATTGCACGTGCAATCGCGCCGACATTGAAAGAAAAAGGCTGATCTTCGTTGGACTCGATGTGATTGGCGATAAGCTCACAGAAATCAATGTCACCAGTCCGACCTGTATTCGTGAAATTGACGCCGCGTATGATATTTCCGTAGGCGACATCTTGATGGAAGCGATCGCCCAACGCTGCCAATAAAAAATGAGGCGCATAGCGCCTCTATGATTGTCTAAATACACATTTTTTGCGCATACTCAACGTAAGCGTACGAACAGGAGACGGCGATATGGATCTGAAAAATCATTTTTTAATCGCAATGCCGAGCATGGCCGATAGCCGTTTTCAACAGGGTGTTATCTACGTGTGTGAGCATAATCATGACGGCGCCATGGGGTTAATGATCAATCACCCTATTAACCTGTCCGTGGGTAAAATGCTGGACCAAATAGAGGTAGAGCGCGACGTGCCGCTTTCCAAAACAACCGAAAGTCTGACCCAATCCGTTTTATTTGGCGGGCCGGTGTCTGAAGATCGAGGATTTGTGCTGCATCCGGCCAATTGTTCGTATGGCACCAGTGTGCCCGTATCGGATCAATTAGCCGTGACCACCTCAAAAGATATCTTATCGATTCTCGGGACCGAGCAACAGCCAGAGCAATTTTTGGTGGCCTTAGGTTATGCAGGCTGGGAGGCCGGACAGCTTGAACAAGAGTTAGCCGAAAATAGTTGGCTCACACTGGAGGCCGATCCTAGCGTAATTTTTGATACCCCTGTTCACCAACGTTGGCAAAAAGCGCTCGACCAACTCGGCATTGACGCCGCCAACCTTTCTTCACAAGTAGGACACGCATGAACGCACAAACCGTGATGGGTTTTGATTACGGGGTAAAAAGCATTGGCGTTGCCATCGGTCAGTCGTTAACCGGCACCGCTCGCCCTTTATGCGCTTTGAAAGCGCGCGATGGTATTCCTAACTGGGATGACATTGATGCCCTATTAAAAGAATGGCAACCTGATTATTTAGTGGTTGGGCTGCCATTAGATTTACAAGGTGAACCTCTCGATACCATTACACCCAGAGCGAAAAAATTTGCCAATCGCTTACATGGGCGCTTTGGTTTCCCGGTCTCGTTACATGATGAGCGCCTATCAACACGCGAAGCCCGCGCAGCACTTTTTGAACAAGGCGGCTACAAAGCCTTAGGTAAGGGAGCTGTTGACGCCCAATCAGCCGTTGTGATTATTGAAAGCTGGTTTGAGCGCCAATATGCTGAGCCGTTTCACGCCTCGGAATAACCCCTTGGTCGGTCAGCCGTGTTATCGCCTGCTCCATAGTTTGCATCCCCTGGGCGACGCCTGTTTGCATCATGGAGGTCATCTGCGCCACCTTGTCTTCACGGATAAGGTTAGCAATCGCAGGGGTGGCTTTCATAATTTCATACGCAGCGACCCGTCGGCCCTGGGTGTTTTTGACGAGCTGCTGCGATACTACCGCCTGCAAAGAGGCAGACAACATAGAGCGAACCAAGGGCTTATCACTACCTGGAAACACATCGATAATCCGGTCAACGCTTTTCGCCGCACTCGCGGTATGTAACGTGGCAAAGACTAAATGGCCCGTTTCTGCGGCCGTCAATGCTAAGCTTATTGTCTCTAAGTCTCGTAGCTCGCCGACCAGAATCACATCTGGATCCTCCCGTAAGGCCGAACGCAGCGCCTGTTGAAAGGATTGCGTATCACGATTCACTTCCCGCTGATTCACTAAGCTTTGTTGCGGCGAGTGAATGAACTCGATCGGATCTTCAATAGTAAGAATATGCTTTTGTTGATGACGATTAATATGATCAACCATCGCTGCCAACGTCGTTGATTTGCCCGATCCCGTCGGCCCAGTCACGAGTACCAGCCCTGAGTGAGCGACGCGAGCTCTGTTAAGACAGAAGGCGCGTTTAACACTTCTAAGGTTGGCAGCGCCTCTGGGATAACCCGAAACACCGCCGCGCACCCATGTTGCTGATGAAAAGCGTTCACCCGAAACCGGCCAACCGAGGCCAGCTCAAACGAAAAATCCACCTCCCATTCGGTTACAAACGTTTGGCGTTGTTCGGGATTCATCACAGCGATAATCAATTGCTCGACCGCTTGATGATTGAGCGCAGGTAGACTGAGCTTGCGCACATCGCCATCTACCCGCACCATAGGCGGCACGCCCGCAGAAAGATGTAGATCTGACGCACGATGCTTTACACTAAAGGCCAATAGCTCAGTAATTTCCATTCATTTTCCTCGTAGAATCAGGTATGTGTAATATTAAGCAGAATATTGAACAGGTCAGGGAACAAATAGACCTCGCCACCCAAAAATGCGGCCGACCCGATCATTCGGTGCAGTTGCTTGCGGTGAGTAAAACAAAACCCGTCGAGGCGATCGCAGAGGCCGTGGCCGCAGGTCAAACCGCATTTGGCGAAAACTACGTGCAGGAAGGCGTTGAAAAAGTGGAACACTTTGCCACACATGCCCCAAACACAAAGATTGAGTGGCACTTTATTGGTCCAATTCAGTCAAACAAAACGCGCTTGATCGCCAGCCACTTTGATTGGGTCCACTCAGTCGATCGGTTAAAAATTGCCAAACGTCTGAGTGAGCAACGTCCCGCGCATTTGCCGCCACTCAACGTTTTAGTACAAGTGAATACCAGCGGTGAGGCGTCTAAATCAGGCATAACACTGGATGAAGCCATGGATTTGATTGAATCAATGCGGGCTTTACCCAATCTCACCGTGCGAGGATTCATGTCGATCCCTCAACCGGAAACAGATTATCAGCGCCAATGTGCCGCGTTTGAGCCTTTAGCGACCGCGTTTGATTCGCTCCACGCACACACGCCGACTATTGATACCTTATCGATGGGTATGAGCGGTGATATGGCAGCTGCCATTGCATGTGGCAGTACCATGGTAAGAATCGGCACCGCCGTTTTTGGTGCACGTGATTATCGCTAACGACACCGACACAGAATGATGAGAACAACAGGAACCGAATACATGGAACATCGCCCTCTCACCTTTATTGGGGCTGGCAACATGGCTCGATCCATCATTGCCGGACTCGTGGATGCAGGATATCCCGCCTCAGCCATTACAGCCGCGTCACCCAGCGCGCATCCTAACGATGTGCTGACAACGCAATACGGGATCCAAACCACCACAAACAACCTTCTTGCTTGCCAACAAGCGGAAGTGATCGTTTTAGCGGTAAAACCCCAATTAATGGCAAAAGTATTAAGCGACTTGCCAGCGGTCGATTGGTCGTCGAAAATGGTGATCTCAATAGCCGCTGGCATCAATGTTGCCCGTCTTAATCAAATGGCTGGTACGTCACTTAATCTGGTGCGCGTGATGCCGAATACGCCTTCGCTGGTGGGTAAAGGCATGAGCGGCCTGTACGCATCACCAGGTGTGACGACGGGTGATCAAGACTATGCCTCAGCGCTGATGAAAGCGGTGGGTGAAGTCTGCTGGGTCGATAATGAGGCGAGTATCAATGGTGTGATTGCGGCTGCAGGCAGTGCGCCGGCCTATTTTTTCCGCTTTATGGAAGCCATGCAGCAAGAAGCCATTCGCCAAGGTTTTACTGACCAGCAAGCAAGGGCGTTGGTACAACAAGCCGCACTGGGAGCGGCAGAAATGGTGGCCGCGAACCCAGACACAACGCTTGGAGAACTACGCGAACAGGTGACTTCAAAAGGAGGAACCACCGCAGAAGCGTTGCAAGTATTCGAGCAGCACAATATTAGCGACATAGTCGCACAGGCCATGCAAGCGGCGGTGAGCCGTGCTGAGCAAATGGAAAAAGAATTTTAATCACTAAGGCAACGATATGAATGCAATGACCTTTCTGATCAACACCGCGTTTGATCTTTACATCATGGTGGTGCTGCTACGCGTTTGGCTACAATGGGCGCGCGCAGACTTTTACAACCCCTTCTCTCAATTTATTGTCAAAGCGACTCAACCTGTGGTTGGCCCATTGCGTCGTATGATCCCGGCACTCGGCGGTTTGGATCTGGCAACGGTGCTGTTTGCATATTTGCTTATGGTCGCCAAATTTGTGGTACTGGATCTCCTCACAGGCGGTGCACTAACAGTCAGCTCGGGAGTGTTTGTATTTCCTGCTATAGCCCTGATCAAAGCAGCAGGTAAACTGCTATTTTGGGTATTGATCCTGCGCGCCATCCTCAGCTGGGTCAGCCAAGGGAACAACCCTGTTGAGTACGTATTTCACCAACTCACCGAGCCGGTATGTGCGCCAGTACGCCGTATCATTCCTCCCATCGGTGGACTGGATCTCAGTATTTTGGTTGATTTTTATCGCACTCCAATTTATTAATATGCTCATTGGAGATTCTGGTAGGGCCTGTTTGGCTAGATCCATTGAGACTTTATCTAATAAGCCGCTAATTTAGCTAACAATATAGGAAAGCCTGTTTGGTATGCGCTATAAGCCAATAACAGCACCATAATCCCCACAAGGGCGTATTGAGCTGGCTCACACAGATAACTCAAGCTAACGGGTGCCTCAGCAGTACGGCGGATCGTACTCAGGCACCCGTACGTATGATTAGCGAAGATGAATTTGCTTTATCACAAGGAAAGATTATGCGTCAGATAATTGCAGCACTCAGCGTATTATTAGCCGTGGCTACCCCCGCCGCATGGGCGGGACAGTTTAAGGAAGTCGGTGAATTGGAAGTACATTACAACACGCTCTCAACCACTTTCTTAACGCCCGAAATCGCTCAGCAGTACGACATTACTCGTAGTGGCTATCGGGGCTTGGTCAACATTGCCGTTCTCGATACCATGCAATTGGGTAAACCGGCGATTGCCGCCAAGGTCCAAGGCCAAGTCAAAAACTTGGTGGGTAACAGTCGAGAGCTAGATTTTACCGAGATCCGCGAAGGCGACGCGATTTATTACATTGCGACCTTTGCCGCTGATGATGAGGAAACCTATCAATTCCAGATTGATCTCAACGCAGCGGGCAATCGCAGTGCCTCCTTCGACTACAATTACACGTTTTACGTCGATACCCCTTAACAGGGTGACAAACACATAGGTAACCGACATGAATAAAGTTGTGCTGGCAACCGGCAATGCAGGCAAAGTAAAAGAAATGGCCGGGCTACTCGGCGAATTTGGTTTTGAGGTTCTGCCGCAAAGTGATTTTGCGGTGACAGAAGCTGACGAAACAGGGACCACTTTTATTGAAAATGCCATCATTAAAGCCCGCCACGCGGCGAAACTGACCGGGCTTCCAGCCATCGCCGATGATTCAGGCCTTGAGGTGGATGCGCTAAAAGGCGCACCTGGCGTCTATTCAGCTCGCTATGCTGGCGATGACGCCAATGATGCCGATAATGTCGCCAAGCTACTCGACGCAATGCATGATACTGATATCCATGCACGCCAAGCACGTTTTCATTGCGTATTGGTGTACATGCGCCACGCGAATGATCCGACGCCATTGGTCTGTCATGGCGTTTGGGAAGGTCAAATTGCCCATGCACCACAAGGTGACAACGGCTTTGGCTACGATCCAGTATTTTTGCCCCATGATCAGCAATGCACCGCTGCCGAAATGCCTGCGTCAGAGAAAAAACAACGCTCACATCGCGGTCAAGCCCTCAACGCCCTATTTCAAGCCTTAAAAGCGTCGCAATAACCCATGATCCCATTAAGTTTGTATGTACACATCCCGTGGTGTGTACAAAAATGCCCGTATTGTGACTTTAACTCACACACGCAAAAAGGCGCGATCCCAGAAGACGATTATATCGATGCGTTGCTCGACGATCTCGACACCGACCTGGCCGCTTATCCCTCAATAGTCACGCGTCCACTGCACTCTATTTTTATCGGTGGCGGCACACCCAGCCTGATGTCGCCCGCTCAGATTGAGCGTTTGCTCGCCGGGATCAATGCGCGACTGACCCCGGGTAACAATATGGAAGTCACCATGGAGGCCAATCCGGGCACCGTCGAGGCGGATAAATTTATTGGCTATCGCCAAGCGGGCGTGACTCGTATATCCATTGGCGTACAAAGCTTTTCTGCCGATAAGCTTACCCGGCTAGGCCGTATTCATGGCCCTGGTGAGGCAGAACGGGCAGCTCACCTTGCCCACCAAGCGAGACTGACGAGTTTTAATCTCGATCTGATGCATGGTTTACCCGATCAATCAGAACAAGAAGCACTCAGCGATTTGGAGCAAGCCATTGCACTGAAGCCGCCGCATATTTCTTGGTATCAACTGACTATCGAGCCTAATACTCAGTTTTACTTCTAAGCCGCCCACCCTGCCAGAAGAAGACACCTTGTGGGACATTTTTGATCAAGGCCATCAACGACTGACCGATGCGGGATATATTCAGTACGAGACCTCCGCCTATAGCCTGCCAGGCCACCAATGTGCACATAACCTCAACTACTGGCGTTTTGGGGATTATTTAGGAATTGGCTGCGGCGCACATGGCAAACTGACCTTGCTAGAGGATGACCAACCTCGTTTACTTCGTACCGTCAAAGTGAAACACCCGCGTGGCTACCTCGATCCAGACAAAGCCTACCTCACCGACAGCCAGTGGGTAAAACATACCGATCTTGCGTTTGAGTTTTTTATGAACCGTTTTCGCTTGCTCGAGCCCTGCCCCAAAGCTGATTTTGTCAGTCACACTGGCTACCGCTGTCACATCTCGCCGCGCCTATCTCTCAAGCTTCTGAGCAAGGCTTAATCACAGAAACAAGCACCCATTGGCAAATCACGCCAAAAGGTAAATTATTTCTCAATGATCTGCTGGCCATTTTTTTAGCTGACTAATGCAACAAACGATGTGTTAAGGTGCCTATAAATTAGGCGCCGGTACATAAGGCGAGCCCAATCATTCAACAAGCTAAAAAGGATATCTCTGTGACTCCGTCATTTCGCGTCGAGCCCAAGCATTGGACCTTAATTGCGGCCCTTATTATCGCCGTTTACGCCTGTTACCTTTTGATCGAGCCCTATATTGGTGCGATTGTGCTCGCCTTTATCGTGTCGTTGCTGTTTTTCCCCGTCCATAAACGCATCGAAGAAAAGATTGGTCAGCGACCCAATACCGCATCGGTCTTATCTTGCATCCTGATCACCTTTATCATCTTTATTCCACTCACTGTCGTGGCGGGTGCGATCATCGATCAAGGTGTGAGCTTTTTCACTCGTAGCTATGAATGGCTCAATAACGGCGGGGCCAGGCAACTGATCAATAACCCGCAGATACAATCAGCCTTACACTTTGTCAATCAGTGGCTACCGTTTGATGTCATCGACCCTCAAGAGACGGTTAAAAAACTGGCCGCGTGGATGTCCTCTTTTAGCGGTCAGATGCTTGAGTTCAGCTCTGGGGTATTGGGCGATGTCACTAACTTTTTTGTCACCTTTATGCTGATGTTGTTTGTGCTGTTCTTTTTACTGCGCGATCACGACAACATTATCCAAACACTGCGTCATGTTATCCCTTTGTCACGCAGCCAAGAAGACCAACTGCTTGATGAAGTGGAGA
Organism: Salinivibrio costicola subsp. costicola ATCC 33508 = LMG 11651; assembly: GCA_000565345.1. GTDB lineage: Bacteria > Pseudomonadota > Gammaproteobacteria > Enterobacterales > Vibrionaceae > Salinivibrio > Salinivibrio costicola. The sequence continues at coordinate 2,012 of AQOF01000064.1, read as the reverse complement.
AAGTCGCCAAATCGGCTGTCCTCGGTTCATTCCTCACTGCTTTAGCACAAGGCGCTGCAGGCGGCCTAGCGATGTGGGCGGTAGGCTTACCGGCCCTTTTTTGGGGCACCATGATGGCCTTTGCCTCTTTTATTCCTGTGATAGGGACAGCACTTATCTGGTTACCAACAGTGCTATATCTCGCAGTGATCGGTGACTGGCAGTGGGCGCTCGCGCTTTTAGTATGGAGCGTTGTGGTTGTGGGCTCCATTGATAATCTGCTTCGCCCTTTTTTGATGCAGGGAAACTCTGGCATGAACACCCTGCTTATCTTTTTCTCATTGTTGGGCGGTTTGCACCTCTTTGGCTTAATGGGATTAATTTACGGTCCGATTATTTTCTCATTAACATTGGTGTTATTCCGGATGTATGAGCTCGAGTTTGCACACTTCCTTGATCGCCAAGACAACGCCTAACCCGTTAAAGATTGGCCTGGTGCGTGCTTTGTGGGAAAATTCGACTCCCGACGCGCCAGGTTATTTCGGTGCGCTTTATTACCGTCGATAATGCAAAGAGAACAATCATGACCCTCACGGCCCCCAGTGAAATTGCTCAGCGTCACCTTCCGTTGTTTGATAATAAACACCTGCTGTTGGCAGGAGAGCTCGAAGATGACTTTGTCCAACAATTATCGCAACGTGCGGCAAGCGTCACTGTCTTTACGACGCATCACGGTTTCGCCACACGCCAGAAAAAAGCGTCGATTACTGTTCATGCAGGCGCGACGCTCGATATCGATCATCCCATCGATCTGGTCTTATTTTATTGGCCTAAAGCAAAAGCAGAAGCTGATTACTTACTCGCAATGTTGACACACGCATTGGGGAAAGAGGTTGATTGGATGGTAGTGGGTGAAAACCGTAGTGGCATCAAAAGCATTGAAAAACGCTTCGCTCCCTACGGGTCTATTAGCAAATACGATGCTGCGCGGCGCTGCAGTATGTATTACGGCACCTGCCACACCCCTGCGAGCTCTTTTTCGTTGGAAGCGTGGTTTACTGACTACCCATTAACCCTCGGCGAGACGTCACTGACCATTCGTGCGTTACCCGGCGTATTTAGCCAAAAAAGTTTAGATGACGGTACCGAGTTGTTGCTTCGTCATCTTCCGTCGATCAAAGGAAACGTATTAGACGTAGGTTGCGGCGCAGGCGTGATAGGTAGCTATATCCTTGCTACTTATCCTGATTGCCAAGTGACGCTTGTGGATGTTAATTACCTCGCCATTGCATCAAGCAAAGCCACACTTGCCGCCAACGGCTTAGATGGGCAAGTTTTACCTTCAGATATGCTTGATGGTGTTGAGGCGACATTTAATACTATCATTAGTAATCCCCCTTTCCATGATGGACTGGATACCCGCTACTCACCAACCGAGTCTTTGTTACGTAACGTCCCCTCTCACCTCTCCAAAGGTGGCCAGCTCATTGTGGTGGCCAATAGTTTCTTACGCTATCCGCCGATAATTAAAGACAGTCTCGGACAGTGTGAATCGATCGCCAAGACTCGACGCTTCGCGGTCTATCACGCATATAAAACACGTGAGTAAGATCAGAGCAACGGGTTACCTTTAGTCAGCTTTATTATCACCACATTTATCATCGCTAAAACCTGCATTGAAGACTCATTACAACAAAAAGCCCTGACCGTCAGGCCAGGGCTCTATTGGTTTTTCATCAAAGATTAAAGATACAAAAAAGCCCCGACTGTTAGGTCAGGGCTTTGTATTTCTTTCTCATCAAAGTCTTACACATATCCGCTTTGATGATTAAATGTTTGCTAACTAAAGCCCAATATTAAGCTCTAATTAGATTATCTTGTTTGATGCGATGAGGATTTTGAATCGAGACGCGCAGTGTATGCCAATACATGAGCATCGCAGATATCAAAAGCATCGAGCTATCAACAAGATAAGCAATGAGAGCCTGGCGATGTCCTACTCTCACATGGGRAGACCCCACACTACCATCGGG
>AQOF01000063.1 GCA_000565345.1 Salinivibrio costicola subsp. costicola ATCC 33508 = LMG 11651 | reverse complement strand
GCGACCATAGCCGCTTTGGACCCACCTGASTCCATGCCGAACTCAGTAGTGAAACGAAGCAGCGCCGATGGTAGTGTGGGGTCTCCCCATGTGAGAGTAGGACATCGCCAGGCTCTCATTGCTTATCTTGTTGATAGCTCGATGCTTTTGATATCTGCGATGCTCATGTATTGGCATACACTGCGCGTCTCGATTCAAAATCCTCATCGCATCAAACAAGATAATCTAATTAGAGCTTAATGTTGGGCTTTAGTTAGCAAACATTTAAGCATCAAAGCAATGATATGTAAGACTTTGATAAGTAGAAATACGAAGCCCTGACCTAACGGTCGGGGCTTTTTTGTATTTGAGAGGTATACCAGTGCTGTAGCCTTGCGTCATCACATCCCCGCCAAACCGACATCATTTAATGTTAAATACGTGTAAGCCCTAAGCATTAGCCTAATGATTTAGGCTGTTTTGTTATGATCGGCGCCAGTACGTTCAACTCAAATCTATATCTTATTGATAAATATATTGTGATCCAATAAAGCCCCGTTTTGTGAACGGGGCTTTTTCTTTTCTATACTTTGTCTTTTCTATATTGCGTGATGGCTCGATTAGTCAATCTTACTGATTCGGCTTACACGTTCACCCGAAACGGTGCGCAGCTGCACAGGAGTGCTCACGTGAGGAGTGTTTGCCGCATCATAGGTTTGCCAGCTTGCGCCATTATCGGTTGAGTACTCAATGGCGAGTCCTGGGAACGGTGAATTCGCTTTTAGTTCACCATTCTCTATCATCCCACCAGGAACAGGCAAACGGAAGCCAATGCCTTGTTGTTCCAATTGCGGGAACCAGTAGTTTGCTAACTGATTGGCAAAGAGGTTGTAATCCACTTTTCGCTGCGTTTGATTCGCCTCTTTCTCGTTTTGTGTGTTCGCTTCCCAATCAGCACGGTGCCAAGCACGTTCTGCCATGGCAAAGAGGCGAGGGAAGGTCATTGATTCAAACTGGCCATCGGAGCGAATGGTTTCACTCCAAACCGATGCTTGCAAACCGAGTACGTTTTCTGGACGCGTGAGCGTTTTCACTGTTGCGGCCTCGATGACCTCTTTTTTAGTAATTGGTGCGCCATTGCGTTTTGTGTTGGCATTAGCGTAGAGATCATCAGGCATAAAGCTAAACGTTTTACGGGTATCAGTAAAACGCGGTGCCCAATAGTAGCCACGCTCACTCGGATCTGGCTCGTAGGGATGGTCAAAATAGAGGTGTGTGGCTTGGTTATAGATAACGCCATAACCACTGTTAGCGAGGTTATAAGCTCGGTCGGCAACCCCCCATTCCCAGATATTTTGCCATGCATTGCCATATACCTGTTGATTGGTAAGTTGTGATCGTGGATAGACCTGATTAGTGTGCATTAAGCCGTCTTCCCAACCACCGAGATCCAGCTGATAGCGTTGGGCAATGTGTGAGATACGTTCGACAAAGTACTGACTTAAATCATCGACACTACTTACGCCTGTATCATTATTCGTTATAAAGGACTGACAAATGGGCGAGTCGGTCCATGCACCTGCGATTTCGTCACCACCAAAGTGGAATGTGCTGAGTGGCTGAACATCACGATGCGCATCAACTAAAGCGGAGACAACAGTATCGGCAAAGCGGTAGCTCGATTCCATACAAACATTGATGGCATTATCGGTGAACATTTGCACGGAAAGATACTGAGTATCGTCCTCAAAATCAGTCAGTAAATATTCCTTTGCTTTGGCTTCATCGCCTTGTGCCATGTACTTGTGATATCGCGCTTCCATCGCTTTGATGGCGGCGTGTGCGTGACCAGGCATGTCTACCTCAGGGATCACGGTAATATTGAGTGCATCCGCCTTACGCAAGATGGCTTGATAATCTTCCGTGGTGTAATACCCGTCTGATGCTTCTGTGCCGTCCGGTCCTGCGCCTAAGAAGGGCAATACACAGCGGGTTTCTGATAGATCATGACAGCGCTTGCTACCGACTTCGGCCAGCTCAGGGAGGGCTGGGATCTCAATGCGCCACGCTTCATCATCGCTGAGACGCAAGTGGAGTTTATTAAGCTTTAGTGCGGCCATCTGATCGAGTAATTTAAAAATGGCTTCTTTACTGCGAAAGTTGCGTGCCGCATCAACAGAAAGGCCTCGATAGGCAAATCGGGGCGCATCGGTCAGCGTCACCGCCTTGATGCTGTCGCCTGATTTGAGTTGTAGTAAGCTTTGTGCAGCGTACAGGGCACCCGCTTGATCAGGGGCGTCAATCTCAATACGTTGCTGCTCAGGTTGCACATCTAGACGATAAGCTTCATGCCACTGGTCGCTTCCGTTAAGGGTGATTTTTCCCCAACCCAAATGAATAACGTTTTGGTTAGTGGGTGCCCAGTCGCTCGCTGAGATACCAAGCTGATCGGCAAGCCACTTTGCTTGTGCTTGATAACCATTGTCATACACCACAGTCCAATCGCTGTTAATCGTGACATGGCCTTCTTTCTCAACGCGACTGGCCGGTGTTGGCAGTATTTTTCCTTGGATATCTTCCTGTGAAAGGTCGGCGTTGCGCTCGTATCGTTGCTGCGCGGAAAAAGGGTCAATAGTGATCGATCAGTGCACCACCATAGCGTTTCCACTGTGCAGGGGAGTTAAATTCACCCACAAAGGTGAGTTCGTCATCCGGCTTGGTGGGCACCTGGCCATTTTTGTGGTTACTGGTACTGGCGATTAACGCGGTATGAGTGCCAGCTTCATCGTCTGACGCCAAATACCAGTTCGGCATAATATCGGATTTCGCTACTTGCCAATCAGAGGCATTAAAGCCAACCACTAATTGGTCACCGGGCGCAAGTGGAACAAAGGCATCAGTGGGTTCGAGTTTAAACAGATCGCCGTTAACATGAGAAACTTTAAGCTGATCAGTGTCGATCGATTTGATCATGCGGATATGACTGAAATAAATCGCCCAGCCAGCTTTGGGGAGTGTCTTGGCGCTTTGGTTAGTAAAGGCGACTTTGCCGGTGAAAGAGCGCCAGTCATCTTGCGTATTATCAATCACTTGGTATTGGACATCGAGACCATTACCTAGTGCATTAAGTTGAGATGAGGGCATTGCCCAAGCGGTGCTACATAAAGATGCACCGATCAATAGACCCAAAGCTGTTGGTTTTTGCATGCTATTCTCCAAACTTATTTTTCATTGTAAAAATAGTTAAAGAGACACTAGAGGATAGCGACAAAGAAGCCTAGTAATCTTATCGGCGAAGGTGTGTTTATGTCTTAGGACTCAAACTTATTCATGCGGTGAGCATAATGTTTACATTAAACTAGCGAGCAAGATCGCAGCAAGCAATCATGTGCTGCTGCGATACAAATTAACGGGGTAGTAGACAGCGCAACGCCAGTTGACTATCGACTAATTTGATACCGACGGCCAGCATCTCGTCACAGGCAGAGGATACGGTTTTAGCATTAATCCCTCGGCAAGCGGCAAGGTTAACGACAACGTCGAAACGACCCCGTTTTTTCAGTTGGATAGCGGTTGTTTTGACGCAGTAATCGGTTGCCAGCCCGCCCACTATTACTGTTTCGACATCTTGGCTATGCAGCCACTCAATTAATCCAGTACTGAGCTTTTCTTCAATATCATGAAAGCAAGCACCATACGGATGAAGATCGGGCTCGATGCCTTTCCAAACCACATAATGATATTCGGTCACTGCTGGCAATGCGTCAATCGTCTCAAACCCTTTCGTTCCGGGAACCGCGTGTTGCACCCAAGTCAGATCGGCGTTTTTATGCGGCAAAGGCTGGAGCATGTCAGCGGGGTCGTCGACCACCCAAATGGCGTTAGCAGGATGCGCATCTTTGGTCAAAACACGTACGTCAGCCAACGTTGCCTGCTCGTTGAGTGCCGGTCCGATGGTATCGCCTTCGGGGACGGGTAATTCGTCAGGACATAACGGCGTAAACGTGCGCTGTGCATCAACGTCAATGGCAGCTATTTTGGCCTGTTTCATTGCGGTTATCCCCTAAAGTATCTGATTGAGTATATGATCGGCCTTAACCCGCTTTATCCGTTTAAGTAGGCGTTTGACTGGCGCAGGATAATCCTCCATTTTTTCTATCTGCTTATAACTGCCAACCAGCTGTGTATGAGCCAAGATCGTATCTACCTCTTGCTGCTTCTGCGCCTCTAATTGCTGATGCTTATCATGAATCAAGATGGCGTTTTCTAAGTCTAGCTTCCAGGCGCGCGGATTGAGGTTATTTCCCGTTAACAGCATATACTGGCGATCGACCCAAATGCCTTTCAAATGGAAGCTGTTGTCATCATGTTTCCAGATATGGATATTTAACTGACGTTTTGCAATCGCTGCTTCGTTGCGACGGGCAAAGTTGCGTAAGTTGACTTCATACAAATAAGGCAGAGCTGAAATCGTCTTAAATGGCGCCTCTGGTGGTGAGTAGAAATCGTTCGCGGTTTTATCTCCCACTATAATCCTCACGCTTACCCCTCGGCGAAGTGCGCGACGGATTTCGCGAACGACACTGCGTGGTGGATTAAAATAGGGCGTGCAAATGACTAATTCATCATGGGCACTGGCAATCAAATGACAGATATAGCGATTGAGCTTATTTTTCCGTTTACCTAACCCGACCATCGGGGTAAGTCCAACTTGGTCTTCACTAATCGGCTCATCTTGATATCGATAGCTGGCCTGCTGTAGCTGACCACGAAACTCACGAATGTTTGGCTTTAGTGCTTTGCTGTTGGGGCGGTCGGGCGAGGTGAGACAGTTGACGGCACTGTCGGCGATTAACGTGTTGACAATAAAGTCTGCCATGGTGTCGGCGAGTACTTTATTGGCGAGCACGTGATAACGGTCATAACGGTATCTATCATGTTGCGCTAAATAGACATCGTTTAAGCTGGCGCCGCTGTATATAACGGTGTTATCAAATACGAATCCTTTTAAGTGCAAAACGCCGAAGACTTCGCGGTTTCTAACTGGCACACCCAAGACCTCTATCTTATGTGGGTAGCGCTCTGCATAAGCTCGATATAGTCCTGCATTACCGTCCGACTGTTCAGCACCAATTAACCCTCGCTGTGCGCGATGCCAGTCGACTAATACTTTGATATCGAGGGCAGGGTTAGCTTGCTTTGCTTCGTAAAGCGCATCCAGAATGCTTCGTCCTGCTTCGTCGTCTTGTAAGTATAGAGCTACCAGATAAATACGTGATGTTGCTTTTTTTATTTCGCTAAGGAGCCGTTCTCTAAATGAGACCGCGTCTAATAAGGTTTCGAGATTTTCTGGCTGGTGCGCAATGGTGGGCAAGCGATCAATAAGCTGCCGGTTTGCGTTCGCTGAATCCATTATTACCTCTTTTTGTTCGACGGCCAGAGTCGAGCATTGATACTAAACCCTGAATGATACCAGAAATTGCGTCAAGCTACGGATCACCGCGCAATGGCTTTGTTGCTAATGTCACGCTTTGGGTGAGTATTCCATCGCCACTAAATCTTTGCCACTTTGACAATAACGGTGCAGGCGTGCAGCCAGATCATCGGGTAATACGTGATGATCGACAGGCGTAAAACCATGCTGCGCATACAAGGTAGTCAGTGGACGGAAAGCTAAGCAAAAGCTAGGACGTTGACACAGTGTTTCTTGCACTGCGTCGAGTAAACGATGACTTAAACCTGTTCCTCGCAGATCAGGGTGTAGCAACATGCCTGTGAGTAACTGATACTCGAGACGTTGCTGAAAGCGTACCGCGCCACATAGTCCACTCGGGCCATCAATGACCCAAATACGTTCATCTTTCTTGGGTTTTCCGGGAGGATAGTGTGTTTTGTAGAACCGCGCTACCAGTGGGAACCGCAAGGGCTCTAGCGGGTGAATGTGATAATTATCCATAGCCTAATAGATGCGCAATACGAGCAGGACAGGTAGTATACCCATCAATGAGTTTTCTAACAGGGTAATGCAACGATGAAGTGGTTATCTGATGTGTCTTTGACACCCCATCATACGTTTGGTTTGCCCGCGCGCGCCCAAGCGATTGTAGAAGCACATTGTGTGCAAGACTTACAAGAGATTTGGCAAGCGTCTGATTATCACAACTCACCGAAGTTAGTGGTTGGTGAAGGCAGCAACCTGCTTTTTTGCCAAGACTTTGAGGGAGTGGTGGTCCTTAACCGCCTAAAGGGGATCACGATCGATAACCACGCTGACCATTACCTATTACATGTTGGCGCCGGTGAGCCTTGGCATGCGTTTGTTGCCTGGAGTATTGATAATGCGATGCCTGGGCTTGAGAACCTGGCATTAATTCCCGGCTGTGTGGGGGCGGCACCGATTCAAAATATTGGTGCCTATGGTGTCGAATTTGCCGAGCGTTGCGCTTACGTCGATATCTATCATCCTGACACGGGCAATCAACGTCGTCTGTCTTGCGATGAATGTCAGTTTGGTTACCGCGATTCGATTTTTAAAACCCCCGCCATGCAGGGATGGGTCATTACTCAGGTTGGCTTTCGCTTGGATAAAGCGTGGAAACCGGTACTCAAGTATGGCGCGTTAGCTGAACTGGATTCTCAACAAGCGACCCCCAAAGGCATTTTTGATGCTGTGTGTGCGATTCGGCGCGCTAAATTACCCGATCCTTCTGTGTGCGGTAACGCTGGGAGTTTCTTTAAAAATCCGGTGCTTGATAGCGAGCAAGCGACAAAGTTAAAGGTTTCTTACCCTGATGTGCCGCTCTTTTCCGCGCCTTTGGGACAAAAAAAGGTCGCAGCGGGGTGGCTGATTGATCAATGTGGCTTAAAAGGGAAACGCCAAGGCGGCGCACGCGTTCATCCTCAGCAAGCACTGGTTATTACCAATGCCGAGAATGCGATCAGTGATGATGTGATACGTTTAGCTAAGCATGTCGTCTCGCACGTTTATACGCGTTTTGGTGTGAGGCTTGAGCACGAAGTGCGCTTGATTGATCAGCAGGGTGAAACAACCTTGGAGGCACAATGAAGAGCGCGCATTCGGCACGTCTCGCCTTGATTACACGTTTATCTGATGGTGAGTTTCACTCTGGTGAAATGCTGGGGGAAGCGCTGGGTATGACGCGTGCGGCGATCAGTAAACACATCAAGGTTCTCCAATCTTGGGGGCTTGATATTTATCGAGTACAGGGCAAAGGCTATTGCTTATCACAACCGATTGAGCTGCTCGATGAAGCTTGGTTAAGTGCCCATACCGATATACCTGCTTTGGCTGTGATCCCAGTGATAGACTCAACCAATCAGCATTTAATGGAAAGAGTGGGGCAGCTCAGTCCTGGTAGTGTGTGCCTGGCCGAGTATCAGCAACAAGGCCGTGGTCGTCGAGGGCGTGCATGGCAATCGCCGTTTGGTAGCAATTTATACCTCTCCATGTATTGGCGATTAGATGCAGGGCCTGCGGCGGCAATGGGGCTCAGCCTTGTCGTCGGAGTAGCAATGACAAAAGCGTTACACGATCTGGGTGCGCCAGGTGTCAAAGTAAAATGGCCAAACGACCTCTATTATCAAGACAAAAAGTTGGCGGGTATTTTGGTTGAAATGACCGGGCAAACGGGTGATGCGGCACACATAGTGATTGGTATGGGGCTTAACCTCGGTATGGGGACCATCTTAACGACAATATTGATCAACCTTGGGCGAAGCTTGCACAGGCGTGTTCACCGATGCCGTCACGTAATACGTTAGCAGCGAACTTGATTGACCGTCTCAAGGCATCGCTTATCGCCTACGAACAGCAAGGTATGGCTAGTATTTTGGCTGATTGGCCACAACTGGATAATTTTATCGGTCGCCCCGTTAAGCTATTAATGGGCGACCGCCAGGTAAAAGGTATTGAGCGCGGCATTGATGAGCATGGCGCCTTATTGCTGGAGGTTGATGGAAACATCACGCCTTACTTGGGAGGGGAAATCTCGTTAAGGCGCGATGATTAGTCCTTATACGAATGGGGACTATTTACGCACGCGAACGCGCTGAACAGAATGGTTCGGGCCCTTTTCTAACACTAAGCTTGCCCGTTCACGGGTTGGCAAAATGTTTTCTAGTAAATTCTTGCCGTTAATATCATTCCAAATGGTGGCTGCTTTCTGTGTCGCTTCTTCGATGGACAAGCGCGTGTAATGGTGGAAATAAGCTTGTGGATCGAGGAATGCCCCGCGCCGAAACTTCATAAAGCGTTCGATGTACCAGTGTTTGAGTAAGTCAGGCTCGGCGTCTACATAAATAGAAAAGTCGAGAAAATCAGAAATAAACACGTGGTGCGGGTCGTGTGGATAATCCATGCCACTTTGTAGCACATTCAGCCCCTCTAATATTAAAATATCGGGCTTTTCGACTTTTTGCTCATCCGATGTAATGTCGTAGACAAGGTGAGAATAAACAGGCGCAGTGACACAGTCTTTGCCTGATTTGACGTCAGCGACAAATTCAACCAGCTTGCGCATGTCATACGACTGCGGGAAGCCCTTTTTGTGCATGATGCCGCGCGATTCGAGCTCAGCATTGGGATATAAAAAACCATCAGTGGTGACTAACGCCACTTTAGGGTGATCCGGCCACCGGGTTAGAAGCGCTTTTAGGAGCCTCGCCGTCGTGCTTTTCCCAACCGCCACACTGCCTGCAATGCCGATAACGTAAGGCACATGGTTTGACACGGGCTGAGAAAGAAACTCATCAAGCACTTCAGTTCGGCTTTTACGCGCTTTAACATACAGATTGAGTAAGCGCGACAACGGTAGATAGACATCGCGCACTTCATCCATTGATAAATGTTCATTCAAGCCGCGTAAGCGGTCAATGTCATCTTCGGTAAGCGTCATGGGCACTGCATCCCTCAGTTCAGCCCATTGTTGACGGTCGAACGACAAATAAGGCGTTAGCGTTGCGTTCATGATCCATGTGCCTTAAGCCAATAAAGAGAGTGACGATACCGCAAACCAGCGGGAAGGAAAAGCGCTTGCCTATTGTCATCAAGGTGTTGGCTGGTTACTTTCCCAACAATCACACAAAAAAACACCCAAAAGACGCAAAAATCACCCATTTTTTTAAAATTCCCTATTGCACCCCTCAAACCCATGGCATAGAATGCGCAGCACTTGTCGCCGGCTTAGCTCAGTTGGTAGAGCAACTGACTTGTAATCAGTAGGTCGCCAGTTCGATTCCGGCAGCCGGCACCAAAATTTAGGTGGAATTCCCGAGTGGTCAAAGGGATCAGACTGTAAATCTGACGGCTCAGCCTTCGAAGGTTCGAATCCTTCTTCCACCACCAATTTCAAATTGTTTGAATAGCTCTACGAGTAACGATTGCGGGCATCGTATAATGCTATTACCTCAGCCTTCCAAGCTGATGATGCGGGTTCGATTCCCGCTGCCCGCTCCACTCTTTTTAGAGTGCTGATATAGCTCAGTCGGTAGAGCGCACCCTTGGTAAGGGTGAGGTCGGCAGTTCAAATCTGCCTATCAGCACCATCCTCTCCAAGGTTACTTCAAGCCGTTTGATGTATACTCAACAAACCTGATTGTTGGTTGTGTGGTCGTAATGCCACCGAAATACCGTGCTTAGAGGGACTGTCATGTCTAAAGAAAAATTTGAACGTACGAAAACGCACGTTAACGTTGGTACTATTGGCCACGTTGACCATGGTAAAACTACGCTGACTGCAGCTATCTGTACTGTACTTGCAAAAGTATACGGCGGTGCTGCGCGTGATTTCGCGTCAATCGATAATGCGCCAGAAGAGCGTGATCGTGGTATCACCATCGCAACGTCTCACGTTGAGTACGATACGCCAAACCGTCACTACGCACACGTTGACTGCCCAGGACACGCTGAC
>AQOF01000062.1 GCA_000565345.1 Salinivibrio costicola subsp. costicola ATCC 33508 = LMG 11651 | reverse complement strand
ACACAGGTAATATTTTATCTTCACATATACTAGTGAAGAATAGAGTGGAAAGACTTCTCGTTTCAGTTTCTGCATTATCTAACTTTATTATCACTCCGACCCTAGTGTACATCGCTCCTATTTTGGTAATAGAAAATTATGGGTTATCTTCACTTGAGTTAGGAGTATCTGAAGCAACATTCGGATTAGGGATGGTTTTCGGAAGTATGTTTCTATGCAATAAAATAAACAATTTTATTGGGGTAAGGTATTCTACCGTTATGAGTATAGTCCTAGTTTCTTTTGGATTATTGGCAGTTTTGGTAATTGATAATATATACGCACTCTATATTGGGTTCTTTATTTGTGGTCTCGGCATGGTTATGTACAATATAAACACAACTAAAATTAGATGTTCTGCAACACCTTCTGATATTAGGAATTCCTTTGAATCTATATTTTTAGCTTTTTGTATACTACCAATTCCTGCTGGCGTTGCTTTTTCAACATATATGATTGATATCGGTGGCACTACAAATTTATTAATTTTCTTTTCCGCAAGTATTATTATTGCTTCCATTTTGGTGTTGAGATCAAATGATTTTGCCATAGTATCCTTGTTGAAGGAAAGTGAATTAGACGGATATTATTCTAAAATGTACCCAGAAGCATATTTAAACAACCTCCAATAGAAAAATATTTAGGATATCCTTGTTCCTTGCTATAGCAGCACCGCTATCGCCACTATGAACTCAGTGACTTTGAACCACCAAGCCTCAACTCCACCCCTAACCGCATCCACAATCGCGATCAGTGTTTTGAGGTTCGGATTGCCTTTTTGGCTGAGTGTGCGATACAAGGTTTCTCGTGAAAGACCGGTTTGCTTGGCGATATCTGCCATTCCTTTGGCGCGTGCGATCACACCCAGTGCATCGGCGATAAATGCGGGATCGCCCGTTTGCACCGCTTCGTCTAAGTAAGCTTGAAGTGCTTCTTGATTGTCCAAGAACGCCGCTGGGTCAAATGGGTGTGTCGTTATCATCGCTGAATCCCTTTTAAATCTAGCATGTTAGGTCTTGCTATCTGCCGCCGCTTTCATGCCTTTTAGTCTAGCTCTTAAGCAACGCCTGTGATCCGCTATGCTCAAATAACAATCGATAAACCTTATCATGGTTAACGCTATCCAGTGGCTTTTCGTGCCATTCCGTCAGCCTGCCAGTAACGCACAATGTCTCTTTATGCGTCTTTTATGTCGCCTAGTGTCAAGTCATGACGTGTTATTCCCGACACACTGTGGCCAGTTTAATCAAGCGACAAGAGGCCGAACATGAATCGCAGCGTCATTCTTACCTGCGCCGTTACCGGTGCGGGCGATACCACGGGCAAAAACCCCAATGTGCCAGTCACGCCAAAACAGATTGCCGACAACTGTATTGAGGCGGCGCGTGCTGGTGCCAGTGTCGCTCATATTCACGTGCGTGACCCTGAAACGGGCGGCATTAGCCACAACATTGATCACTTCCGTGAGGTGATGGAGCGCGTTCGCGAATCAGACGTCGATATTGTTATGAACATCACCGGCGGTGGCGGCGGTGATTGGGTGCCGGACGCTCAAGACCCAAGCCGTGGTGGCCTGGGCACCGATATGCAAACCCCAGCCGAGCGTCATGCGCCAGTGGGCGAGCTATTGCCTGAGCTATGCACCCTAGATTGCGGCAGCCTGAATTTTGGCGACATGGTGTATATCAACACCGCTGACTGGCTGCGCGAGCAAGCCCGTATGGTGCAGGCCGCGGGCGTGAAAGCCGAGCTGGAGTGCTTTGATTTAGGCCACGTTTGGTTTGCCCGCCAGCTACAAAAAGAAGGCTTGCTCGAGGGCGATCCGTTGTTTCAGCTTTGCTTAGGCATTCCATGGGGCGCAGAAGCGGACACCGAAACCATGCTGGCAATGCGCAATAAGCTGCCTGAAAACGCCAACTGGGCGGCGTTTGGAATTGGTCGTCATCAGATGCCGATGGTGGCGCAAGCCATGTTGCTAGGTGGCCATGCCCGCGTGGGCTTGGAAGATAACCTCTACTTAGAAAAAGGGGTAATGGCGACCAACGGCGGCTTGGTAGAAAAGGCGAGCACCATCATTGAAAACCTTGGCGGTCGCATTATGACGCCCGCACAAACGCGCGCCGCGCTGAAACTGGTTGATCCTAAAACGGGCAAGCCGGTTGAAGGAGGTGACCAATGAGCAAGCAGTTAGCGGTCATCGGCACCGGTGTGATTGGTAATGGTTGGATTGCGCGTGCCTTAGCGCAAGGTTGGGACGTGGTTGCCTATGACCCTGACCCACAAGCGCCCACTCGCACCCGTGCGTTCGTGGCCAATGCCTGGCCATCGTTAGAAAAGCTGGGCCTTGCCGTCGGTGCGGATCCTGCTCGGTTAACCTTTGTTGATAGCCTTGAGCAGGCGGTGAAAGAGGCCGACCTGATCCAAGAGAACGTGCCGGAGCGCATTGATATAAAGCGTGAGACCTTGTCGGCAATTGATGCGGCCGCGGCGCCAAACGCGATTATTGGCTCATCGACCTCTGGTTTTAAACCCACCGAGCTGCAGACGGATTGCCACAATCATCCAGGGCGGGTGATGGTGGCGCATCCATTCAATCCGGTGTATTTATTGCCGTTGGTTGAATTAGTGGGCGGCGAAGCCACTCAATCGGATCATATTGACTGCGCCCATGCACTTTACCAAGCACTAGCAATGCGTCCTTTGGTGGTTAAGCGTGAAATCGAGGGGCATATTGCAGACCGCTTGATGGAAGCGCTGTGGCGTGAAGCCTTGCACCTGGTGAACGATGGGGTGGCTACCACCGAAGAGATTGATGCGGCAGTGGTTTACGGCTGTGGCCTGCGCTGGTCACTGATGGGCACCTTCTTAACTTTCCACCTAGCCGGTGGCGAGCAGGGCATGCGCCATATGCTAGAGCAGTTCGGCCCGGCGCTAAAACTGCCGTGGACCAAACTTGAAGCGCCTGAGCTGACTGATGAGCTGATTGATAAAGTGGTGGAAGGCTGTGAACACCAAGCCGCGGGTCGTCCCGTCTCTGAGCTAGACCGTCGCCGTGACGCGTTTTTGGTCGAACTTTTAGACTTGGCGCAGAAGTATTGGCCAGAGGCTGAAGGCTTGGAAGGGCGCATCTAATGACACTATTAAAGATAGACGTCGCGCCAGAATGGGTTGATTATAACGGGCACATGAACGATGCCGAGTACGCGCGCGTGTTCTCGCTGGGTGTCGATGCGCTAATGGCCACTATTGGCTTGGATGACGCCGGCCGCACCCAGCATGGCTATACCATTTATACCCTAGAAACCCATTTGTGTTACCGACGTGAGGCGCATCAAGGTCAGACCTTGGTGGTCGACGTGACCGTGTTAGCGCGTGATCAAAAGCGCCTGCACGTGTTTATGCAAATGTGTGATAGCCAAGGTGAGGTGCTGGCCACCAGCGAGCAGATGCTGATGGGCATCGATACGCAAACCGGTCGTCCCGCGCCTTTTCCAGATGTTGTGGCCAATCTCATCGAGACACTGCCTTGCGCGGTTGAGAGTGATTGGCCCGAGAGTGCAGGCCGTCGTATCGGGTTACCCAAGCGGTATTGAACGACGCTGCCATCGGGCGCTAAAGAGTTATCAAGTCCCGCTCAGTAGAGGCTGAGCGGTTAACGGGATCGCCGGCCCGACTTCCGGCTCAAGGAGGATTTATTATCGCTACGCCAACCCCACCACACTCATCCAAGCGTCGTGACAGCCACCAGGCTGAAACATCGACCGATTATACCGTCACCGAGCTTGCTCAGGATGGCTTCTTTCAGGGCATGCATCGTGGCATGACCATTTGCTCTGCACTGCTGGTGCTGGCTTTTGTGCTGTTTACCGGCTTTCAATCGGAGACGGCCAGCGTCCTGTTTGGTGCGACGCGCACCTGGATTGAAAGCACCTTTAGTGGCTATTACTTGATCACCGTGATGCTGTTATTGACCGTGTGCGGTTTTATCGTTTTCAGCAAGTACGGCAATGTGCGCCTCGGCCCTGACGACAGCCGTCCGGAGTTTAGCAACTTCTCTTGGTTCTCGATGCTGTTCTCTGCTGGCATCGGTATCGGCATCCTGTTTTTTGGGGTGGCCGAACCCATTTTTTACCTCGATAACACCGGCGGATTTGGTTATCCCAACAATCCCCACGCCGATATGGCAGGCGCGGCCGCCATTGGTTACGAGCGTGCCATCGATGCGCTGCGGGTCACCGTTTTCCACTGGGGGTTGCATGGTTGGGCTATCTACGTGATTGTCGGCATGTCGCTGGCGTATTTTGCTACCGTAAGCAACTGCCACTGGCGCTGCGCTCGGCGCTTTATCCTTTCATTGGCGAGCGCATTTACGGCGCTTGGGGGCATCTTTTCGATATCCTCGGTGTACTGGGTTGCGTGTTCGGCGTCGCGACCTCACTCGGTCTCGGTGTCAGTCAAATGGCGGTGGGGCTGGAGCGCCTGATCGGTATCACCTCCGGTTTGTCGACGCAGTTGATCTTGATTGCAGTGATTTCGGCGATCTCGATTGTCTCGGCGGTCTCTGGTGTGCGCCGCGGGATCCGTATTATCTCGCAGATGAATATTTGGGTGTCGGTATTTGTGGTTGGCGTTTTTTTAATTGGCGGCCCCACACTGTGGCTGTTCGGCGCGTTCGGCGAAACCTTGCTCGATTATGCAATTAACTTTATTCCGATGGGGCTGTGGTTTGCTGATGAGCCGGGCACGGTGGAGTGGCAGCAGGCCTGGACCATTTTCTATTGGGGCTGGTGGCTGGCTTGGGCGCCTTTTGTTGGGCTATTTATTGCGCGTATTTCCAAAGGGCGCACCCTACGTGAGTTTGTGCTGGGCGTGTTATTTGTGCCCACCTTACTGATCTTTGTCTGGCTGGTGATCCTCGGCGGTAATGCGATTTACCAGGAGCTGTATGCCAGTGGTGGCGTCGGCAGTGCTGGGATTATCGATTTGGTGAACGCTTGGGAGCTTCCCGCCGCATTATTTGCCGCAGCGGATGGGATCGTAGGTTCTGGGATGTTCGGCTGGATACTCTCAGCCTGATGGTGTTCTTGTTGATGAGCTGGTTTGTGACCTCGTCTGATTCAGGCACCTTAGTGCTGACGACGATTTTGTCACTGGGTGATGAAGAGCCACCGAAGCGTTTCCGGGTGCTTTGGGGCGTGGTGATTGGCTTAGTCGCTGCAACGCTGCTGATGGCCGGCGGCCTTAAAGCGCTACAAACAGCATTGATCGCCGCGGCCTTGCCACTGAGCGTGGTGATCCTGGTGATGACCGCCGGGGTGCTGATCTCACTGTTTGGTGAATCGCGCCGCTCGCTCGTCGCGGCTAAAAAAAGCTAGCCGCGAAACAAGCTGCTCATTCCGTTGCCGATTAAGGTGGTGGGGTGAGCGGCTTTTTTATCTATCTTATTTTTCTTCTTTTACTGGCTTTGGATTTTACGCATTTGACGCGGTGACACGCCGTAATGGGTGCGAAACGCGCGGGAAAAACTCGAGCTTGAGCTAAAGCCACAGGCCAATCCCACCGTTAACACATCGAGATCGGTTTCTTTAAGCAAGTAACGGGCACGATCTAGCCGCAATCCTAAATACCAGCTGCGCGGCGACTGATTAAGCTCGCTGTCAAAAAGGCGTTGCAGATGACGAAGTGAAATACCGCTGCGCTGAGCCACCTCGGCTAAAGAGAGGGGCGATTCTATATGGCGTTCCATCACATCCACCGCTTCGACCAGACGTCGTCGATGGGTGCCGAGGCGGCGGGCGAGTGTCATTCGCTGCTGATCGCGCCGAGTACGAATGCGCTCGTGCACCAGCTGCTCAGAGACGTCGATGGCCAATTGGGTGCCGTGGCGACGTGCAATCACATCCAATGCCATGTCCATCGCTGCTGCGCCCCCCGCGCATGAGAAGCGTCGCGATCCCAGTTCAAATAGCTCATCTGAGGTTTTCACCTCCGGGAAGCGCTCTTGAAACGAGGGTAGGCTTTCCCAATGCAAGGTGACACGTTCCCCTTTAAGCAGATCGGCAGCGGCCAGCAAAAAGCAGCCGGTATCGAGCCCGCCGAGCGCGCACCCCGCCGCATCAAGACGGTGCAGCCAGCGCATTAAGGGGCGGCTTAGATAGGCTTCTGGGTCAAAACCGCTACACACGGCCAGCGAGGGCAGGTCATGCACCGCATCGATGGCTTTGTCGGCCAGCAGTGACATGCCGTTAGACGCCTTCACCGGTTTGCCATCTTCACTGATCATTTGCCAATCAAATAGCGCTTCGCCACTGATTTGGTTGGCAATACGCAATGGCTCGACAGCAGAGAAAAAGGCCATCATCGAAAAGCGGGGGAGTAAAAGAAAGCCGATGCATTCTGGCATCGGGCCGGTGTATTCAAGACGCATGACCGCAAGCTAAACGTGAAGAGTGATGAACTATGATGACTGGCCGCCGCTATGGGGGTCAAGTTAAGGGGGAGCGTCTTTGTCCCGATACTATCCTTATATGTCCTTTTAGCCACTTTTGAGCGTGTGGTTTGGTGCTTATTATTTCGTCACTAACGCAAAGCATAGTGACACTGGAGCGCAATCATGAAAATCACACAAATTCGTAATGCAACACAAATAATTGAATATGCAGGTAAAAAATTCCTCATTGACCCGATGTTAGCCCCGAAGGGGACGTACCCCGGCTTTGAAGGCACAGCCAATTCGCACCTATCGAACCCCACCGTTGAATTACCTTTACCGATTGAAAGTATTATCGATGTGGACGCGGTGTTATTAACTCATACGCACCCAGATCACTGGGATGAGGCTGCCGTGAACATAATCCCCAA
Organism: Salinivibrio costicola subsp. costicola ATCC 33508 = LMG 11651; assembly: GCA_000565345.1. GTDB lineage: Bacteria > Pseudomonadota > Gammaproteobacteria > Enterobacterales > Vibrionaceae > Salinivibrio > Salinivibrio costicola. The sequence continues at coordinate 43,262 of AQOF01000062.1, read as the reverse complement.
AGATAAAACGATTTTTGTGCAACATGAGCGGGATGAGGCCATTTTACGCTCTCAAGGGTTTACCAATGTGCAGATCTTTTCTGAAGAGGTTGATTATCAAGGTATTTCATTTATCCGCACGGTATGCCAACACGGCTCTGATGCTGCTTTTCAAAATGAACAAATGGCGGACATATTAGGTGAAGTGACGGGGGTTATCTTCTCGCACGCGACGGAGGAAAAGCTGTATTTGGTTGGTGATACGATCTGGATCCCAAGTGTTGAACAAACCATGATAAAACAACAGCCAGGTGTGGTTATTCTCAACACAGGTTGGGCACATGTCCTTGGTTTCGGCCCTATTATCATGGGTAAGGAAGATGTGCTCAAAACACATCAAGTGCTGCCTGAAGCTAAAATTGTCGCCACACATATGGGGGCTGTGAATCATGCGTTGGTAACAACGCAAGAAATGCGCGCTTATGCAAAAGCAAACATGAACCATGAATGTGTGTTTGTGCCAGAAGATGGTGAGACAGTGACCCTTTAGGGTGGGTCAATAAAGCATCATAAGATGCTGTGCTGGTGAGCAACACAGAGTAGTGCGTCTTCATTACTCTGTGTTTTAACGATGGAAATGGCCTATGTATCCCACAGACAGTAACAAACTCCCCTCGGTGGCTATTGTCGTTTTTAATCACTTTAGCCCATTTCATATTTCCGTCCCGAGTATTGTGTTTGGGCCTAGCACGTTGAATGAGGCTTTTTTTGACCTCAAGTTAGTCGCAGGAGAACCTGGTCCCATTCTTTCCGATATTGGTATGGAAATTCATACTGAGCATCAGCTGGATGCGCTAGCGCACAGCGACATCATCGTCATTCCCTATTGGCGAACCATTGATGAACGCCCCAATGAAGCACTGCTTGCTGCGCTTCAACGTGCTCATGCCCGAGGCGCATTCGTTGTTGGTTTATGTCTTGGCAGCTATGTGCTTGCCTATGCGGACTTGCTGGTAGGAAGGCGAGCGTCGACACATTGGGAACTAGAACAAGACTTTAGCCAACGGTTTCCGTGTGTTTTGCTGGATACGAATGCCTTGTATGTTGAGGATAATCGCGTGATCACTTCAGCAGGTACGGCTGCCGGGATTGACTGTTGTCTCTATATTTTCCGCAAGTTCTACAGCAGTACCATTGCAAACCGAGTGGCAAGAAGAATGGTCGTGCCGCCATATCGTGATGGTGGACAAGCTCAGTTTATCGACCAACCCATACCGGTGACGTCATCCGATTCTCGTATCAATGCGTTAATGGAGAATATCAGACGTAACCTCAGTCAAAAGCACTCATTGGATGTGCTCGCCGAGTCTGTGATGATGACCCGCCGCACGTTTACCAGAAAATTTAGCCGGGCGACAGGAATGTCATTCGGAGAGTGGTTGACCACCGAGCGACTAAATGTCGCTCAAGATTTGCTTGAATCTACGGACTTATCTATCGAGCAGGTTGTCGAAAAAACAGGCTTTAGCTCGGTGCTTATGTTCAGAGAAAAGTTTAAAGCGCGCTATGAAGTGACGCCTAATCAGTGGAGAAAAGCGTTTTATCGTCAATCCAATAATCAGACCTAAGTGTCAGTTGGGTTGTTCTCTGCATCAAAAAGCCCGCGCTTTTCAGCACGGGCTTTATTATTTCAGTATGTTACGCGTAGTGACTTACCAGCCTTTCACCACCGCGCCGTCAAAGACTTCCATCGCCGCGTTGTAAACCGCGTCAGTTTGGTAGGCTTTAACAAACGTCTTGACGTTTTCAGCGTCTACGTTATCTTTGCGCGCCACAATCAGGTTTACGTAAGGCGATTCTTTGTCTTCAACAAACAGGCCGTCTTTGCTTGGGGTTAGGCCCACGCCAGCGGCAAAGGTGTTGTTGATGATGGCAATGTCCACATCTTCCAGTGAGCGAGGCAGTTGTGGGGTTTCTAGCTCGATGATTTCCACGTTTTTCGGGTTTTCAACGATATCGAGCTTGGTAGCGCTGATGCCAGCACCTTCTTTGAGCTTGATGATGCCTTGTTGCTCAAGCAATACCAGTGAACGGCCTAGGTTCGATGGGTTGTTTGGCACGGCAATTTTACCGCCTTCTGGTAGATCCTCGACGCTATCTAGCTTGTAAGAATAGGCCGCAATCGGATACACAAAGGTATTGCCTGCAATCGCAAACTCGTAGCCGCGATCTTTGATTTGCGCGTCTAAGTAAGGTTTGTGCTGAAAGGCATTCACATCAACCGATCCATCGTCGAGTGCCGCGTTGGGCGACACATAATCGGTAAAGGTGATCAGCTCAACGTCGAGGCCTAACTTCTTGGCTTCTTTTACTGCGTGCTCGGCCACTTGTGCTTCTTCGCCTGCCATCACGCCCACGGTGATGCTGTTGGCATCGCTAGCGGCTTGCTCTTTTTCTCCGCACCCGGTGAGTAGGAGTGTGGAGGCGAGGCCTAAGGTGGTTAAAAGTGTTTTAATGGTGGTCTTCATTGTCTGTCTCCCTTGATAAGATTGTCCGTCGTTTACGGTAAGTGTTGTGTTTTATTATCGGTGATCGGTTCGGCGTACCAAGTAATCGCCTAAAGATTGTATGGCTTGTACCAGCACGACCAGCATGACAACGGTGATCAGCATAACCGTGGTATCAAAGCGCTGGTAGCCGTAGCGGATACCGACATCGCCTAGGCCGCCACCGCCCACGGCTCCAGCCATAGCAGAGTAGCTGACGAGGGTGACCAAGGTAATGGTTGCGCCATTAATAATGCCAGGTAGCGCTTCGGGTACGAGTACTTTATAGATAATTTGCAATGGGGTAGCGCCCATGGCTTTGGCTGCTTCTTCTAGTCCCGGTGGCAGCTCTAAAAGCGCCGCTTCGACCAGACGTGCAACGAAAGGGATGGCGCCCACTGTCAGCGGGACAATTGCTGCCGCTGTTCCAATCGAGGTGCCGACGAGCAGGCGGGTAAAGGGAATAATCGCAACCAACAAGATAATAAAGGGGATCGAGCGACCAATATTCACCACCGCGCCGAGCGCTTGATTAAACTTGGGTTGCGCTAGCAGCCCCCCTTTTTTGGTGACGTGTAGCATCACACCTAATGGGATCCCAATGGCAAAGCCTATCAGGCCGGAGGCAAAGACCATATACAGAGTTTGACCTGTGGCTTCGGCAAGCAAGTTAAGCAGGGCGTTGTTTTCGTTGACCCAATTTATAAGTTGATCAATCAACATAGCCAAGTACCTCCGTGTTGACATGGTGCTGGTTGAGATAGTGGATGGCGTCTTCGACCGCTTTTTTCGGGCCCATAATCTCTGCCAGTAATAAGCCGAATTTGACGCCGCCAGCGTAGTCGATATCAGAGCTTAAAATGCTGATGTCGATATCAAACAGCCTTGATATTTGACTGATCAATGGATCATCCACGGTAGCGCCGGTAAATTCCAGGCGCACCAAGGGGTAGCTGCCGTCAAAGTAGGTATCTTTTAAGCGTTGGGCATAGTCATAAGGCACCGATAAATCCAAGGTTGAGCGGATAAATTGTTTCGCTAAGTCGGATTTCGGATGGGCGAAAATGTCGCCCACTGGGCCAGATTCAACCAATTCACCGTCACCAATAATGGCAACGTCGTGACAAATGCGCTTCACCACGTCCATTTCGTGGGTGATCAATAAAATGGTTAGGTTGAGCTTTTCATTAATGGTTTGTAGCAGTGACAAAATCGATTGTGTCGTAGCAGGATCCAGTGCGCTTGTGGCTTCATCACACAATAATACATCTGGGCTTGGCGCCAGTGCTCGCGCAATCGCGACACGTTGTTTTTGTCCGCCACTGAGGCTAGCCGGATAGACATGACGCTTGTCGGCTAAACCAACTAAATCGAGTAACTCGGTGACTCGGGTTTCGATCGCGTCACTGCTCGCGCCGCTCAGTTCAAGCGGTAGGGCGATGTTGTCGAAGACCGATCGCGATGACAGTAGGTTAAAGTGTTGGAAAATCATCCGATTTGACGGCGAGCTTGGGTTAGATCGCGATTGGATAACGCGGTGAGGTTAACGCCTCCTACCTTTACCGTGCCGCTGGTTGGGCGCTCGAGCAGGTTAACCATTCGGATCAGCGTACTTTTGCCGGCACCAGAGGCACCGATCACACCAAATACTTTTCCTTTCGGGATAAATAAGTTGATGTCGTTAAGGGCATGAATTCGGCGCTCCCCGAGTTCGAATACCTTGTTGAGTTTGGATATCTCAATCATCACATGTCCTTGGCGATAAATTTGATCACAGCCGACTGACTCAGCGGTCTATCCCGCGCTCTTGCTGTCGTTCTGGTTATTGATGCTATGAGTTAGGTAAAATGAAGTCAATGGATATTTTTACTTCTGGACGTCTAAATGGCAATAAGGCTAATCAGTTGGTTATAAATAAAACAGTCAACGAGATCTCAAGCGTGCTTGATCTCATCGACTAAAGCGTGTTCACTAATAGCCTTTCTAACTCTTTGTTCTGATTAAGTGATATGCCAACTGCCTTGATTGATACCACGATGTTGACGCTATTTATTCCCACCTTCTTTTTTGTGTCAATCACACCGGGAATGTGTATGACACTATCCATGACCCTGGGGATGACTATCGGAGTTAAGCGTAGCCTACATATGATGTGGGGCGAGCTCATTGGCGTCGGCCTTGTGGCGATTGCGTCAGTGGTAGGGGTGGCGGCCGTGATGCTGAACTATCCTAGCGTGTTTCAGGTGTTTAAGTATGTGGGGGGCGCGTATCTGGCGTATCTCGGCGTACAAATGTGGCGATCGCGTGGCAAAATGGCAATTCCAAAGGAAGAGGCGTCGGCGCCGAATGATATCTCTGCGTTATCGTTGGCGGCACAAGGTTTTGTCACTGCGATAGCCAACCCGAAAGGCTGGGCATTTATGATCTCACTGTTGCCGCCGTTTATTAACCCTGCGATCTCATTGCCCAGCCAGCTGAGCGTGCTGGTGTTGATCATTCTTTGCACGGAATTCAGTTGTTTAATGTTGTATGCCAGCGGTGGGCGCACCTTACGTCAGTTTTTGCAGCAAAAGGGTAATGTGCAATTGCTGAACCGAATCGCCGGCACCTTGATGATCGGCGTCGGCTTTTGGCTGGCGTTGGGGTAATTAACGACCGTGATGGTGTGTAATCACTCTGCAAAATAGTGCTTTGGCGGTCGCTAAAATCGCATCCGGAAAGTCATAGTCAGGGTTGTGCAACTGTGGGTGATGCTCGCCGCTGCCAATGCCAAATAATGCGCCGGGCCAGCGGGCAAGAAATTCGGCGACATCTTCTGACCAACGCATGGGCTCCTTAAGCCAGTGAACCTCTAACCCCAGCGATTGCACCGCGTTGACCACGACTTGGTTATGCGCTGTGCTGTTTTCGGCGGCAATAAACGGCTCGTGCCAACTGAGATCCACGGTTAATTTTGCTCGGTCGGCGATGGCGTTTACGTGATCGACTAACCGGGTTTGCATGGCATGAAACGTGGCGTTGTCGTCGCTGCGTAGAGTCGCCATCACGGTGGCCTCGCCGGGTGCAACGCCAAACGCGGGGTCGCCAAGTTGGGCGTGAACTAGCGTCACTAAGCTGAACGTGGAAGGATAAGCGTCAGGAAGTTGTGTAAGCATACGCATCACGTCACTCATGGCGTTTGCCGGGCTGACCCCGCGCTCTGGGTAAGCGGCATGGGAAGTTTTGCCGTACAACCGAATCGCAACACCGGTTGAGGCGCAGGCAAAGGTGCTTGGGCGCACCACTATCTGATGTTGGGCAAAGCCTGGCAGATTATGAAAGGCATAAACATTGTCGATGTGGCGGGTTACTAAAAGCGGATCGGCACACAGACGTGCCGCACCTTCGCCGGTTTCTTCAGCAGGCTGAAAAGCGAGAATGACAGTCCCCTGTTTAGGGGGTGTTTGGCATAGCTCGGCAGCGACGGCAAGCAAGGCGGCAGCATGGCCATCGTGACCGCAGGCATGCATGATGCCATCGTGACAGGATGCATAATCAAGTTGGGTGTGTTCGTGAATGGGTAACGCATCAAAATCGGCGCGTAACAAGGTGGTTGGCCCTGGCTCGCGACCTGCAATGTCTACCACAATACCATGACCGCCCACGTCGGTATGGGGGGTGAGACCAAAGTCGCGTAGTTGGACGGCAATGGTGCGCGCACTTTGCGCTTCGTGATTCGACAGTTCAGGGTATTGGTGCAGGGCATGCCTAAACGCCAGGGGATCAAAATCAATCGCCATCATCGACTCCAAAACAAGGATGGAAAGGCTATGCTAGATCGCTTTGGGGCGTCACGTTGTGAAGTTAAACGCAAAAAAAAGCCAGCAACGAATGCTGGCTTTTGAATCAAAGACGAGGCGAGGCTTACGCTTGGCCGTTGTCTTCTGCTTGCTTAGCCTGAATCGCTGTCAGTGCCACGGTATAGACAATATCGTCAACCAAGGCGCCACGTGACAGATCGTTCACTGGCTTACGCATGCCTTGTAGCATTGGACCGATAGAGACCAACTCGGCAGAACGCTGTACCGCTTTGTATGTGGTATTACCTGTGTTCAAGTCTGGGAAGACGAACACGGTGGCTTTACCGGCAACAGGCGAATCTGGCGCTTTTGATTTCGCGACATTTTCCATGATAGCGGCGTCGTACTGCAGTGGGCCATCGATGATCAGATCAGGACGCTTCTCTTGGGCAAGACGGGTGGCTTCGCGGACTTTATCCACGTCTGCCCCTTTGCCTGAGCTACCGGTCGAGTAAGAGATCATCGCTACGCGCGGTTCAATACCGAATGCCGCGGCAGAATCGGCAGATTGGATCGCGATTTCAGCCAGTTGTTCAGCATTTGGATCCGGGTTAATCGCACAGTCACCGTATACCAGCACTTGCTCAGGCAGCAGCATAAAGAATACTGATGAGACCAAAGAAGCGTTCGGTGCGGTTTTGATGATTTGCAGCGGTGGACGGATGGTGTTAGCGGTGGTGTGAACCGCGCCCGATACCAGGCCATCCACTTCGTTCGCTTCTAGCATCATGGTACCCAGTACCACGGTATCTTCGAGGTGCTCTTGGGCAATGACCTCGGTAATACCTTTGCTCTTACGCAGCTCGACCAAGCGTGCCACGTATTTATCGCGTGCTTTTACCGGATCGATAATTTCTACGCCAGCGCCCAAGGTCACGCCTTGTTGCTCTGCAACGCGTTTGATTTCTTCTGGGTTACCCAAAAGCACACACTCGGCAATTTTACGCTCGGCACAGATAGCGGCAGCCTTGATGGTGCGTGGCTCGTCACCTTCGGGTAGCACAATGCGCTTAGCGGCTCGACGTGCAAACTCGGTCAGCTGATAACGGAATGCGGGTGGACTGAGGCGACGTTCGCGGTTTGACCTGAGCTGAGTGATTCAATCCAGTTGCCATCAATGTGGCCAGCAACGTGGTCGTTCACAAACTCAACACGGGCTTTATCGTCAGCCGGCACTTCAAGGCTAAAGCTTTGCAGATTGAGCGACGTCTGCCAGGTGTTACCTGCAGTGGTAAATACCGGAAGGCCGGTTTCAAACGCGCGGTCACACAGGCTTTTAATTGATCAGGGATGGCATAACCACCTGTCAGCAACAAGGCACCGATTTCTACGCCGTTCATCGCAGCTAGACACGCGGCGACGATCACGTCAGGGCGGTCAGCCGAAGTCACGAGCAAGGAGCCTGGGCGGAAGTGTTCAACCATATTAGGGATTGAACGCGCACAGAAGGTAATGCTCTTGATGCGACGTGAGTGAATTTCGCCTTCGTTGATAATGGTGGCGTTCAAGTGCTTGGCCATATCGCTAGCACGAGTGGCGATCAGGTCGATTTTCCATGGTACACAACCCAGTACACGGATTGGGCTGGAGTTGAAAATCTGCATCACTTCAACGTTAGTTGGACGTGCGCCGTCCGCTTCGTCAAAGATTTCTGACAGGTCAGGGCGCGTGCGACCTGCATCATCAACAGGCGCGTTAAGCTTGTTGATGATCACACCTGAAATGTTGCCGTTTTTGCTGCCACCAAAGTTGGTGCAGGCAAACTCTATACGCTCTTTAAGCTGGGCAGGGTTGTCAGTGCCTGGGGTGGTCACAAACACGATTTCTGCATCCAGTGTTTTCGCGATCTCGTAGTTGATCTGGTTCGCGAAGGGGTGGTTACGTGTGGTGACCAAGCCTTCGACGAGCGCAACTTCTGCGTTTTCAGTGGCACGAGTAAAGCGCGCGAGCACTTCTTCGAGCAGCACATCTTCTTGATCCGAGCGCAGCAGGTTTTCGGCTTGGTTCATTGACATCGATTCGGCGACTTTCATATCACTGTTAGCGTGAATGATTTCCGTCGTCAGATCGGTGACGTCAGTGTCGCTACCGTGATGTGGCTGAGCAATCGGTTTAAAAAATGAGACGCGGACGCCTTTACGCTCCATCGCTCGCATGACGCCAAGGCTGACACTTGTCAGGCCGACGCCGGAGCCGATTGGAATTAGCATAATAGTACGGGACACGTTGACTTCCTCTTACTATCTGGTTGGCGTGCCGGATGGTCCGGCACGAATACAAAAACGGCTGAGTGGAATCAGCCGTTGGAAATGGTCTTACAGGCCAGTTAGGCGCGCAGTGTCTTGCGCAATCACCAACTCTTCGTTGGTTGAAATCACCATCGCAGGCACGCGGCTTGCGTCGGTAGTGATCACGCCTTCGCCGCCAAAGCGGGCTTTCAGGTTGCGCTCTTTGTCGACCTCAACACCCAGCAGAGCTAGGCGCTCGAGTACCAATTCGCGGATTGGGCCTGAGTTCTCACCGATGCCGCCGGTGAAGACAATTGCGTCTAGGCGGCCGTCGAGGGTCGCGGTGTAGCTGGCTACGTACTTGGCAAGACGGTGGCAGAACACGTTCATTGCACGTGTTGCTTCTTCTTTCTCGCCGTAGTTATCTTCAACAAAGCGGCAGTCAGAGGTCACTTCGGTCAAGCCTTGCAGGCCAGACTCTTTGGTAAGCATGGTGTTGATTTGCTCAACGCTATAACCGAGTGCATCGTGCAGGTGGAAGATAATCGCTGGGTCTAGGTCACCAGAGCGGGTGCCCATAACCAAGCCTTCCAATGGGGTCATGCCCATTGAAGTATCGACCGATTTGCCGTTTTTAATCGCACATACTGACGCACCGTTACCAAGGTGGCAGTTGATGATGTTCACTTCGTCGACAGGCTTGCCAAGTTGCTCAGCGGCCGCGTTGGCGATAAAGAAATGAGAGGTACCATGCATGCCGTAGCGACGAATGCCGTGCTCTTTATAAAGATTATAAGGCAGCGCATACAGATAAGCTTCTTCTGGCATGGTTTGGTGATACGCGGTATCGAAAGCAGCGACATTTTTCAGCGCAGGGAAGGCTTTTTTCGCCGCCTCAATGCCAACGATGTGTGCTGGGTTGTGCAATGGCGCGAAGCTCGCTGCATCGTGGATCCCTTTGAGCACCTCGTCCGTAATCAATGCTGACTGGGTAAAATGCTCACCGCCATGAACAACGCGGTGACCGATAGCACCCAAGTTCTCGGCCAGTTCAGGCTTCGAGGCCAGAATTGTGTCTACAATGAAGGTGAGGGCTTCAGTGTGCGCGGCGCCGTTGCCCAGTTGGGCTTCATGCTTACCGTCCATTTTCCACTTAATGCGGGCTTCTGGAAGGTTAAGGCATTCGGCAAGACCGGTAAGATGCTCATCGCCTGATTGTGCGTCGACAATGGAGAACTTCAAAGAGGAGCTTCCGCAATTGAGTACGAGAACCAGCTTTGACATGTATGACTACCTATGTTTCGTGAGACAGAGTGTATGGAATAAAAAGGATAGTGGACAAATTGAGACACTACCTTTTCAAAAAAGAATTATCTCATGCCTTGTCGCGGGGAAAGAATTATCGTTATCCGTCCTGGATAAGTGAACGCTCCATTGAGTACAACCGGATTGGGTTGCGAGACAATCGAATCCGAGCAACAATGATAAAAGTGCGCTAAGGATAGCGGGACTTGATCCAGATAACAAAAATTTTTTGAGCGATATGGGTTAAATTTTAAAGTTTTTAAACAATTTGTTTAGTTTTTATTGTAAAAGTTGAGTGACAGCCCCTTTCAGTCACACTGAACAAGTGAGGTAGGTATGACAACGAACAAATCAATCTGGCGCTGCCTGCAAGACGGTCAGAAATACATGCAAGAATGGCCGATGAAAAAGGAATTAGCGCCGGTTTTTCCTGAAAATCGTGTGATCACCATAACGCGGTTCGCGATCAAGATCATGCCTGCTATTGCCGCAATCAGTGTGTTGCTTCAAATGGCAGCAAACAATGTACAAGGCATGCCGCAAGCGGTGATTGTGGCGCTATTTGCGCTGAGCTTGCCGCTCCAAGGGCTGTGGTGGCTGGGACGCCGCCGTGATACGCCGCTGCCGCCGGCTTTGGCGGGGTGGTATCGCGAACTGCATCAAAAGATCACCAGTGAGGGGCACGCGATGCAGCCGATAAAAAGCCAACCGCGATACAAAGAGCTAGCGCAAGCATTGAGCCGGGCGTTCAAAGTGGATCGCGCAGCATTAGAGCGTTGGTTTTAACCTAACCGAAATGCGCCGCTCACCCAGGCAACACACGCCGACCTCAGGGTCGGCGTTTTTATTGGTCGGTGATGGATGCGTGGCTTAACGACACTGCGGCGCGCCTTGCCCTTTCATTTGGCTGACTGCTTCGCGCATTTCATCCATCGACTGCCAGCGCTGGGGCAAAGGCATGACCTTTAAGCGAAGATCCTTGGCGTTGTCGGCAAGCTTTGCTTGATCACTCACCGCGGTGATCAGTGCAATGGTCAGGTCGGGATTTCGCGCTTTTAATTGTGCGGCTGTTCCTAAGCCTTCGGCAATATGAAAGCGGCCCGCGATGTGGACCATTTGGGTATCTGGGTGACGGGCGTGATAATCGACCATGCTTTCTGCCATGGTGGCATCCCAGGCGAGTTGCGCGGCAAATTGATCGTCGGTTTGGGTGGGAGTGCATGATGCATATTGGCTTTAAACTGACGTTTATAAGGTGAGTCTTGGGTATCAATCGTCGCGGCAAACCACTGACGCTGCTGGTCCGGCAATTTATCTAAGTAAGCCAAACCTTGTCGACCAATACAGCTAACCATGCGTTTAGGGGCGTTAGCGGCAATCACGTCAAATTGACGCTGTTTAGCTAGCTCGATCAACGGGCGATAGCTGCCATTGTAGTTGTCCCATGTATTGGCTCGACGCTTAAGCGTGTCTTCGCCAATGTCGCCGGCAAGGTATTGATTCACCACTGGCTGGGCATCACGGCTGAATTGCTCCATGGAAAGCGCGACAGAATGACGTGAGGCAAGTTGGTTGAGCAACTCGGTTTGAAAACGGTGCACCCCAGGATGGCTGTGCCATTCACCGATCAGAACAATATCCGCTTTTTCGACGTTGTCAGCCACTTGAGTCAAGCTAAGTGACTGCCCTTGGGCGGTGGTCACTTGATAGTCAAATAAGGTATTAATAGACGCCGATGTCGGTTGCGATGCCGCTGCGACACTGACGGGGCTTAGTACTAAGCTGGCCGCCAATAGCCACTGAGTGGCACGCAGTGGCAAAAAGCGCAGTTGCAAAAAGCGGTCAATCACGCCCTTTTTTGTCCATGGTGAGCAAGTGTGCATCACGCTTCTCCTTTGGCCGAGTCAATCTCTGTGTGATGACGATACACACGCAAGGTAAAGTCGGCTTCACAGTGAAAGCCGTTGGCATTGGCTAACGTTTCACGCCATTCATCGGAGGCGCGCCAGGCAAGCGGTGTCATCTGCAGCAGGGTGAGAGCTTGCTCGCCTGTTAATGTCATCGGGTAATGCAGTGAGCGCTCACTTTCAAGCTGGAAACCGGGCAGGGCCTCTGCTGGCGTTTCGTGTAACCGGACCTCATCATAGATACCCGCCTTAAGCTGAAATAGATGACGTGGACCTGGGGTGACGGTGACAACAACGCCACCGGGCTTGATAACACGATCAAGCTCGTCGCCATTGCAGGGCGCATAAATACGCACCACACCGTCAAGGCTGTTGTCGGCAAACGGCAAGCGTTGTGATGAGGCGACCGAAAACTGACATTGTGGATACCATTTCGCAGCATAGCGCACGGCGATTTTGGCGATATCCAGCCCATAAATAGACCACTGTTGTGCGGCTGTCTGATCGGCGATGGCGTGGGTGTAATACCTTCACCACAGCCCACATCCAAGATCGTCTGGTGCTCGCCATTCAGTGCCTGGGTGAGGGCATCAATCATCGCTTGGCGCATGGGCGCATAATGGCCAGCGTTTAAAAATGCGCGGCGGGCTTGAGTCATGGCTTTGTTATCGCCCGGATCTTTGGAGCGTTTAAATTGCACCGGTAATAGGTTGAGGTAGCCTCTTTGGCGCGATCAAATTGATGATTGGCAGCGCAATAAGCACCACGTGGCTTGGCTTGCAGGGGCTGTTGGCATAGCGGGCATCGATAAATCATGGCAGAGTCTGTGTCTTGTCTTTGATGCGCTTAAGGGTACGGGCTTGTGTGACGTTCGACAAGTTTGCGCCGTGAGAAATCAAAAAGCCGCCCACAAGGACGGCTGCATTGTTACCTTTTCCCTTTCACTAGGCGGCGAGGATCTTTTCGATCTCGGTTAGGCTTAAGTGAAATTGACGCGGGCACTGACGCCAAACGTCGAGCATCCGACGGTATTTGTCACGCATTGGCATTTGACTGTTAAAGCAGTGCTCCCCTTGATCAAACTGCGGATAGAGCCCCTCCGTATCGACTAAAAAACGCACATAATGCACCAAAGCCCCTTCGGTTGCTGCGTCAAAGCCCCAGAACTGCACGCGACGTGGCGATAATGCCGCTTGGTTGGTATCGTCAAGGAGGTGATAAGAGGCCTGCATCGCATGGTGCATTTCCATGATATCAATCACTTCGCGGCATTGGGTTTCGCACAGTGCTTCAAACTGGCTGATCACCTCGGCCATTTGCAACGCGTAGCCGCGCTCAATGATGGTTTGTAGGCGACGGTACTTTTCGCCATTAGAGGGATCGAGGTGGCACATTAACTGGTACTGGTTAGATAAAATTAAACGTTGTGCAGGGGTCATATCCATTGCGGTTGGCCTCTTAACTCTCGAAGTTACAATAGTCGTTCATCAAACGATGAGGGTATGGACAGAGATTAGCAGCTCTTTATCGCTGAAATCTTGATCTGAGCTATGTCCGTAGCACGTTTTTCACCCGCATAAGGGATTGGGTAAAAGATCGTTCATGAAGGGGACGTTATGTTTGAGTGGGCTGATGTCAGTGGTTGGCAATGGATAGGTTGGTTAGGCTGGGCAGGGGTATTATATGGAACCTATCCACGTGAGTTTTTTCCTAAACTGCGCCAGGAAGTGGGTTATCAGCATTTAGCGTTTTCATCGGCGGTGGTGCTGTTTGCGCTTTGGGCGTTGCAGGCGGGGATCAAAGAGGGGCTCGATATCCACTTTCTGGGTGTGACCACGTTAGCCTTATGCCATGGTTGGCGCATTGCCATTTGGATTACCACCGTGCCGTTGGCACTGATGGGGCTTTTTGGTTTTGTCCCCGTCGCAGATATGGGGATGACGGCGCTTACCACGGCGATACTGCCTATTGTGTTCAGTTATGCGATTTTCGCACTGAGCTACCAGTATTTAACCCGCCACCTTTTTATCTATATTTTTATTGCGGCGTTTATCGGTGCGGCGCTGACCATTGTGTTTCAGCTATCGGTGACCTCGCTCTGGTATTGGGCTGCCGATCGTCATAGCTGGCATGAGATTGTGCATAACTACCTGCAAATTGCACTATTGATGTGGTTCCCCGAGGCGCTGCTTAACGGCATGGCGGTGACGGTGATGGCGGTGTATCGCCCCCATTGGTTACGCACCTTTTATGACAGAGAGTATTTGTCGCCAGAGCGTTGATGGCACAGTGCTTGGGGATTTATGGATTCTATCCATTAAATTTTCTTATTGAGACCAATAAAAACGTTCGCTGTATTTATCTCAAGTAATGGCACATATTAGCGGCCCCGGCCGTCCGTGCCACTTATCTGAGAATTGAACGAACAGTCATGAATAATCTATCCTCTGCACAAAATGGCAGCGGCATGGCCCTGTCTGTGTTTCCATGGGTGCCATTAGTGAGCTTAACGGCATTTGCGGTCGCGAGTGGCTATTTGATGAGCTTGATTCCATTGGCGTTAATGCCGCTTGGGATGCCGGCTGAACTGGCCGCTTGGCTGGCGAGTGCCTTTTATGCAGGATTATTGTTTGGTGCTTTGTGGAGTGCACGTATCGTCGCGCGGATGGGGCATCGACAGGCATTAGTGCTGTTTATGAGTGTGCTGCTGCTGTCTATTGCCGCGATGGCAACGATCAAAGCGCGAGGGATATGGTTAGTGTCACGATTTGTGGCCGGTATTGCGGTCGCAGGGGTGTTTGTCGCGATTGAATCATGGTTATTGATCGCCGATTCAGAGCGTCAACGGGCTAAGCGTTTAGGCTTTTATATGGCCGCTTTATATGGTGGTAATGCCTTGGGTCAGCTGGGCGTCGGTTATGTCGGTGTGACAGGTGCTCAGCCATATTGGTTGATTGGTAGCTTGGTCACGGCGGCGATTATCGTGCCCTTATTTATACGCCATGGTGAGCCGTCGCAAGCGATGATGGGCCTATTGAACGCTCAGGCACCTTAAGAGCCATTCGTAAAGCTGCCTATATCGCCTGCATTGTGTCGGGGCTCACCTTAGGCGCGATCTATGGTCTATTACCCCTTTATCTTGCTGAACGTGTTGACGATCATCAACAGATTGGAGCAATGATGGCGTTAGTCATTGTTGGCGGCATGGGCGTTCAGCCGTTATTAGGTGCCATCTCGACCAGAGTGAATCGAGTCCTGTTGATGTTCTATTTCTGTGTGGTGGGATTGCTTGCCGTAGCCATCATTATACTTGCTAACAGCAACGGGTGGCTTGGCGTCGGGCTCGTGATGCTTGGTGGCGCCGTGTTTGCCATTTATCCCATTGCGATTGCTTATGCGTGTGCCTCGCTGGCGCCGTGGAAAATTGTCGCGGCTACTGAGGCGCTTCTACTCGCGTACAGTGTTGGATCCGTCAGTGGTCCAGTATTGGCGCATCAAGCATTTTCTGGTGAGCAAGGTTGATGATGTACTTGGCCAGTTGCTTGCTTAGTACGGCGGTATATATGTGGATCGCTTATCTGAGAGGGCGTCGGCAAATGCCTAACTTGAGTGCCGCCTGACAACGTCGGGGAGCTAACACGACACGCCTCAGAACCGTTCTGAGGCGTGTTTTTATTTTTGGTTAGGCGCTAACAAGTCCTTCTTTTGCATCGGCAGGGAGAATATCCATGGCGTTGCCGTATAACGGTGCCAAAGCTCGAACCACATCTGAGCGGCTGATAACGCCAACCAAGATGTTGTCTTTCATGACAGGATAAACGTGCGGTCTAGACAGTGTTTGTGTTTTCGCGCGCTCTAGTGCGGATTGGGTGGTAAAGCGCGTGGCAATGCCCGCATCACTGACCGGATACAGCACTTGGTTGTCAATGCTCATGTACTGCGCCAGTTCAATCACGGATTGGTCTGCCTCAACGGTCTGTACCTCCGTGCGCATTAAATCTTCGACTTTGGTGTCCATGTCGGGTTGGTAATCGTTCCACCATAAATCAACAAAGACATCTTGCACCGAGAAAAAGCCAACCAATTCATTTTGTTTATCGACGACAGGCGCGCCTTGCAACTGATAGCGGTTGAGTTGCTCTAATGCATCGGCCACAAACTGATGGCTTTGCAAGGCACAGTGGGCAGGCTTCATGTTTTTTTCAATGGTTAAGGTTTCTTGGGTCATAGTGGGTCTCTCAGAATAATTCGCAGACGGTAGCGTCAATGAAGAAATTTGCGCTGTTTTGTTTTCTCTCTCAGGATTAATAATCAGCCAGTACCCCATGCCGACAAGGCCAGCGCCGCCGACAATATTGCCGAGCGTGACGGGGATTAAATTGGCACTGATAAACTGGATCAGGTTAAGGTCATTGAAGGCAGCCGGTGAACTCCCTACTGCTTGCCAAAAACTGTCGGGCGCGAAAGTAGCAATGCTCATCCCCAGTGGCACCATGAACATATTGGCGACACTGTGCTCAAAGCCGGTGCTGACAAACATGGCCACGGGGAGAATCACCATCACCGCTTTGGTCAGTGGATTTTGCGACGTGAAGGTCATCCAAATCGCAAGGCAAACCAGCAAGTTACACAACACCCCTAACGCAAAGGCCTGTATCCAACTGTGATGCAGCTTGTGTTGGGCCACGTGTAATGCGTTTAATCCCCATTGCCCATCGTCAAGCTGGTATAGCCCTGCCACCATCACGATAAACACCAACAGTAGGGCGCCGCACAAGTTGCCAAAATACACTCTTGCCCAGGTATAGAGCAGGCCGCGGGTTGAGATCTTGCCATTGGCACGCGCCAGCATAGACAACACTGTGCTGGTAAATAGCTCTGCACCGCCAAGCACCACCAATATTAAGCCCATGCTAAAGGCAAGCCCGCCCATCAACCGGGTCATTCCCCAGCCGGCGTTACTGCCCGTGGTTACCGTGAGGTAGAACACGAAAGCCAGTCCGATAAATAAGCCGGCCATCATGGCTAGCCCAACCGCCATCCGGGTCGATTTATGGGTTTTACTCTCTGCATAGGCTTCAGCGTTGGCAAGCAATGCAGCGGGGCCCTCCGTTTTAATTGGGGTAGGACTTACCATGCGTTGTCTCCTCTGTCGGCACTATTTGCCCGAGGGGAAAGACAGGTCAACATACAGGTTGTACTCCTTTTTAGACGTAATGTGAATAAAACCAGCCTATTCTTCTCTCTATCAGGAGTAAAATTGATATTGCTTAGGGTAAGAATCATAAAAATTGATAGGGTATTGCCATTAAAGCCAGACAGTAAGGAGCCTGGATGCGGTACTCATTGAAACAGTTGGCTGTGTTTGAAGCGATCGCCGCGACCGGCAGTGTAAGCCGAGCGGCCGACCAGCTAGCGTTGACGCAGTCGGCTACCAGTATGGCCCTGTCGCAGCTAGAAAAGTTGTTAGGGCGGCCATTATTCGAGCGACAAGGCAAGCAAATGCAGCTCACCTACTGGGGAGCCTGGTTGCGACCCAAAGCACACCAACTCTTGTTTGATGCGCAACAGATTGAGGCAGGGTTTGATGGACAGCACATTATCAGTGGCGATATTGCCTTAATTGCCAGTCAAACCGCAGCAGAACACCTTATTCCAGATCTTATCAGTATTATTGATAGTGATTTCCCCGAGCTGCGAATCGACTTTACCGTGAAAAACACCGAGAAAGTTATTGATAGTGTGCGCCGTTATCAGCACGACCTGGGGGTCATTGAGGGGCGTTGCGATGATAGCCGCTTAAAGCAGCAGGTATGGTGTCATGACCACCTTGTGGTTGTGGCGGGGAAGCACCATCCTTATGCGCAGCGTGATCAGGTAAGCTTGGCGCAACTTGAACAAGCGCAGTGGGTATTGCGAGAGCCGGGCGCCGGGACACGACATAGTTTTGATAGTGCGATTCATGGCGTTATCGAAGATCTTGATGTGCGGCGAGAATATGAGCAGGTGCCTGTGTTGCGTACTTTGGTGGCTAACTCCAATTACCTTAGCTGCTTGCCCTATTTAGATGTTGAAAAGTGGATTGAACGCGAGGAGCTGGTGGCGCTGAACGTGCCAGAGCTCAATATGCGTCGAACACTGTCTTTTATCTGGCGAGCGGATGGTGCAGATAACCCTTTGCGTGACTGTATTATTCGTGAAGCCATTAGGATGACCAAAGCCCGCCGGCGCGAGATGTAAGTCGCGAGACAGAGGTATAACGACGTGAAAAAAGTATAAAGACGCGAAAAAAAGCCGGCCACAAAGTGACCGGCTGATGGGGGGGGTGCAGAGGTGCATCGGATTAATACATGACGTTATGACCATAACTGGCAATAATGTTTTTGACGTTATCCATCATTTCTTTTGATGGTGTGCCCACGTCTTTTAACTCATATTCGTAACCCAGCGCTTCCCATTTATGTTCACCAAGCTGGTGATAGGGGAGTAATTCCACCTTTTCGATATTGTCCATGCCTTTAATGAACTGACCTAAGCGGTGCGCGGAATCATCGTCATCCGTATAACCGGGCACTACGACGTAACGAATCCAGGTTTTTTGTCCAATTTTGTGCAAGTAGTTGGCAAAATCGAGCGTGCGGCGATTCGATACGCCTACTAAGTCTTCATGAACCTCATCATTGAGCTGTTTTAGGTCCAGCATGACCAAATCGGTTGCATCAAGCACTTCATCAATCACGGGCGTGTGCTTACGGATATAGCCGTTGGTGTCTAAGCAGGTATGAATACCTTTGGCTTGTGCGGCCTGGAAAAAGTCTCGGACAAACTCTGGCTGTAACATAGCTTCGCCGCCCGATGCGGTGACCCCACCGCCTGATGCGGTGATGAAGTGGCGATAGGCCAATACATCTTTCATGATCTCATCGACAGTGACTTCTTTCCCACCGTGAGTATCCCAAGTATCGCGATTATGGCAATACTTACACCGCATCAAGCAGCCTTGCATAAAGACAATAAAACGTATCCCAGGGCCATCTACGGTCCCACAAGATTCAAAGGAATGGATGCGACCAATTGCCGACATAACTATCTCCAGACTGCGAATTGCGATACTGTCATTTTATTACAAAAACCGGCCTCAACGTAAGGAAATTCCCCTCTTTTTCGCACTCTCCCTGTGAACGTTACCACGGTGTTACACTTCTGTCTTTGGGTTGATCACAGTTCCAGTTTTCTATGCCAGCACAATGAGAGCTAATCCAGATAATCTCCATGTTGTTTTTGTGTCTTCTGGCCTTTTTGTCCAAACTAACGTGCGACATGCAGAGTTACCCATATATGGCCTTTCAGGCTGTATGTGAGCTTAATAGAGCCGAGTATCAGGCTAGGATCAACAGCAAACGCTAGGGTATATAATGAAAAAAATCAGTGATCTGAGAGTGAAAAATAAGCTTGTTGTGCTCATGTTGATAGCCATTGCATTGCTGGTTGCGATCAGTATGTTCACTATCCAAAAAGAGCGTGATCAAGCTTATGCTGAGCGAACCGCTTCGCTAAGGGCCAATATAGAAGTGGCGCAAAGTGTGGTGAATTATTACCGCCAGCAGGCATCAAGAATCGGCGAAGAGGAAGCCAAAACGCAAGCGATCGCGCAACTGAACCAGCTTCGTTATGACGGCGATAACTATTTTTGGGTGCTCAAGCCTGATCTCACGATTGTTAACCACCCGATAAAGCCCAAGTTGAATGGCACCAGTGCGAACAGTTTGACCGATGGCGACGGCAAGCACCATTGGCGAGAAATGGTGACAGTGAGCAAAGGGTCACAAGGCGGTGTACTGGATTATACTTGGCGCTCACCGGAAGGTGAGATGAAGCCTAAAATCTCTTATGTGAAACGCGTAAATGGTTGGAACTGGATTATTGGCTCGGGCACTCATGTGAGCGATATTGAAGCGCAGTTTATCCAGTCAGCGTGGCAAATTGGTGGATTAACGCTTATCGCGGGGGTGATCCTGTTAGTTTGTGGTGCGTTTGTCAGTCGCGACATCGTTGTGCCGTTAGATGAATTGGTCGAAAAGTTTGATCGAATTGCGGGCGGGGACTTACGCATTGAGTGCGGCTATACCCGTCATGATGAAATCGGTAAATTGGCGCGGCGTATGGATACAGCCATGGGGAGTGTTCGTGAAGCCATGCGTGTTGCCCATGACGAGGCGAAGCAGTCTTCTACTATGGCGTCGTCGATTGCATCAGCGAGTGAGCAGAGTGCGCAAAGTATTCAATCTCAGCGCGCGCAACTCGAGCAACTGGCAACGGCGATGAACGAAATGACAGCAACTGTCGCTGATGTCGCGGATCACGCAGAACAAACTGCGCAAGCCACCAATGATATTTCCTCGATGGCGGAAGATAGCAATCATAAATTGGATAGCACGGTAGCCAGTATCCGTGAAGTTGCCGAGCGTATCGCTGGGGCAGATAAATTGGTCAATCAGGTCAAGCAAGGCGTGATGGAGATCAGTGATGTCGCGACGGTTATTCAAGGGATCTCTGAGCAGACCAATCTATTGGCCCTAAACGCGGCGATCGAGGCGGCACGTGCCGGTGAGCAAGGTCGTGGCTTTGCGGTGGTGGCCGATGAAGTACGCTCGCTGGCGCAAGGTACGCAAAAATCAACTACGCAAATCCAAGGCACGATAGAAGCGCTGACCAATAACGCGATTGAAGCGGCAGAGGCGATGAAATCAAGCCATACGTCCAGTGAAGCGAGTGTAGAAACCGCGCTTGAAACTCAGCAGCAGCTTAAAGATATGGTGAGTGCGCTGCATGGCTCTAACGATCGCGTGGTACAGATTGCGGCGGCGGCCGAAGAGCAGGGGACGGTGTCTGAAGAAATGAACCAAAACGTCAGCAACATTTATAACTCAGCGAACGAAGTCAGTGGGGCGGCTTCTCATCTAGCAGAGCAAGGCCAGCTGTTGGCAGATTCTGCACGAGAGTTGGATAGACAACTGGATCATTTTGAAGTGTAACCCAAATAAAAACCGCCAGCATTTGCCGGCGGTTTTTTTATCAGCGTATCGCGTACGCTTTATCGCTACATCTTACAGTGAAGACGTGAAGGTACGTGTAATGACGTCTTGTTGCTGCTCTTTAGTCAGCGAGTTAAAACGTACCGCGTAACCAGAAACACGGATAGTCAGCTGAGGATAGTTCTCAGGGTTTTCCATCGCGTCTAGTAGCATTTCACGGTTCATCACGTTCACGTTCAGGTGCTGGCCGCCTTCTTGACCGCTTTCATGGTGGAAGTAACCATCCATTAAGCCCGCCAAGTTCGCGCGTTGGGTGTTTTCGTCTTTACCCAAAGCATTTGGCACAATAGAGAAGGTATAAGAAATACCGTCTTTAGCGTGAGCAAATGGCAGTTTACCGACAGAGGTCAGTGACGCAACCGCACCTTTCTCATCACGGCCGTGCATTGGGTTCGCACCTGGACCAAATGGCATACCCGCTTTACGACCATCTGGCGTATTACCGGTTTTCTTACCGTATACCACGTTTGAGGTGATCGTTAGGATAGACTGAGTCGGAACCGCATCACGGTAAGTTCTCAGTGAGCGGATTTTGTTCATGAAGCGTTCAACCAGATCACAGGCAATCGCATCAACACGCTCATCGTTGTTACCAAACGCTGGGTATTCACCTTCGATATCAAAGTCGATAGCAATACCGTCTTCGTCACGAACTGGCTTCACTTTTGCGTACTTGATTGCGGCCAATGAGTCAGCAGCAACCGATAGACCCGCAATACCACAGGCCATGGTGCGATAAATATCACGATCGTGGAAAGCCATCAATGCCGCTTCATAGCTGTACTTGTCATGCATGAAGTGGATGCTGTTCAGCGCAGTCACGTACTGTTTCGCTAACCAATCCATCAGGTGATCCATGCGGTCCATGACTTTGTCATAGTCTAGCACTTCGTCAGTCATCGCTGGATGCTCTGGTGCAACTTGGATTTTCAGCTTCTCGTCAATACCACCGTTGATGGTATAAAGGAGCGTTTTAGCCAAGTTGGCACGGGCGCCAAAGAACTGCATTTGCTTACCAACGATCATCGGTGATACGCAACAAGCGATCGCGTAGTCGTCAGATTCAAAGTCAGTGCGCATCAGATCGTCGTTCTCGTACTGGATAGACGAGGTATCGATAGACACTTTGGCACAGAACTTTTTGAAGCCTTCAGGCAGTTGCTCAGACCAAAGCACTGTGATGTTTGGCTCTGGGCTTGGGCCCATGGTGTACAGGCTGTTTAGGAAACGGAAGCTGGTACGAGAAACCAGAGTACGTCCGTCTAGGCCCATACCGGCAACAGATTCGGTGGCCCAAATTGGGTCGCCAGAGAAGAGATCATCATACTCAGGCGTACGCAGGAAGCGTACCATACGCAGTTTCATGACGAAGTGGTCAATCAGCTCTTGCGCTTGTTCTTCTGTGAGTTTACCGGCTTCAACATCACGCTGTAGGTAGATATCAAGGAAGGTAGACGTACGACCGAGCGACATGGCCGCGCCGTTTTGTGTTTTAACCGCACCCAGGTAACCGAAATAGGTCCACTGAATCGCTTCTTTTGCGTTTTCTGCTGGGCGAGAAATATCACAGCTGTAAGACGCTGCCATTTTTTTCAATTGGCCCAACCGCGCGGTGTTGCTCTGCAATTTCTTCACGCAGTTGCATGGTCATTTGCAGATCTTCGCCGCTTTCAAATTTCTCTTGTAGAGAATCGAATTGCGCTTTTTTGTCCGCCATCAGGAAGTCGATGCCGTATAAAGCAACGCGACGATAGTCACCGATGATACGGCCACGACCATAAGCATCAGGTAGACCTGTCAAAATGCCTGACTTACGACACTTGAGGATGTCAGGGGTGTAAATATCGAAAACCCCTTGGTTGTGAGTCTTACGATGTTCGGTAAAGGTTTTCTTTACTTGTGGATCCAGTTCGCGGCCGTATGCGTCACACGAACTTTGAACCATACGAATACCGCCATTAGGCAGCATAGCGCGTTTTAGCGGTGCGTCGGTCTGTAGACCAACAATCTGCTCCAGATCTTTCTCAATGTAGCCGGCATCATGAGAGGTCAGGGTAGAAACCACAGACGTATCAAAATCAACCGGGGCATGCGTCGCGTTTTCTTGCTTGATGCCTTCCATCACGCGCGCCCACAGTTGGCGAGTCGCGTCAGTTGGCTCAGACACTAGGAATGATTCGTCACCCTCATAAGGGGTATAGTTTTTTTGGATGAAGTCGCGAACGTCAACGGCTTTGCTCCAGTTACCTTCAACAAATCCTTCCCATGCATTGGAATTGTGCTCAGACATGTTGCACCTACCTGTTCTCTTTTCAAAAAGACATGTGTTGGGACCAAGGCCAGTCATAGTGTTGTGTCAGTATGGCTGACGCTGTGACCCATCGATTTATCCGGATGCCCCACCCGAAAGCGGGGCCGTGTTATTACAATAAAGGTGGAATGCCGGGAATCATTCCGACTGCCAACATAGCAGCCACACAAATGATCACTGTGGCGGTTGGAATCACCAGACGATCGATGGTCGATAGCGTACCAGGACGCTCTTTATCACCGATAAGACCGTTGTTGTCCAAGAGCATAGTGACTGCCCAACCAAAGACTGGGTTAACAGCCATGGAGGCGAAAATACAAATACCGGCTGATTGGCTAGACTTCGCGTCTTTAACCATTTGCATCCCTGCTTCAAGAAGCGGCAGGAACACACCTGATAATAGTGCAATGGTCATCACCGGTGGCCAGGTTGCTACATCCATTGGATAACCAATCAACGCAACCGCAATACATAACAGACCGAGGACAATGGCCCCGCCAGGAATCGGGCGACGAGCAATCGCTGCAGGAATCATATAAGTGCCCCATGAGGATGTGATGTTACCCCCACCGACTGATGCCCCAACGATTTGGCGGATAGAACACCCTGTCATGGTGTCATCCACGTCCATCAATACCTTTTCGGCCTTTTTCGAGTAATTAAGTTCCTGGAAAATACGGTGACCAAGAAAGTCTGGCGACCACATCGCTACCGCGAGCAGAGCAAATGGTAGTGACGCAAGAAAGTGCGATAGGGTTGGTAAGCCCATTTGCCAACCTTGCTCGGTTGATCCCCACCAGTAAACCGGGTTTAGGTTTGGCACACCCGGTTGTGTCACAAACTCTAGTGATGAGCCGGCACCTAATGCGGTAGCAATCAATCCACCGGTAACGGCACAGACAGGAATCGCTAACCAGCGTTTACCAATGCGAGCTAAAAAGGCATAAATCACAATGGATACGGCCAGAATGACAATGGATATATAGCCCATATCAATGGCAGCACCCCAGGCTAGCAGGCTCTCAATTTGACCTTTTGCCCCGCCAAAGCCCAAGAAAATCAGCAAGCCACCCGCTACCCCTTGGCTGGTTAGGTTCACTAATTTAGACCCGCCTTTGACATAACTGAGTATCAAGCAAGGCAGCCGATTAGGATCCCCAAGGCGAGAGGATGTGCGCCGGCGAGCGCGATGGTCCCGACAAGCGGGATCATTGGCCCATGGTTACCGGCCAGGTTAGCGCGTGGATTGATAAATCCGCATAAAAGGACACAAAAAAGGAGTGCGGGGATAAGCATTTCAACCCGCGCGACCTCAACAGCAAACGCTTTACCTAAAGTCACATGATCCCACGCGGCGGTTAGCCCCTCAGCCCATGACATCATCACTGCAGAATACATAGCGATAATGCCGATGGTACCGGCCAGCGCGGGAACAAGATCCTCAATTTCAAAACGGAAGTCACGGCCAGGCAGGTTCAAGCCCCAACGGCGCGGACGCATAATTTGTAGTTCGTGATTCAGGTAGTCAGCCCGGGAGGCAAATGAAGAAGCCGGCTTGTGCTTCTTTTGATATTCGCTCTTTTCATCGTGACTCACACTGCGGTCTTGAGCATGTGTTGCCATAATTTCCTCGTCTACAGAAAGCAAAAGCTTTCGAAACAGCGACTTAGCCAGTCTTGGTTTATTTTTAACGCTGGCCTTGTGGCCGTGTTCTGTTTCATTATCAGCATGCTAACAACAGGGTGATTCCCGAATGTTGACTTAGATCATTACCGTGTAATTTTTTTACGTGCTACGCCGGTGTTTACCGAGATTCTAGACCCCTTAGCGCGTTCATAATCCCACTAAAGTCGCTATTTTGTAATTTAATTACCAATAAGGACGATAAATATGTGCCACAAAACAGCAAGATAACGGCGTTATTGTGTGGCGTTTCGTCGGGTTTGTTGTGAGCGCATGTTAACAAATAAAGACAGCAAACGTTTGTTCGCTGTAGTGAATAAAAAAGATAGGTTATAGTCGAGGTGTTGTCTTCTAAAAATGGATTTTCATGTTGCGATGCTTATGTTTGTTTCCCTTTGAGTCTCGAATGCTTGTTTCTGTTAGTCGTCGACTTGCAATGATGCTGCTGTTTTTACTGTCATTCGCGACGGCGCAGGCGGCAGAAATAGCGGACGTAAGTGCCTCTATTGAGCGTGGAAATTATCAGCAAGCCCTGAAGTTGTCAGCGGCGTTACTGGCGCAGCAAGGCGATCAAAAGCTTGTGTCACCGCAGCGCGCCGAACTCTGGCGCTTACAGGGCATCAGCTATCTCTATCTTAATCAGCGTGCCGAAGCTTATCGTGCCTATCAAAACGCGTTAGCATTGAACTCACTGTCAGAAGCCAGCGAAGCGGATGCGCTTGCTGCCGTGATTCGTTTGGCCTATCGGGTCAATCAATATGATGAGGTGCTAAATTATGCGCGCCAACTCAGTGAGCACCATCATTTATCCCCCTCTTCAGGCCGTCTTGCGATGCAGGCTGCTTATTCTTTGTCGCGATTTGATGTGGCGATTGATTATGCCAACCAGCTTCAAGAACTCGACGCACTTGATGCCTTTATATTGCAAACAAAGGCGCTGAGTGAAATGGCGTTGTCGCGTTATGGTGCCGCGGCGGCGACGTTTGATCAGTTCGTGAATGCGGCTGATGTGGCGCCCAAGTGGCTCGAGCAAGCCGCGCGTGCGCATGTTAAAGCGGGGACGCATCGCACTGCTCGGCAATATTTAGCAAGGGCCAGGGCGGATATTGCGCTATACCGAGCGATTACTGTTTCTCGACTTGATTCCAACGAGGCTGAGCAGGCGTTATTGTACTGGCAGCAGGGGCTACAGCAGCTTGACCGTGTAGCAACGCGTGATGAGCAGTTATTTATGGTGCAATGTCTGATCAAAAATAACCAGCGTGTAGCGGCTTTGAATCGAATTAGTGAAGTGAATTTAACCCAGCCGGATAAACAGACGTTGAAGCTGCAGGTAATGCTGGCTTATCAATTAGGCCATTGGAAAGAGGTCATTGATACGGCGCAAGTGGCACTGTCTTATGGGTTGAAAGACGATAAGATGCTTTGGCAGTGGCTGGCCATTAGTGCGATTAAAGCGGGCGACTACACGCTTGCGGACTATGCGCTTGACCAATGGCAAAGCAAGGATCCGTCTGAGCTTGTCGATCGCTGGCGAGACACGCTTGAATTGCTTAAAGCAAAACGTGCAACACGGCGTGACAGTCGCATCTCGTAATCTGATCCAGCAGATGTCTATTATTGAGTACAAGACTGTCTTCTAATAGAAAAGAAACGCCTTTTTGTTCACAGTTTTGTCACCTGTGTTTTGTCGCAAAAATAAAATCAATTGCATCTTTATCCTCTTTTATCCTCCTTTTTATTTTGCCTCTATCAATAAAAACAATCTTTTTTCTTGCGTTTGCCTCTACACTTATTGTGGTTGAGGACTCAGGAATCGCGAGTAGTCGCCCAGATACTGAGTGTTCATTTTTTCAGCATTAAATATTGTATTTGACTTTTTATGCAGTAATAGTGACTGTAATAAAACAGATTTAAAGGTTAACAAAATGTTGCTCCTCAAGAGAAGGGGTGATATTTTCAATTGATAAACTCAATACAATAATTATCACGGATGATAGGAGTTAGCGCATGACGGATGCAGTAGCGCTACAGGTTAAGTCACTTAAAAAAAGCTTTGGGCAGCATCAAGTGCTCAAAGGCATTTCACTCGATGCCCGCCGCGCGACGTCATCTCGATTATCGGGTCTTCCGGGTCTGGTAAAAGTACCTTTTTGCGCTGTATTAACTTACTTGAAACCCCTACTGGCGGTGAAATTTGGGTCAATGGTGAATTGATCAAAATGAAAAATAACCGTGCAGGCGATCCGGTGCCCGTCAGCGATAAACAAGTACAGCGCATTCGCTCTCGTCTGGCGATGGTGTTTCAGGGGTTCAATCTATGGTCGCACATGACGGTGCTGCAAAATGTGATTGAAGCGCCAGTGCATGTGCTCGGCGTGCCCAAAGCAAAAGCGATTGAAGATGCTGAAGCCTTTCTCCATCGGGTTGGCTTATACGAGCGCCGTGACTACTATCCCGGCCACTTGTCAGGCGGCCAGCAGCAGCGTGCTGCCATTGCACGGGCGCTTGCCGTCGAGCCAGAAGTACTCCTGTTTGATGAGCCAACCTCCGCGCTTGACCCCGAGTTAGTAGGGGAAGTGTTGGGCGTGATGCGTTCACTGGCCGAGGAAGGGCGCACCATGTTGGTGGTAACCCATGAAATGAGTTTTGCGCGTGATGTCTCTAATCATGTGATGTTCTTGCATCAAGGATTAGTGGAAGAGCAGGGCAACCCGAAAGAACTGTTTGATGCACCTGACTCTGAGCGTCTGCAGCAATTTATATCGTCAATATACTGATTAATTAAATAGAATTATCAATAGCATAACCATGCAATAGGGCCTTTGCCCACACAACATCGTTAAACGACAGGAGAAAGGAAGATGAAAAAATGGCTAGTTGCTGCCGCCGTGATGGCCGCAGTTGGGTCAACCTCCGTTGCAGCCAAGGATTGGAAGGTCGTACGTTTTGGTATTGAAGGCGCCTACCCTCCTTTTAGCTGGACCACAAACGAAGGTGATCTCAAAGGTTTTGATGTCGATATGGCCAATGCGCTGTGTGAGGAAATGCAGGCCAAGTGTAAGATTGTCGCGCAAGATTGGGATGGGATCATTCCGTCACTGTTGGCGCGTAAATACGATGCCATTATCGCGGCGATGTCGATCACAGAAGAGCGTAAAAGAAAGGTAGATTTTACCAATAAATACGCGTTAATCCCGAACAAGTTTGTGGCCGAAAAGGGCACGGATCTCACCTTCACCAAAGAAGGACTCGACGGGGTGAAAATTGGTGTACAGCGTGCAACCACACACGACAAATATCTTACCGACAACTATGGCGACGCGGTTGATATCGTCCGTTACGGTACGTTTGATGAGGCCTATCTTGATCTAAAAGCGGGTCGTATTGAATCCATTTTGGGTGATGCTTCCGCTTTGCAGCAAGGGCTTCTCGATAAAGAGGGTGGCGATGAATTTGAATTTATCGGTCCTTCTTTGACTGACCCTGAGTGGTTTGGCGAGGGCTTTGGGATTGCGACACGCAAACAAGACAAAGCGCTGACTGAGAAACTTAATCAAGCAATTGATTCATTACGTGAAAAAGGCGTGTATGACGAGATTGCTGCCAAATACTTCGACTACGACGTTTACGGCGAGTAAAAGGCAGGCGGGCAGCATAAAAGTGCTGCCCGAATCATATGATTGATTTGAAAGGTTACGAGTGGTCCCTGCTTGAAGGCGCATGGGTGACCCTTCAGGTTGCGCTATTATCACTGGGCTTGGCCATGTTACTCGGGATGCTCGGGGCGCTTGCCAAATTATCTAAATTGGGTTGGTTGCGTGGCATTGCGACCGTCTATACCACGGTGATTCGTGGGATCCCTGATTTGGTACTGATGATGCTGATTTTTTACGGCGGTCAAATGCTGCTCAATAACAGCTTATATGGCATGAATGAATGGCTCAATGAGTACATGGCAGGACAAAATCCCGATCATGACTGGACTGCCTATTTACCCGACTATATCGACGTTAGCCCGTTTATCGCCGGGATCCTAACCATTGGTTTTATTTTTGGTGCTTACATGGCTGAAACCTTTCGGGGGGGCCATCATGGCGGTCGACGCCGGCGAGATGGAAGCCGCGCGCGCCTATGGTATGAGCAGTAGTTTGGCGTTTCGCCGCATCTTGCTGCCACAAATGATCCGCCATGCGCTGCCAGGATTTGGTAACAACTGGTTGGTACTGTTAAAAACCACCGCGCTGGTGTCCATTATTGGCTTGGATGACATGGTACGTAAAGGCGCGTTGGCAGCCGGCTCGACCCAAATGCCATTTACGTTTTTCTTTACCGTCGCGCTTATTTTCTTGCTCTTTACCAGCATCTCGACCACCGGGCTGCGTTGGATGGAGCGTCGCTTTAGTATTCATACGCGGTAGGTGACTATGGATTTTTCACTTGTACTCGAAACCTGGCCGATTTATCTCGATGGCCTTTGGACGACCGTATGGCTGGTGGCCTCCGCGTTAGTGATTGGTTTGCTGGTGGCCGTGCCTGTCGCCGTGGCGCGCAATGCACAGTTTCCCCTTTGGCGTTATCCGGCGTGGGCGTTTATTTACTTTTTTCGGGGGACGCCGCTACTGATCCAACTGTATTTGATTTACTACGGCCTAAGCCAAGTGGTAAACGTTGAAGATTCGTTGTGGCAACATGCATGGTTTTGTGCGCTCGTCGCGTTCGTCCTCAACACTGCAGCGTATACCGCTGAAATTATTCGTGGCGCGATCAATGGCTTGCCCAAAGGAGAAGTGGAAGCGGCGATTGCCTATGGCATGAGCCGTATAAAGCCTTTCTCGCGGATCATTCTGCCCAGTGCGATGCGCCGTGCTTTACCGGCATACAGTAACGAAGTGGTATTTATGCTTCACGGCTCGGCCGTCGCCGGCATTATCACCATTGTTGATCTCACTGGGGCGGCTCGGATTGTGAATTCGCGTTATTATGCGCCCTTTGAATCTTTTTTGACCGCGGGTGTGTTCTATATGGCGCTGACATTTAGCATCCTATGGATGTTCCGCTTAGCAGAGCGTCGCTTTTTACGTCATATGCGGCCCTTGAGCTAGCTGTTATAGGCATATCGCAAAATGACAAACGCCGCAGCATAGCCATGCTGCGGCGTAATAATATTAAGCGGCGTCTTAAGCGATATTGTTAAGCGCGCTTGCGCGGCCAATTCGAGGGCTTATTTAAAGGTGGCCCAAATTGGCGCGTGATCGGAGGGTTTTTCAATGCCGCGCAGCTCGTAATCAATCCCCGCATCAATACAGCGGCTGGCAAGATCTTGGGTGGCTAACACCACATCAATGCGTAAGCCACGGTTATCATCAAAACCGCGCGAACGGTAGTCAAACCACGAGAACTGATCATTCACCGCTGGATGTAGGGTGCGGAAGGTATCCACGAAGCCCCAATTTATCAACGTCTCTAACCACTCACGCTCTTCAGGTAAGAAAGAGCACTTACCGGTGCGTAGCCATCGCTTGGCATTGTGATCGCCAATACCAATATCGTCGTCTTTAGGGCTGATGTTGATATCGCCCATGACCACCAGGTGTTCGCTGGGATCACGACCCTCTAAATAGGTCATCAAATCTTGGTAGAATTTACGTTTGGCAGGAAATTTGGTTTCGTGGCTACGGTTTTCCCCTTGGGGAAAGTAACCATTGAGAACGGTGACAGGTTGGCCATTTTCGCCTTCAAACGTGGCCATAATCATACGGCGTTGGGCGTCTTCATCATCGGTTGGAAACCCTTTTTGTACGCTGATTGGCGACTTTTTGCATAGCATCGCCACACCATAGTGCGCTTTTTGGCCATGAAAGTGTACTTCATAGCCCATGGCTTCGACATCGGCGAGTGGAAAGGCATCATCGTGCACCTTGGTTTCTTGCAACCCGATCACGTCAGGCTGGTGTTTTTCAATTAAGGCTTGCAGTTGATGTAAACGCGCTCGAATACCGTTGATATTAAAAGAGATGATTTTCACGTGTGAGGCTGCCTTTGTTGTCTTATTGATAGTAAGACACTTTACCAGCTTCGTTCAATGAACGGAAAGGCGGCCTCAATGCAATGCTCGGCGTATGGTGACGAGGATGCGTGGTACGTAATGGGGGGAAATTAGCTTGCGATCGAAAAGGCGCCTAAGCACTCACCTTGACTAAAAATCGCGCCTTCTTGGGTGCAGGGGTCAAAACGCAGGGTAGGTTGAGACAAAACAGGAAGACGATGAAGCAAATGCTTGAGGATAATATCCCCGTTAAACTGATGGATCACGACCTGCCAGTTGGCAAGATTAGGAAGAGCAAAATTAACTATCAATGGCGTTCCTTACTGATTTAAATGTGGTTGATGGTGTTTGTGGTTGTGTTTGCGCACGGCGCAAATGATACCAGTGACGCAGTCTGCCGTTTGTTGCAGCCATATTGGATCTCCATATATTTAACAGATCGTGGTGCTTTACAGTTTGTGCTGCTTAATAAGTCAGCACGTTGTCAGTCAAGCTATTACCACAAGTAAAGTGATACCAGCGCATCGGTTTTTGCAAATAAACAGCGTTCACAAATAAACAGCGTGGTAGCAAATAAAGTGTTCAAGTTAACGGGTTATCAATGTAGGAAAAAAGCGAAAGTGGAATACTGCAGAGAGTCTATGCGGGAAATAGCGTGGTCTGTCTCGACTTTGACTTGATGTCTTATGATGCTCCGTATCTAGAGCTTTAGCTACACTACAGCATTTTTTTACGATGTAAAGGGTTTTAACCAATAATTCTTTGGTATTGGCGACCACCAACGCGGCACATCAGCACCGCGTTAATGATTCTAGCGCTCGCTTATCCTATCGCCAGCTTTGTCTCGGCATAGCGTAGCTTTTTCTTTCTTGGGCTGGCTAAAAAGTAAGCCAAAGTTAGCGGACCCAGTCGGCCAGCAAACATCATAAAAATGATAATAAACTCACCTACATCAGATAATGACCCAGTGAGCCCTCGTGAAAGGCCTACCGTTCCTAATGCGGACACGGCTTCAAACACCACATCCGTCATTTCTGCGCTTTCACTCAACAACAAGCAAAAAATAGCGAACCAAGTCATCCCTATCGAGATAAGAGACAGTGCTAACGCTTTACTGACGGTGTCTCTGGCTATTTCACGCTTATAGACGTAAATCGCTTCATCACGACGTAAAAATGCATATGTTGCCAAAAGAAGTACCATAAAGGTGACGACTTTTATGCCACTAGCGGTACTTAGCGATCCTCCTCCAATAAACATTAGCACCAAGATAATGGCGGTGGTTGCATCCTCGAGCTGATCAATAGCCAATGTATTAAAGCCAGCGGTACGCGGTGTTACTGCTTGAAACCACGAAGCAAGCCATTTTCCAGATTCACTCAAGGGAGCCAGTGTATTGGGGTTGTCGTATTCAATGAGGTAAATGGCAATTAACGCTACACCATTAATTAAACATGTCCCTATGATCATCATTTTGCTGTACACCGTGAGTTTTGACCAACGCCGATGACGCCGCAAGTCGATCCATACGGTAAAGCCTAAGCCCCCGATAATAAAGAGCGCAGTAATGGTCAGATTGACTGTAATATCATCGACATATGGCATTAGGCTATCGGCGCTGAGGGCAAACCCTGCATTATTAAATGCACTAATGGTGTAAAAAAAGCCGTGGAATAAGCTGTCACTCCAACCTAGCTCGCCCTGCCAGCGCAGTGTGAGTATTGCCATCCCAATCACTTCAACCAGTAGCGCGAAAACAAGTACCGACTTAGCTGTTGACGTTAACGTTGAGGCATCTGTCTGATTGAACGCTTCACGCGCGACGGTTCGTTGTAAAAAACCTATCCGTCCGCCCAACGCAATTAACGTCACAATGGCAAAGGTCATTAAACCCAGCCCACCACACTGGATAAGCAGTGCAATCACCGTTTGCCCAAACATAGTGAACTGGGTACCTGTATCAACAACAACAAGCCCAGTGACTGTCACTGCTGAGGTTGCTGTAAATAGGCTTTGAATCCAAGAGATAGGCGCAGTCGTTGCGAAAGGCAATTTTAAAAGACATGTTCCTAATAGAATCAACAATGCAAAGCTACCACTTAGAATCAGCGGTGGTGCACCTAACAGTTTCTTACCCGCTTTCGGTTTACGCTCTACGGGGCTAACAGAGGGATGCCATAACACCATGTCACACTAACCTCGGGGCAATATATTTCAGTTCGGCTCGGGTTCCACACAAAAGTAATTGATCGCCTTTACGCAATTCAAAGCCTGTATCTAACCCCGTGATTACCTCTTGACCGCGCTTAACCAGCAATGGCGTGATGCTGGTCCGCGCATCGCCAAGTGCATGTGCAATTGTCCTATCATGAAGTTTGGGTTTTATCTCAATTTCTACAACGTACAAGCCATGACCAATGGCAAGATAATTATTAACCATTGGATAGTTTAAAGACTGGGCAACACGTATGCCCATTTCTTCTTCAGGATGAATAATACGAGACACGCCCAATTTAGAGACAATCGTATGGTGCGCTTTGGTACTGGCTTTAACCCAAATCTCTTTGACACCTAGGTTCTTTAACGCAAGCGTACACAAGAGACTGGATTGCATATCTTCTCCAATCGCGACAAGCACAGCATCACTATTTGCTAAATCAAGTTCGCGTAGTGCATTTTCGTCTGTGGAGTCACAAATAACCGCTTGGGTCAAATCTTCCACATATTGCTCAACCATTTTAGAATCTTTATCGACACCGGTAACGGTATGACCAAGGTGAATAAGCTCGAGGCTCGCTGCGATACCAAAACGACCTAACCCAATGACAGTAAAATGTGCCATAGCATGATAACCTTATTATATTTTCCAAAAATGGGGTAATAACATAGCTAGAACCGTAAAGTACTCTAGCCGACCAAGAATCATTGCCAAATTAAGCAACCATATCCCAATATCACTTACAGGCTGGAAATTGCTACCTACATCACCAAAACCAGGGCCTAATACATTAATACAAGCGACAACAGCAGTGAACGATGTCCAAAAATCAAGCCCAGTCATCATCATTAAAATCGTAAACACAACCGTGGTTAATACTACCAATGACATAAACGCCATAATGGCATTGGTAACATCAGACGACACGGCCTTATTTTGGTATCGAATTGGGATCACTGCACGCGGATGTGAAAGCTGTTGGATTTCACGACGTATCACTTTAAATGTGATGATATCTCGAATGATTTTATTACCACCTGCTGTTGAGCCAGAGCAGCCGCCAAGATAAGCACAGAAAACTAAAAACAATGCAGTTGCTGCCGGCCATGCACCTAAATCAGCAGCGCCGTAACCAGTACTGGTAATAAAAGACACGACATGGAAAAGTGCAAAGCTTACCGAGGATGCCAATGATGGGTAAGTTTCGGTTTTATAGAGATAGAGGCCTAACACACTCCCCAAAAAAAGAACAATGAGTACGAATATTCTGGCTTCTTCGTCTTGAATGTATAACTTCACGCCTCTTGCACCGCGCTGAAAAACACGAAAATGCAAACCAAAGTTGATAGCCCCTAATAGCATAAAAACATTAGCAATCATTAAAATGCTATGGCTTTCAAAGTACCACATGCTAGCGTCATGCGTTGAAAAGCCACCGGTAGAGACGGTTGTAAAGCTGTGGCCTATGGCGTCAAAGAGAGACATGCCTGATGCGTAATAAGAAAGAGCGCACAATGCCGTAATAGATAAATAGACTCCCCATAGATAATGGGCGGTTTTTGTGATCCGAGGAGAAAGCTTGTCGTCTTTTATTGGGCCAGGTGTTTCTGCTTTAAGGAGACGCATTCCGCCGACATTGAGCATCGGCAAGACCGCCACAACAAAAATAACAACACCGAGCCCACCCATCCATTGTAGAAATTGACGATACATTAAAAAAGAAGGCGGCATTGCGTCTAGGCCTGATAAAATCGTAGCACCTGTTGTGGTTAATGCACTGATAGATTCAAACACCGCATCAGTAAAGTTAACGCCGGTCACTGAATAAATGGGTAATGCACCGAGAATACCAGTGACAACCCAAGTCAAGGTTGCAAAAATAAGTGCTTCTCTAAATGCTACATTATCTAGTGTTTCTCTTCTGAAGAAGAATGAGATCAAAAACGACATAAACAATATTGTGATGGCTGGGCCCAAAAAAAGTTTAGATATATGATCGTTAAATAAAAAAAGCGACAACAGGCCAAATACAAACTGGACAATGCCCATCCATAGAATGGGCATCGATAATAAACGAATGGTGCTTTTAGGGTTAATCATGGTCATCCTCGTTAACACAAAGGCGATAACCAATGCCAGGTTCCGTTTTTATTATGTTGTGTTGACTCGCGTCCTTACATATCTTTTTTCTTATTTGACTGACTAAAACACGCAGATAATGGTTGTCTTGCCTGTGTGTCTCACCCCAAATTGAGATGAGAAGGTCATCTTGTTTTACTAAACAGCCGTTTCCTTCCATCAGTATTTTCATAAAATGAAACTCTTTCTTCGTTAACGAGACTAAACGAGAGTGATACCAAAATTGATGGCTTGACAAAGATAGACTTAACTCACCACACTGAATGAGGTCCTCGGTTTTCTTTGAAGGCGCGATTAAATCTCTAACGAGTACTTTTATTCTGACAATGAGCTCTTTCACGCCAAATGGTTTGCTTATATAATCATTCGCACCGGCTTCGAGTAACGTAATTTTCTCTTCTTCCTGATCGCGCGCGGTGAGAATAATAACCGGTGTTGTATGTCCTTTTTCTCGAATGTAATTGAGTAAAGAAACACCTTCTCCGTCGGGTAAGCCTAAATCCAAAACAATCACATCGGGGGACTGATGCTGAATAACACTTAATGCGCTCTCTAATGAATATGCACCGAGATAATCAAACCCTTCTGCATTCAGTGATATTCGTACAAATGTATGGATTTGTTTTTCATCATCAACCAATAATACGCGGTATGCCATAATTACTTCCCACCATCAACAGGCAAACGAATTCTCATTAAACAGCCTATTTCTGAGTGTGCTAACTCAATCCTGCCCTGATGTGCCCGTATAACTCCATTAGCAACCGCCAGCCCCAGCCCTGATCCACTGTCGCTTTTTTTATCCTCGTTCGTTGTATAAAAAAGATCAAATATCTTATGTGCATGTTTTAGGGGGATCCCTTCACCCTGATCTTTTATATCGATGTATATATTGTTTGATTGACTATATACATGGATAGTCACAATGGTGTTTGCCGGAGAATATCTTAAGGCGTTGTCAATAATGTTAAACAGGGCCTGTTCTATTAGTGCACGGCTGACCGGCACAGTAGGAGATTCAATGCTGGTAATTTTTACTCGTTCAGGCTCATGGCACCGAGAGACAGAAACATTGATAACATCGATGATGTTTTCAGCGTTTTTATTGATCACTAAGCTACCGTGTTGCAATTTAGTTGCTTGCAGTAAGTTCTCTATGTAGTGATGTAGGCGGTGGCTTTCTTGCGTCGCGCTATCGAGTAGCTCATTTCTTTCTGTATGCGACAGTTTATTCATATACGCTTGCAACGTTGTCAAGGTACCAATAATTGTCGCTAACGGGGTACGTAAGTCGTGTGAAACGGAGAGTAAGATGCTATTTCTTAATCGGGTTTGCTCTAATTCATCACGTTGTTGGCGGTAAAAGTGTGCTATGTAACTTGTCACGCCAGCGACCAACATAAATACCACCAAATTAATGACGTCAGTGACGTCGCTCATTTGTAAAGAAAAGCGCGGGGCGGTGAAAAGAAAATTAAAGCTCAGTGCTGCCACTAAAGATATCGGCACAGCCAGAGAGGGGCCGGATTGCAGGGCAACAATGGCCACGGCGAGTTGAAGAAGCAGTAATACGGCAATCGTCACTGGGAAGAAGGCATTCAATCCCCAGCAAAGTAGGAGAGTGACGCCGAGCATACTAAAAGATGCCCACACAGGGTATCGACGAAGAGACTGTAACATTCTCGAAGCTCACACCATTCACGAAGGCCCGTAATGTATCAAAAACGTCGTCATTCGCCGCGTAAAAAAAGCGTAAAGTCTATTCGAGTGATGGCAAAGAGGTAGAATTTGTCGACGAAACCACGCTCTTTTTAATTAATCATTATTTACCAGTGCCCAGATTGACATATGGAATTCCATATATATGATATGCCATATGTATGTAAAGTAGACTATAGCGATGTGTGACACCCTAACATTTTATAAAGCCTTATCTGAGCCCACTCGGCTGATCTCTCTATTGCTGCTCTCACAGCATGGTGAGTTATGTGTATGTGATCTGATGGAGGCGTTAGCCCTGAGTCAACCCAAGATTTCTCGACATTTGGCCGAGCTACGCAAGCATCAGTTAGTCGTCGCAGAGCGTCGTGGTAAGTGGGTCTATTACCAATTACACCCAACCTTACCTGAGTGGATGCGCGGTGTTTTGCGCACCACAGCCATCAATAACCCCTCGCTTCTGAGCTCTGTCACGCCTGTAATGCAGGGCAATACGGCTTGTGGACATCATCAATAGGTAGCGTGTCCCATCAGCAACACGAGTGATTCAACGTCAGCAATAACCAAGGATTTGTCTTATGTCTCAATCTGAAACCTGTGCACCGTCGGCCGCGCAAAAAATGGGATGGCTCGATCGGTATTTAACCGTGTGGATTTTTCTCGCCATGGCCATTGGGGTCAGTGTGGGATGGCTTTTTCCCGACGTTGCGACCATCAGTGAACGCTTATCGGTCGGGAGCACCAATGTACCGCTGGCGATTGGCTTGATTTTAATGATGTACCCGCCACTGGCAAAGGTAAATTATCGTTTACTAGGCTCGGTCACGCGCGATAAAAAAGCCATTACGCTGTCGCTGATCATGAACTGGGTGGTGGGTCCTATTCTGATGTTCACACTGGCGGTGCTGTTTTTGCGTGATGAGCCAGGGTATATGGCGGGAGTGATATTAATTGGCCTTGCACGCTGTATTGCCATGGTCTTGGTGTGGAACGACATCAGTGGTGGCAATAAAGAGTATGGCGCGGCCTAGTGGCCTGAATAGCTTATTTCAGATCCTGACCTACAGTGTGATGGCATGGCTATTTATCACCGTTTTACCTCCTATGCTGGGGTTACAAAGCTATGTGGTGGATGTGACCATGGGGGACATCGCGCAAAGTGTGCTGATTTATCTGGGTATCCCATTTTTGGCGGGCTATCTATCACGTACCGTGCTGGTCGCTAAAAAAGGTGAACAATGGTACGAAGACGTCTTTTTGCCACGTATTTCCCCGATAACGTTAATCGCTTTGTTGGCGACCATTGTGTTGATGTTTAGCCTAAAAGGGGAGGCGATTATTGCGTTGCCGCTTGACGTGTTACGTATCGCCGTACCCTGGTAACTTACTTTGTGTTGATGTTCTTTATTAGCTTCTTTGTGGGTAAAAAACTGGGGATCCCCTATGACCGCAACGCGTCAATTGCGTTTACCTCATCCGGTAATAACTTTGAACTGGCGATTGCGGTGGCGATTGCGGTATTCGGCATTCACTCTGATCAAGCCTTTGCAGGAGTGATTGGGCCGCTGGTGGAAGTACCGGTGTTGATTGCCTTAGTGAATGTAGCGCTAAGAATGAAGCGGCGCTATACGATTTAATATGAAGTTTTTATGAATACTGACTGATAAGGGTTGTGTGTATGTTGGAAGGTAATAATATGCGCATATCCATATGTGCATTTAATAAAGCGTAATGAGAGAGCCTATGTTGCCTCACCAGTTTTTCAAATTGTTAGCGGATGAAACGCGCGTGCGGTGTTTGCTGCTCATTGCTCGTGAAGGGCAGTTATGTGTGTGCGAGCTCACCGAAGCGCTGGATACCTCACAGCCTAAGATCTCACGCCACTTGGCACAACTGCGGGCCAGTGGGGTGTTGGTTGATACGCGCCAAGGGCAATGGGTGTTTTATCGCTTAGCCGCTGATTTACCGGGCTGGATGCGCAAACAAATTCAGGGCTTAGTTGATTCCAACTGCCTAAAAGACACTTATCAAGAAGATATCACGCGGCTTGCCAAGATGGCGTCACGCCCCACCTGCTGCGTGTAAAGGAGAGAGTAATGACAATTAAAGTCGGGATTAATGGATTTGGTCGAATTGGTCGTTTGGCATTACGGGCTGCATTTGATTGGCCAGAGCTCGAGTTTGTGCATATTAACGATGTGGCCGGTGACACTGAAACGTTGGCGCATTTGCTGGAGTTTGATTCGGTGCAAGGACGCTGGCATCACGCGGTGAGTGCGGAAGGCAACCGCGTACAGATTAACGGCCAAACATTAACGACAAGCCAAGAGAAAGCGATTGATGCCGTCGATTGGTCAGGCTGTGATGTGGTGATTGAGGCAACAGGAAAACACCGTGACGCGGATTTGCTGCAACAATATTTGGACCAAGGCGTGAAGCGCGTAGTGGTGTCTGCACCGGTCAAAGATGAGCGTGTGGCGAATATCGTGGTGGGGGTTAATGACACGATATTTGATCCCAGCAAACATCGAATTGTTACTGCAGCGTCGTGTACCACGAACTGCCTGGCTCCGATTGTGAAAGTGATTCATGAAAAGCTGGGCATTGCGCAGTCGACTTTCACCACTATTCATGATTTAACCAATACCCAAACGATTTTAGACGCGCCGCATAAAGACTTACGTCGTGCCCGTGCGTGTGGCATGAGCTTGATCCCGACCACCACAGGATCAGCAACGGCCATTGTGGAAATTTTCCCGGATCTAAAAGGCAAGATTAATGGCCATGCAGTGCGTGTCCCGCTCGCCAATGCGTCACTGACGGATGTGATTTTTGATGTGGAAACCGATACCACCGCCGACGAGGTGAATGCACTGTTGCAACAGGCCGCGGACGGCGAGCTTAAAGGCATTCTTGGCTTTGAGGCGCGTCCTTTAGTCTCGATTGATTATCGTGGCGATCAGCGCTCTACCATTGTCGATGGGCTGTCCACTATGGTGGTGGGTAAGCGTATGGTCAAAATCTATGCGTGGTATGACAACGAAATGGGCTACGCCACGCGCACCGCTGAGCTGGTACGCAACGTCGGTCTTGTCGATCAGTAAGTGATGCTTGTTAACGGTGGCGGTGTATACAGTGCACCGCCTTTATTTACCGCTTTTATTACACCTAAACCTAAATAGACGGCCATCATGTTTGCTCAATTAAGCCAATCTGTGCGCCAGTACATGCTGGTTACCTTTAACTATTGGAACTTCACCATCACCGACGGAGCACTGCGCATGTTGGTGGTGCTGTACTTTTATGACTTAGGCTACGGCACCTTAGAGATTGCCTCGCTGTTTTTGTTTTACGAATTCTTTGGGGTAGTGACCAACCTTGTCGGCGGCTGGTTAGGGGCTCGATTAGGCTTAACCGCACCATGAATATTGGCCTAGGCATGCAAATTGTGGCGCTTACTATGCTGGCGGTACCCGCGGCGTGGCTCACCATCCCTTGGGTAATGGCAGCACAAGCGCTATCTGGGATTGCGAAAGATCTCAATAAGATGAGTGCGAAAAGTGCGATCAAAACCCTGGTGCCCGATAATGCACAGGGTGCGCTGTTTAAGTGGATTGCGATCCTCACCGGCTCTAAGAACGCACTCAAAGGGGCAGGCTTTTTTGTCGGTGGGGCACTGCTGTCTTTAATTGGCTTTCAATACGCGGTGGCAGCCATGGCCGGTGTGCTGACTGTGGTCTTTATTGGCAGTGTGGTGTCACTAAAAGCGGATTTAGGTAAAGCCAAAAGTAAGCCTAAGTTTTCAGAAATATTTTCCAAGTCGCGCAGCGTCAATA
Source organism: Salinivibrio costicola subsp. costicola ATCC 33508 = LMG 11651 (assembly GCA_000565345.1). GTDB lineage: Bacteria > Pseudomonadota > Gammaproteobacteria > Enterobacterales > Vibrionaceae > Salinivibrio > Salinivibrio costicola. The sequence continues at coordinate 2,408 of AQOF01000062.1, read as the reverse complement.
TCCTCTCAGCGGCACGCATGTTCCTCTTTGGTGCGCGAGACGTGTGGTTTGTCGTCGCCTTACCGATTTATTTGGGCAACACATTCGGTTGGAGCCATAGTATGGTCGGTGGCTTTCTTGCGCTGTGGGTGATTGCCTATGGTGTGGTGCAAGGGATTGCCCCAAAAATTACTGGGCGTCAAGCAGGGCACTCACCGGGTGGTAAAGCGGCGCTGGGGTGGGCGCTTGGGCTTACTGTGGTGACCGGCGTCATTGCTTACGCAATTGGCGAGCAATGGCACCCACAAGCGGTCATCATTGTCGGATTAATGCTGTTTGGCGTTATCTTTGCGGTTAACTCGTCGCTGCATTCTTACTTGATTGTGAGCTATGCCAAAGTCGATGGCGTATCGTTGGACGTGGGCTTTTACTATATGGCCAACGCGATGGGGCGATTAATTGGCACGGTGTTGTCGGGCTGGGTTTTCCAAGTATGGGGGTTAGCGGCCTGTTTGTGGGTCTCGTTCGCCTTCTTGTTCATTACGACGGTGATTTCGCTGTGGCTACCTAGATCGCACGTCTCGGTGGCTCAAGCCTAAACAAATAACAAGGGCAAGAGAATACACTTGCCCTTGTTCCAAACTATATTTACTCATTGATCATGTTGCTGATCTTCTTTTGCAGTTCTTTATCTTCACGCGCTTGACGAAAGACATTGTTATATTCTTCAATGGATAGGCCTGTTGCCTCAATGGCTTGCGCCATTTCTTTCTGCGTCTCCGCCATTAGTGCTTTAGCTTGCTCTTCATCACTGATGCTCTCGAGCTTACTTTGATAGTCTTTAGATATTGAAACAACCTGTTCAGCCGCTTCTGCGTAGCTGCTCACCACTTGGTCAGTCAGCTGATCTGCTGACATTTCGGTTGTCTCATTGGCAGCGAAACTTGGCAGACTGGCTGCAACAACAAACGCAAAAGATAGGGTCGCAAATAAACGTTTCATCAATTTTCTCCTTTTATTCATCGCTATTCACAGTAGAGGACATGGTGAGTGAAGGTCAAACGCGAAAAAGGCGATTAAGAAAGTTCTAACAAAATCATGACATTCTCAATGTCGGAGCCATTGCTCAGTTTTTTCGAATAACTCCAACAATCGGGTCTGCCGACATTTCTATTGTTGCTTCATATACTGCACATAGAAAGAAAGGAGGACCTATGGGAAAACTGATTGACGGTATTTGGCACGATGTGTGGTATGACACCAAAGCATCAGGCGGGCGCTTTGTTCGTGAAGATGCTGGATTCCGACATTGGATAACCGCGAGCGGTGAAGCTGGCCCAAGCGGGGATACTGGCTTTAAAGCAGCGTCTGATCGTTATCATCTCTATGTATCTCTCGCTTGCCCGTGGGCACATCGCACCTTGATTATGCGTCATTTGAAAGGGCTTGAACCCCATATCGATGTGACTGTTGTTGCGCCCGAAATGTTGGAGTATGGCTGGACGTTTTCCGAGCCCGAGCCTTTATACGGGTTTGAGTACGCTCACCAGCTTTACACGCAAGCCAAACCTGACTATACCGGCCGGGTCACTGTGCCGATTTTGTGGGATAAGAAAACCCAGACCATTGTCAGTAATGAATCGGCCGATATCATTCGGATGTTTAATTCGGCCTTTAATGCCATTACGGGGAATGATGACGATTATTACCCAGAAAACCTGCGTGCAGCGGTAGATCAGTGGAATGAATTTGTTTATCCGAACGTGAACAACGGCGTGTATAAATGTGGCTTTGCCACCGAACAAGCGGCTTATGAAGACGCCTTTGATCAGCTATTCAGTGCATTGACGGTATTGGACGATCATCTGAGTCGCAACCGCTATCTGGCTGGGAATCAGATCACAGAAGCAGACTGGCGATTATTTACCACTTTAATCCGCTTTGATCCTGTGTACGTGGGTCACTTTAAATGTAACAAACAACGTATCGCCGACTACTGCAATTTGTTCTGCTATATGAAAGAGTTATTTCAAGTGCCAGGCGTGGCAGGAACGGTCGATATGCACCATATCAAAACCCATTACTACTACAGCCACGGCAACATTAATCCGACGCGCATTGTGCCTAAAGGGCCAGAGCAAGATTTGTGGTCGCCGCATGGGCGGGCGGCCTTGACTGGATAACGAATAGAATGTGTTGTTTCGCACAACGAACAAGGGCCAGCAAATGCTGGCCCTTTAAAAATGGTGGTGGAGGAAGGATTCGAACCTTCGAAGGCTGAGCCGTCAGATTTACAGTCTGATCCCTTTGACCGCTCGGGAACTCCACCACGGAGTCTTGCTTTATAAAATGGTGGTGGAGGAAGGATTCGAACCTTCGAAGGACGGTGAGCCGTCAGATTTACAGTCTGATCCCTTTGACCGCTCGGG